>NZ_JBFBHW010000045.1:0-72337 GCF_040685395.1 Kitasatospora sp. NPDC088779 | reverse complement strand
ACCCGTCGTCGCCTTGGTAGGCCATTACCCCACCAACAAGCTGATAGGCCGCGGGCTCATCCTGCACCGCCGGAGCTTTACACCAACCCCCATGCGGAGGAAGGTCATATCCGGTATTAGACCCCGTTTCCAGGGCTTGTCCCAGAGTGCAGGGCAGATTGCCCACGTGTTACTCACCCGTTCGCCACTGATCCACCCCGAAGGGCTTCACCGTTCGACTTGCATGTGTTAAGCACGCCGCCAGCGTTCGTCCTGAGCCAGGATCAAACTCTCCGTGAATGTCTACCCGCAGTGCTTAATTAAAAGCGTCGGGCGGCACTCGCGTTGAGCGGCACGGCAACCACCGGAATAGGGTGATCCCGCGCACTGCGTCCTCGCTAGTGTTTTACTTCAAAAGGAATCTCCAACCCCAGAAGATTCTGAGGCCGGGGATGTCAACATATCTGGCGTTGACTTTTGGCACGCTGTTGAGTTCTCAAGGAACGGACACTTCCTTCGGACCGCCTTCCAGCGGGCCCTCCGGGCGCTTCGTTCTTTCGTGTTTCCAGCTTATCAGATGTTTTCCGCTCCGTTTTCCGGAGTTTCATTTACCTGATCGGCTTTCGCCTTTCGGCGCTCCCGAACTCTACCAGAGTTTCTCGGGCCGTTTTCCGCGGTCATTCTCGAATTCGCATTCGAGAGACTTCCTGCGGGGCCGTCCCGTGGGGCAACCCGGAGAACATTACGCACCGGGCTGCCCCACGTCAAACCAGCCGCCGGAGGCTCAGACCTCGACGACGACCGGCAGGATCATCGGCCGGCGGCGGTAGTTGTCCGCCACCCACTTGCCGACGGTCCGGCGGACCAGCTGCTGGACCAGGCGGGGCTCCAGCACGCCGTCGCTCGCCGAGCGGTCCAGGGCCTCCTGGAGCTTGGCGGCGACCGGCACGAACGCGTTGTCGTCGATGCCGGAGCCGCGGGCCTGGAAGGTCGGGCCGCCCACGATCTTGCCGTTGGTCGAGTCAACCGCGACGAAGACCGAGATGAAGCCCTCCTCGCCGAGGATCCTGCGGTCCTTGAGCGAGGCCTCGGTGATGTCGCCGACCGAGGCGCCGTCCACGTAGACGTACCCGGCCTGCACCTTGCCGACGATCCGGGCGACGCCCTTCTCCAGGTCGACGCAGACGCCGTCCTCGGCGATGACCACGCGGTTGCGCGGAATGCCGGTGGCGATGCCCAGGTCGGCGGCGGCCCGCAGGTGGCGCCACTCGCCGTGGACCGGCATCAGGTTGCGCGGCTTGCAGATGTTGAAGAAGTACAGCAGCTCGCCGGCCGAGGCGTGGCCGGAGACGTGCACCTTGGCGTTGCCCTTGTGCACGACCTTGGCGCCCCAGCGGGTGAGGCCGTTGATCACCCGGTAGACGGCGTTCTCGTTGCCCGGGATGAGCGACGAGGCCAGGACGACGGTGTCGCCCTCGACGATGCGGATCTGGTGGTCGCGGTTGGCCATCCGGGACAGCGCCGCCATCGGCTCGCCCTGGGAGCCGGTGCAGATCAGCACGACGTCCTTGTCCGGCAGGTCGTCGAGCTGCTTGACGTCGACGACCATGTTGCCGGGGACCTTCAGGTAGCCGAGGTCGCGGGCGATGCCCATGTTGCGGACCATCGAGCGGCCGACGAAGGCGACCTTGCGCTTGTACTCGTGCGCGGCGTCCAGCACCTGCTGGATGCGGTGCACGTGGCTGGCGAAGGAGGCGACGATGATGCGCTTGTCGGCGTTCGCGAAGACGTTCCGCAGCGCGGCCGAGATGTCCCGCTCGGGCGGGATGAAGCCGGGGACCTCAGCGTTGGTGGAGTCCACCAGCAGCAGGTCCATGCCCTCTTCGGCCAGCTTGGCGAAGGTCGGCAGGTCGGTCAGGCGGCCGTCGAGCGGCAGCTGGTCCATCTTGAAGTCGCCGGTGGCCACGACCATGCCCGCGGGGGTGCGGACGGCGACCGCCAGGGCGTCCGGGATGGAGTGGTTGACCGCGATGAACTCGCAGTCGAAGGGACCGATGCGCTCGCGCTCGCCCTCCTTGACCTCCAGCACGTACGGCCGGATGCGGTGCTCGGCGAGCTTGGCCTCGATCAGGGCGAGGGTCAGCTTGGAGCCGATCAGCGGGATGTCCGGGTTCTCCCGCAGGAGGAACGGGACGGCGCCGATGTGGTCCTCGTGCCCGTGGGTGAGGACGATGCCGTCGATCTTGTCGAGGCGGTCCCGGATGTAGGTGAAGTCCGGGAGGATCAGGTCCACGCCGGGCTGCTCGTCCTCGGGGAAGAGGACGCCGCAGTCGACGATCAGGATGCGGCCCCCGTATTCGAAGACCGTCATGTTGCGGCCGATCTCGCCGAGACCGCCGAGCGGGGTGATGCGGAGGGCGCCCTCCTTCAGGGCCGGGGGTGCGCCGAGTTCGGGGTGCGGGTGACTCAAAAGACTCTCCTCACGACGCACGCCATATGCCCGGGGTCCTCCCCCTGAAGACATATGGCGTGCGTACTCAGTGTCGTTTTCCTACTGGGTCGGTGCTCTCGCGCCGTCGGTCCGGTCCAGCGGCGGGCCCGTGAGGGTCCGGCGAGCCGGGGCGCGCACGTCTTCGTCTGTTACAGGTGTACCCCGCCGGCGGCGAGATCCTTCGTCAATCGTGCGATCTCCTCGGGAGTCGCGCCGACCAGCGGCAGCCTCAGCGGGCCGGCCGGCAGTCCCTGGAGCTCCAGCGCGGCCTTGGCGAGAATGACACCCTGCGTGCGGAACATACCGCTGAACACCGGGAGCAGGCCCTGGTGGATCGCCGTGGCCTTGGCCACATCGCCGGCCAGGTACGCCTCGATCATCGCACGCAGTTCGCCGGCCACGACGTGTCCGACGACGCTGACCACTCCGGCGGCTCCGACCGACAGCAGCGGCAGGTTGAGGATGTCGTCGCCGGAGTACCAGGCGAGGTCGGAGCGGGCGATGGCCCAGGCGGCCGCGCCGAGGTCGCCCTTGGCGTCCTTGTTGGCGACGATCCGCGGGTGCTCGCCGAGGCGGACCAGCGTCTCGTGGCTCAGCGCGACGCCGCTGCGGCCCGGGATGTCGTAGAGCATGACCGGCAGCCCGGTGGTGTCCGCGATGTGCACGGTGTGCCGGTACAGGCCCTCCTGCGGGGGCTTGCTGTAGTACGGCGTGACGACCAGCAGGCCGTGGGCTCCGGCGGCCTCCGCCTGTCGCGCCAGCTCGGCACTGTGGTGGGTGTCGTTGGTGCCGACGCCGGCCACCACGTGGGCGCGATCCCCGACCGCCTCCACCACGGCGCGGACGAGCTGGGCCTTCTCGGCGTCGCTGGTGGTCGGGGACTCACCGGTGGTGCCGTTGACGACGAGGCCGTCGTTGCCGGAGTCCACGAGGTGCGTGGCGAGGCGCTGGGCGCCGTCGAGGTCGAGTCCGCCGTCGGCGGTGAACGGGGTGACCATCGCGGTCAGGACCCGGCCGAACGGCGTCTGGGGGGTGGAGGTCGGAGCCATGCGTCCAAAGCTACTCGTAGGCGGTGGGGCGGTACCCACACCGGTCCAGTGTTCGGACAGGGGCATACCACGCGAAGCGGCGGAAACAGGCGGTGACATGGGATTCCGGTGCTGCCCGCTCGGGGGTTCGGGCAGCACCGGAATCCGTGTTCATGAATGTAGGGAGCGGCTAGAAAAGCCGCAATCCAGACATGCGTGACACTCCGCCCATATGCCTATCGTCCCAGGTCAGGGAGCGACCCGGCCGTGCTTCTCGAAGGCCGCATGGGTGAGCGGCATGAGCCGCGCCCACTCCTGCTCCATCTGCTCGGCGACCATCTCGATCTCGCGCTGCGGGAAGGACGGCACCGCCGAGTGCTCCCGCTTGGTCCGCAGCGACAGGAAGTGCATCAGCGAACGGGAGTTGCAGGTCGCGTACATCGAGGAGAACAGGCCGACCGGCAGCACCGCCCGGGCCACCTCACGGGCCACGCCGGCCGCCAGCATCTCCTGGTAGCGCGCGTAGGACTCGCGGTACGCGGCCTCCATCGCCTCGGTGGTGGTCCTGTGCTGCTCGGGGGTGCCGTCGACGAACTCGTAGCGGCCCGGGCGGCCCTGCTGGACGAGCTTGCGCTCCTCCGCCGGGACGTAGAAGACCGGCTGCAGCTCGCGGTAGCGGCCGGACTCCTCGTTGTAGGACCAGCCGCTGCGGTGCCGGTGGAACTCCCGGAACACGAAGATCGGCGCGCTGATGAAGAAGGTCATCGAGTTGTGCTCGAAGGGGGTGCCGTGCCGGTCCCGCATCAGGAAGTTGATCAGGCCCTTGGACTTCTCCGGGTCCTGCTGAACCGCCTCCAGGGACTGCTCCCCCGCGGTCGAGACGCGGGCCGCCCAGATGACGTCCGAGTCGGCGGCCGCGCTGCGGACCAGCTCGACCGTGACGTCGCTGCGGAAGCTGGGGGCCGTCGGTTGGTCGCTCACGCGTTGCTCCTTGCGGGTTCGGTGCTGTGCAGCTTGATGGCGTGCTGCATGGTCTTGCGGGCGCGCGGGGTGTCGCCGGCGTCGGCGTACGCCACCGCGAGGCGGAACCAGACCCGCCAGTCGGCCGGCGCGGCCTCCGCCTCGGTCTGCCGGCGGGCGAACACCGCGTCGGCCGAGGCCCGGTCGATCCGCCCGCCGGTGGTGCGCTGGAGCTCGTCCACCGGCAGGCCGCCCTCGGCCTCCAGCTCCCGGGCGAGCTGCTCGCTGGCCCGGCCGAACCGGACGGTCTGGCGCAGGAACCAGACGCCGATCACCGGGATGACGAAGGCGCACAGGCCGATGCCGATGCCGAGCGGCTTACCGGTGGCGACCAGCTGGACGCCCTCCCCGACGCAGAGGAGGGCGACCAGCAGCAGCACGCCGGACAGGACGAAGAATCCGGTACGGGACGTCATGCCGGGCTCACAGGTCCAGGAAGTGTTCGAGGCCCAGGGTGAGCCCCGGCGTCTCCACGACCTTGCGCACACCGAGCAGGATGCCCGGCATGAAGCTGCTGTGGTGCAGCGAGTCGTGCCGGATGGTGAGCGTCTCACCGGTGTCGCCGAACATCACCTGCTGGTGGGCGAGCAGCCCGCGCAGCCGGACGGCGTGCACCGGCACCCCGTCCACGTCGGCGCCGCGGGCACCGGGCAGGCTGTGGGTGGTCGGGTCCTGCTGCTGCGGGCGGCCGGCCTCGGCGCGGGCCGCCGCGATCAGCTGCGCAGTACGGGTGGCGGTGCCGCTGGGGGCGTCGGCCTTGCGGTCGTGGTGCAGCTCGACCACCTCGACCGACTCGAAGTACTTCGCCGCGGTCTGGGCGAACTTCATGCCGAGCACCGCGCCGATGGAGAAGTTCGGCGCGATCAGCAGGCCCAGCTCGGGGGCCTGGTCGAGCCAGCCGCGGACGGTGGCCAGCCGCTCGTCCGTCCAGCCGGTGGTCCCGGTGACCACGTGGATGCCGTGGTGCAGGCAGTAGTCGAGGTTGCCCATCACCGAGTCCGGGTGGGTGAGCTCGACGGTGACCTGGACGCCGGCCTCGGTCAGCTCCGCCGGCTCGGACCCGCGGCCCAGGGTGGCCACCAGTTCGAGGTCCGGCGCGGCCTCGACGGCCTTGACCGCCTCGGAGCCGATCCGACCGTTGGCACCGATCACGGCGACACGCAGCGTCATAGCGAAATGTCCTCTCACACCAGCAGATCGGCGAGCTTGGCGGCCCGCTTGTCGTTGACCGGTCCGATCAGCGCCAGCGACGGCCGGTACGCGCCCAGCACATCACGGGCCACCGCGTGGACGTCGTCCAGGGTCACGGCCGCGATCCGCGCCAGCATCTCGTCCACCGACAGGTGGTGTCCGTAGCTCAACTCGGCCTTGCCGATCCGGTTCATCAGCGAGCCGGTGTCCTCCATGCCCAGCACGGTGGAGCCGGAGATCTGGCCGATCGCGCGCCGCAGCTCCTCCTCGGTGATGCCCTCGGCGACCACCTTGGCCAGCTCCGCGCGGCAGATCCGCAGCACCTCCTCGACCCGCTTGGGCTGGCAGCCGGCGTAGATGCCGAACAGGCCGCTGTCCGCGTAGGACGAGGAGTACGAGTACACCGAGTACGCCAGGCCGCGCTTCTCCCGCACCTCCTGGAACAGCCGGGAGCTCATCCCGCCGCCGAGGGCCGCGTTGAGCACGCCCATCGCCCAGCGGCGCTCGTCGTGCCGAGGCACCCCGGGCACGCCCAGCACCAGGTGGGCCTGCTCGGTGGAGCGGTTGAGCACCTCGACCCGGCCGGCCGTGCGCAGCGCCTTGACGCCGCGGCGGGCCTCGGCGGGGGCCGCGTCGGAGCGGGCCAGTACCGCCGCGAAGGCCTGCTCGACCTGCTTGACCACCGTGTGGTGGTCGAGGTTGCCGGCGGCCGAGACGACCAGGTTCTCGGGCCGGTAGCGGCGGCGGTAGAAGCCGGCGATCTGCTCCCGGGTGAGCACCTTGATGGTCTCCTGGGTGCCCAGGATGGGGCGGCCGAGCGGGCCGCTGCCGAAGATCACCTTGGCGAACAGGTCGTGCACCACGTCGCCCGGGTCGTCCTCGGCCATCGCCATCTCCTCGAGGATGACGCCGCGCTCGGCGTCGACGTCCTCGGAGCGGATCAGCGAGCCGGTGACCATGTCGCAGACCACGTCGATGGCCAGCGGCAGGTCGGTGTCCAGGACCCGGGCGTAGTAGCAGGTGTTCTCCTTCGCGGTGAAGGCGTTCATCTCACCGCCGACCGCGTCCAGGGCAGCCGAGATGTCCAGCGCGCTGCGCCGCGCGGTGCCCTTGAAGAGCAGGTGCTCCAGGTAGTGGGTGGCGCCGTTGAGCTGCGGGGTCTCGTCCCGCGAGCCGACGCCGACCCAGATGCCGAAGGTGGCTGAGCGCACCGTCGGCAGGGTCTCGGTGACGACCCGAAGGCCGCCGGGGAGGACGGTGCGGCGCACCGTGCCGGCGCCGTCGGCGCCCTTGAGCAGGGTCCGGGTGGAGCCGGGGCGCTGCTTCGCCGCCGGGGCCTGAGCCACGGGGGGTACCTCCAGAGGAAACACGCGTGGGAACGCATGGACGAACGCGGGGGCAACAGGGTGCGGCCCGCACGCCGGGAGGCGTACGGGCCGCAAGGGTCAGCTAGCGGCGCTTCACTCGGAAGCGGTCTCGCCGGCTTCCTCGCCCTCGACGACGGGGATGAGGGAGAGCTTGCCGCGCGGGTCGATCTCGGCGATCTCGACCTGCACCTTGGCGCCGACACCGAGGACGTCCTCGACGTTCTCGACGCGCTTGCCGCCGGCCAGCTTGCGGATCTGCGAGATGTGCAGCAGGCCGTCCTTGCCCGGCATGAGCGAGACGAACGCGCCGAACGTCGTGGTCTTCACCACGGTGCCCAGGTAGCGCTCGCCGACCTCCGGCATGGTCGGGTTGGCGATCTGGTTGATCGTGGTGCGGGCGGCCTCGGCGGCCGGTCCGTCGGCGGCACCGATGTAGATGGTGCCGTCGTCCTCGATCGTGATCTCGGCGCCGGTGTCCTCCTGGATCTGGTTGATCATCTTGCCCTTGGGGCCGATGACCTCACCGATCTTGTCCACCGGGATCTTGATGGTGATGATCCGCGGGGCGTTCGGGGACATCTCGTCCGGCGTGTCGATGGCCTCGTTCATCACGTCGAGGATGTGCAGACGCGCGTCCTTGGCCTGCTTCAGCGCGGCGGCCAGCACCGACGCCGGGATGCCGTTGAGCTTGGTGTCCAGCTGCAGGGCGGTGATGAAGTTGCGGGTACCGGCGACCTTGAAGTCCATGTCGCCGTACGCGTCCTCGGCACCGAGGATGTCGGTCAGCGCGACGTAGTGGGTCTCGCCGTCGATCTCCTGGGAGATCAGGCCCATGGCGATACCGGCGACGGCGGCCTTCAGCGGCACACCGGCGTTCAGCAGCGACATGGTGGAGGCGCAGACCGAGCCCATCGAGGTGGAGCCGTTAGAGCTCAGCGCCTCGGAGACCTGGCGGATGGCGTACGGGAACTCCTCGCGCGAGGGCAGCACGGGGATGATCGCCCGCTCCGCCAGCGCGCCGTGGCCGATCTCGCGGCGCTTGGGCGCACCCACGCGGCCGGTCTCGCCGACCGAGTACGGCGGGAAGTTGTAGTTGTGCATGTAGCGGCGGCGCGTCTCCGGGGAGAGCGTGTCCAGCTGCTGCTCCATGCGCAGCATGTTGAGGGTGGTGACGCCCAGGATCTGGGTCTCGCCACGCTCGAACAGGGCCGAGCCGTGCACGCGCGGGATGGCCTCGACCTCGGCGGCCAGGGTGCGGATGTCGGTGACACCGCGGCCGTCGATGCGGACCTTGTCCTTGATGACGCGCTCGCGGACGACCTTCTTGGTCAGCGCGTTGTAGGCGGCGCTGATCTCCTTCTCGCGGCCCTCGAACTCGGGGAGCAGCTTCTCGGCGGCCAGCGCCTTGACGCGGTCCAGCTCGTTGTTGCGCTCCTGCTTGCCCGGGATGGTGAGGGCCTGGGCGAGCTCGTCCTTGACGGCGGCGGTCAGCGCGGCCAGGACGTCGTCCTGGTAGTCCAGGAAGACCGGGAACACGCCGGTCGGCTTGGCGGCCTGGGCGGCGAGCTGCGACTGGGCGGCGCACAGCACCTTGATGAACGGCTTGGCGGCGTCCAGACCGGCGGCGACGACGTCCTCGGTCGGCGCCTCGGCGCCGCCCTCGACCAGCTTGATGGTCTTGTCGGTGGCCTCGGCCTCGACCATCATGATCGCGACGTCGCCGTCCGGCAGGACGCGACCGGCGACGACCATGTCGAAGACGGCCGACTCCAGCTCGCTGTGGGTCGGGAAGGCCACCCACTGGCCGTTGATCAGCGCGACGCGAACGCCGCCGATCGGGCCGGAGAACGGCAGGCCCGCCAGCTGGGTGGAGGCGGAGGCGGCGTTGATGGCCACCACGTCGTACAGGTGGTCGGGGTTGAGCGCCATGACGGTGCAGACGACCTGGACCTCGTTGCGCAGGCCCTTGACGAAGGACGGGCGCAGCGGGCGGTCGATCAGGCGGCAGGTGAGGATCGCGTCCTCGGAGGGCCGGCCCTCACGACGGAAGAACGAGCCGGGGATGCGGCCCGCGGCGTACATGCGCTCCTCGACGTCCACGGTCAGCGGGAAGAAGTCGAAGTGCTCCTTCGGCTGCTTGGACGCGCTGGTGGCCGACAGCACCATGGTGTCGTCGTCCAGGTAGGCCACGGCGGAGCCGGCGGCCTGACGGGCCAGACGGCCGGTCTCGAAGCGGATGGTACGGGTGCCGAAGGAACCGTTGTCGATCACGGCCTCGGCGTAGAACACGTTCTCTTCCACCTGGAAGATCTCCTCTTTCGTACGTCTCCGGGAGAGCGTCCCCGCGCTGCCTGCCGGCTGGCCCTGGCCCTCCTGGCAAGGAGGACGGCAGTCGGGCCGGTCTTCGATCGAAGCCTCCGGGGTGCTCCGCTCGGTCTGCGGGGCTTCCGGGGGCCACTACCGAGGACCGGCGCCTCACGGCTGCCGGGCCGGGACGGGCGGTCCGCGTCTGGACGCTCTCTCGGATGCGGGCGGCTTCCGTTTGAAGCCTTCGGCCCGCGGGGGGTTCGGGTTCGTCTGCCCGGGTGGCGCGCTGGTGCGCCATCACCGGGCATGCCCACAACCCTACGGTGCAATCCTCGGCCACCTGGGGAGGTACGCGCGAGTTGTTATGTCCGGGCGCCGCGGCTCGGGGTGTCCGCGGCATACGCGCGAGGGGCGGCTCCCCGGTGTGGGGAGCCGCCCCGAGCGGCGGTCTTAGCGGGCGCCACCGGCGGCACCGCGGCGGATGCCCAGGCGGTCGACGAGCGTACGGAAGCGCTCGATGTCCTTCTTGGCCAGGTACTGCAGCAGGCGGCGGCGCTGGCCGACCAGGATCAGCAGGCCACGACGCGAGTGGTGGTCGTGCTTGTGGATCTTGAGGTGCTCGGTCAGGTCCGCGATGCGGCGGGAGAGCATGGCCACCTGGACCTCGGGGGAACCGGTGTCGCCCTCCTTCTGGCCGAACTCGGCGAAGATCTGCTTCTTGACGTCAGAGGCGAGAGCCACTGCAACTCCTTCAGGGTGTACCGAGCGGTCCTGGTCGACAACACAGGACTCATGAGGACTCGGTGTCGTGACGGAGCGCGGCCGGCGGTCTGCGACCCACCGGAGGCGGACACACGGCTGCGCTCGAAGGCCAAGGGTACCAGTGCCGCCCACCCGGCCGGTCGGCGGGCCGGACGGGCCGAACGGGGCGGGCGGCACGGGCCGGCCGGTCAGCTGGTGGCGCCGCGGACCAGCCGGTAGACGTCCAGGACGGCGAGCGCCAGCGGGACGAGGGAGATCAGGGTCAGGCTGTCGACCAGGTCCAGGATGCGCCCCCAGAACGGGGAGACGCCGAGCCGGGGCACCACCAGCGCGATCGCGGCGAGCAGCGCCGCGCCGAACGCGATGGAGGCGGCCAGCCAGACGGTGCGCAGGTCGACCTCGGCGGAACTGGCAGCGCGCAGGATGAACTGCGGGGTGTGCAGGGACAGGCCGATGATCAGCAGGGCCAGACCGAGCAGCCCGGCGATGGTGAGGCTGAAGACCTGCGCGGTGTAGCGGAACAGCCGGGCGCGCAGCATCGTGGCCAGGCCCAGGGCGAGCGCGAGCAGCTCGGGGAACGTCCGGTCGGTGAAGCCGAGGACGGCGCAGGAGCCGACCACGACCGCGGCGCAGCCGCCGACCAGGCCGACCAGGACCTCGTGGCCGCGGCGGGCCTGGTGGGCGATCCGCTCGTACTGGACGGCCTCGGCGCGCTCGGCCTCCTCGTCGTAGTCGCGGCTGCGGGTGCGGGTCTGGCCCGGGGCGCTGAAGCCGACGGGCAGCCGGGCGAAGCGGGCGGAGAGGCCGGGCAGGAAGCCGACGGCCGCGACGGCGGTGATGCCGGTGACGGCGGCGATGTGCCCGGCGGGGGTGTCCGGCAGCAGGACGGCGGCGAAGGTGGCGAGCGCGCCGGCGGCGGCGACCAGGGCGGCGGCGACGAACACCGCGTCCTTCTCGGGGAGCAGTCCCACCAGCAGCACGGCGACCACCAGGACGGCGACGCAGCCGGCCAGGAACTGGAGCCGGCCGGGGCCGTCCCACGGGTGGGCGACGGCGAGGACGCCGCTGCCGCCGATCATGGCGTGCGGCAGGGCGCCGAGGCCGAGCGCGAGGGCGGCGTGGGCGTCCTGGTAGACCCGGGCGCGGACGCCGGCCAGCGCGGTGAGGACGACGGCGGTGACGCCGGCCAGGACGCCGGGCAGGCCGTGCATGTCGTGGCGCAGGTCGGCGAACCAGAGCGCGAAGCCGAGCAGGACGAGCAGCAGCGCGGCGCCGATCAGGCCGAAGGCCCGCATGAGTTCGGCGCTCCAGAGTCGGCGGTCGGTCTCGACGGCGCTGGCGATCGCGTCGGCGACGTCGTCGTAGACGGCCGGCGGGAGGGACTCGGCGAAGGGGCGCAGCGCGAGCAGGTCGCCGTCGCGGACCTGCTGGGCGGCGAGCGGCAGGCCGCTGTCGAGGACGGTGCCGTCGCGGCGCACCAGGTGGAAACCGGTGGGCGCGCCGTCGGGCTGGCTCTGGTTGGCCAGGCGCAGCACCTCGGGGTAGACGTCCGCGAGCGGGACGTCCTCGGGCAGGGCGACGTCGATCCGGCGGTCCGGGGCGACGACGGTGACCCGGCAGTAGCCGGTCGCGGTGGTGTCGCTCATCGCCGCACCTCGGTCCTTCGACGCACTGGGCGCTCCCCCTTGTTGACGGTGCCGCGGCACGGCGGCGCTCGGTGTGGCAGTGGAACCGGCCCGACCGGGCCGCGAGTTGGCGCGGCGTTACCCTACCCGCTCGGTTCGTGCCCGGCCCCGGTGCGGGCCGGGCCCCCGGCGGGGGGTGCGGACGCGGGCCTGGCGGGCGGTGCGGGGGCGACCGTTAGGATCGGCCCCTGCGCGCGGTACGGGGGGCGGCGCCGTGTGGTGCGTCCTCGCCCTGGCGAAACCCGTACGAGCCGTACGAGTCCAGTTGCGTGAGGGCTGATGCCGAAGTGATCGATCGACGCCGCGGGGTGGATGACACATGGGTGTGATCACGGTCAAGCGCCCGGGCCGGGCCTATCCGCCGGCGGTGCCGGACGAGCCGGTGGAGCTGGTGACCCCGCCCGAACTGCCCCGGCAGGGCGGCGAGGACTGGCTGATGAGCATCCTCCCGATGCTCGGCATGGGCGGCTCGGCGGTGTTCTTCTTCGCGCCGGGTGCGGCGGCCCCGATGAAGATCATGGGCGGTCTGATGGTCGCCTCGACGGTCGGCATGGTGCTGGCGCAGATCGTGCGGGCCCGCAAGGGCGGTTCGACCGCGATGGCGGACGAGCGGCGCGACTACCTCAAGTACCTGCAGCAGATGCGCCGCCAGGTGCGCCGCACGGCGGAGCGCCAGCGCGGCGCGCTGCTGTTCCTGAACCCGGCGCCGGACCAGCTGTGGTCGATCGTGGCGGACGGCCGGCGGCTGTGGGAGCGCCGCACCGGGGACGGCGACTTCGCGCAGATCCGGGTGGGCCTGGGCCCGGTTCAGCTGTCGACGCCGCTGGTGGCGCCGCAGACCGCGCCGATGGACGAGCTGGAGCCGCTGTCGGCGGCCGCGATGCACTCCTTCCTGAAGGCCCACGGCACCTTGCAGGACCTGCCGCTGGCGGTGTCGCTGCGCGCCTTCTACCACGTCACGGTGTGCGGGGACGCGGACTCGGTGTACGGCAACGTGCGCGCGATGATCGCCCAGTTGACCACCCTGCACTCGCCGGACGACCTGCTGGTCGCGGTGGCCGCGGCGCCGGGCGCGGCGGAGGAGTGGGAGTGGACCAAGTGGCTCCCGCACAACCAGCACCGCAAGGAGGCCGACGGCGCGGGCTCGCGCCGGCTGATCGCCACCGACCTGGGCGAGCTGGAGTTCCTGTTGCAGGACGAGCTGGCCGGCCGCCAGCGGTTCGTGCGGGACGCGGCGCCCGCGCCGGACCAGCCGCACCTGGTGGTGGTGATGGACGGCGCCGGGGTGCCGCCGAACTCGCTGCTGGCGAGCCCCGAGGGCGTGCAGGGGGTGACCGTCATCGAGGTGGTGCCGGGCGACCTGGACGAGCCGAGCGGGCACCTGATGGTGACGGTGAGCCCGCAGGAGCTGGTGCTGCGCTCGGCCTCCGGGGCGACGTACACCGGCACGCCGGACCTGCTCTCGGTCTGGCAGTCCGAGGCGCTGGCGCGGCAGTTGGCGCCGTACCGGCTCTCGGCCGGCGGGGACGACGAGCCGCTGCTGTCGAACCTGGACTTCACCGACCTGATGAACTCGGGCGACCCGGGCTCCTTCGACGTGACGCGCAGCTGGCGCCCGCGCGCCCAGCACGAGCGGATGCGGGTGCCGATCGGGGTCGGCGCGAACGGCGAGCACGTCTACCTGGACATCAAGGAGGCCGCGCTGGAGGGCATGGGCCCGCACGGCCTGTGCGTGGGCGCGACCGGCTCCGGCAAGTCGGAGCTGCTGCGCACCCTGGTGCTGGCGCTGGCGATGACGCACTCCTCGGAGATCCTGAACTTCGTCCTCGCCGACTTCAAGGGCGGCGCGACCTTCTCCGGCATGGCGGACATGCCGCACACCTCCGCGGTGATCACCAACCTGGAGGGCGAACTCACCCTGGTCGACCGCATGCGCGACGCGATCGAGGGCGAACTGCACCGCCGCCAGGAGCTGCTGCGCTCGGCGGGCAACTACGCCAACATCCACGAGTACGAGCGGGCCCGGACGGCCGGCGCGGCGCTGGACCCGCTGCCCTCGCTGGTGCTGATCATCGACGAGTTCTCCGAACTCCTCACCGCCAAGCCGGACTTCATCGAGATGTTCATCCAGATCGGCCGGATCGGCCGGTCGCTGGGGGTGCACCTGCTGCTGGCCTCGCAGCGCCTGGAGGAGGGCAAGCTGCGCGGCCTGGACACCTACCTCTCCTACCGGATCGGTCTGCGCACCTTCTCGGCGGCCGAGTCGCGGGCGGCGATCGGGGTGCCGGACGCCTACCACCTGCCGCCGGTGCCGGGCGTCGGGTACCTCAAGTTCGGCGAGGACGTGATGGACCGGTTCAAGGCCGCGTACGTCTCGGGGCCCTACCGGGCGCCGGGGCAGCAGCGGTCGACCGGCGGGCGGCGGGTGAACGCCCGCCCGGTGCTGTTCACCGCGGCCCGGGTGGAGCCGCCGGAGCCGGCGGTGGAGGAGGAGGCGCCGCTCGCCCCGGAGCAGGACGACGCGCTGGTCGACACCGTGCTGGACGTGTTCGTGCAGCGGATGACGGGCCAGGGCCCGGCCGCGCACCAGGTGTGGCTGCCGCCGCTGGAGGAGGCGCCGAGCATGGACCACCTGCTGCCGCCGCTCCAGGTGGTGCCGGAGCGCGGGCTGACCGCGCCCGGCTTCCCGGCGGGCCGGCTGCGGGTGCCGATCGGCATCGTGGACAAGCCGCGCGAGCAGAAGACCGACGTCCTGGAGGTCGACTACGCGGGGGCGGCCGGCCACGGCCTGGTCGTGGGCGGCCCGCGCTCGGGCAAGTCGACGGTGGTGCGCACCACGGTGGCCTCGTTCGCGCTCACCCACACCCCGCGGGAGGTGCAGTTCTACCTGCTGGACTTCGGCGCGGGCAGCTTCCAGTCGCTGGCCGGGCTGCCGCACGTCGGCGGGGTGGCCGGGCGCCTGGACGTCGACAAGGTGCGCCGGATGGTCTCCGAGGTGCACGGGGTGCTGAACCGGCGCGAGGAGCTGTTCCGGGCCGCCGGGATCGACACCATCGGCACCTACCGGGCCCGCCGGGCGGCCGGGCAGCTGCCGGACGAGGCGTTCGGCGACGTGTTCCTGGTGATCGACGGCTGGAACACCTTCAAGCAGGAGTTCGAGGTGCTGGAGCCGGTGATCGGCGACATCGCCCAACGCGGCCTCGGCTACGGCGTCCACCTGGTCATCACCGCGGCCCGGTACGCGGAGGTGCGCCCGGCGCTGAAGGACCTGCTGCAGAACCGGACCGAGCTGAAGCTCGGCGACCCGATGGAGTCCGAGGTGGACCGCCGGGTGGCGCAGAACGTCCCGCCGCTGGCCGGGCGCGGCATCACCCCGGAGCGGCTGCACTTCCTGTCCGGCCTGCCGCGGCTGGACGGCTCCTGCGCGGTGGACGACCTCCAGCACGGGGTGGCCGGCCTGGTCGCCGCCGTCGACGGGGCCTGGACCGGGCCGCGCGCGCCGCAGGTGCGGATGCTGCCGGCCGTCCTGGACGGGAACTCGCTGCCGAAGGGCTTCGAGCGCCCGGAGCGCGGGATCGCCTTCGGCGTGGACGAGGCCGAGCTGGCACCGGCCTTCGTGAACTTCGAGACCGACCCGCTGTTCATCGTCTTCGGCGACACCGAGTCGGGGAAGTCGGCGCTGCTGCGGATGCTGGTCAAGCAGATCACCGAGCGGTACACCCCGGACCAGGCGGGCATCGTGGTCGGCGACTACCGGCGCGCGCTGCTGGGCGCCGTGCCGCCGGAGTACCTGGTGGAGTACGCGGCCGCGCAGCCGGCCATGGCGGCCATCGTGGACATGCTGCGCGGGGCCTGCGCGCGCCGCCTGCCCGGCCCGGACGTCACCGCCGAGCAGCTGCGCAACCGCAGCTGGTACAGCGGCAAGGACATGTTCGTGATCGTGGACGACTACGAGCTGGTCGCGACGGGCTCGGGCAACCCGCTGGCGCCGCTGGCGGAGTTCCTGCCGTTCGCCCGGGACATCGGCCTGCGGGTGATCGTGGCCCGCAGCGCGGGCGGCGCCGGCCGCTCGCTGTACGAGCCGGTGCTGCAACGGATGCGCGAGCTGGGCGGGCAGGGCGTGATCCTCTCCGGCAACCGGGACGAGGGCGCGCTGCTGGGGACGGTCAAGCCGATGCCGCTGCCGCCGGGGCGCGGGGTGTACGTGTCGCGCCGGGCGACCGGCGGGCAGATGGTCCAGACGGGCTGGCTGCCACTGGTGTGACGGCACCGGCGCACCGCGCCGGCGGCTACGGACAGTGATCGAGGGGTCGGGCTCACGGGAGCCCGGCCCCTTTCGCGTCCCAGGTGTCGAAACGTTACCTAGATCTTTCCGGCGCGGGGCTGCGGTTCCCGCACCCCGCCCGGGGGTTGCGGCCGCACAGGGGGGCGCCTGGGCGTATCGCCGTCCGACTCCACGGACACCTTTGAAAGGTGGCTTGCAACACTCTGTTCACCTTGGATTCAGTTGCAATGTGGCAGAGGTAACAAGTCGGGCAAAGCTCGCAATGACCGTACGTGATCATCGGATCGCATGTCTATGCCCTTCCGCGCAACGGATTCCGAAGCATTTCGGCCATTGACGCAATCAATACGCCCAGGTTCCATTGCGACCCAGGAGCGACCCCACCAGAACCCCGAGCAGACAGCCAGCGGAGGCGATACCGCTCCCACCCACAGGACCGCACAGAGCCGATCGGAAGCCACATGACCGACACGCTTCGCCCGCCACGCGCCGCGACCCCCGCGACGGCCGACACCGCCGCCGCCGCCGCGCCCCAGCAACTCAAGCGCTCGATCGGCGTGGTGGGCGGCACCCTGCTCACACTGTCCTGCGTCACCCCGGCCTCCACGCTCTTCGTGATCGTCCCGGAGCTGTTCTCCAGCATCGGCAGCGCCACCGCCCTGGCCATCGCCATCGGCACCGTGCTGTGCGTCGCCGTCGCGTTCTGCTACTCCGAGCTCGGCACCCTGATCCCCAGCGCCGGCGGCGAGTACGCGATGGTCGGCACCCTCGCCGGGCGGCTGGCCGGCTGGCTGGTCTTCGTGCTCTCGCTGATCGTCGTGATGATCGTCCCCTCGGTCATCGCCCTCGGCACCGCCGACTACCTCGCCCCCGTGCTGCACCTCGACAAGGCCATGACCGGCGCCGCCGTGATGCTCGCCGCCACCCTGGCCGGCCTGCTCGACCTGCGCGCCAACGCCTGGATCACCGGCGTCTTCCTGGTGCTGGAGGTCATCGCGGCCGGCGTCGTCTCGGTGCTCGGGTTCTCCCACGCCAACGGCGACGCCCCCAGCCTGCTGCACGGCGTGGTCACCGGGGACGGCGGCGCCACCACCACGGTGAGCATCGGCGCCATCGTCGGCGCGCTCGGCATCGCCCTGTTCATCACCCAGGGCTTCTCCACCGCCGTCTACCTCTCCGAGGAGCTGGAGAACCCCCGCCGCAACGTCTCGCGCACCGTGCTGTGGACGCTCGGCATCTCCTCCGCCGTCATCCTGGTCCCGGTCGTCGCCATCACCATGGGCGCCCCCGACCTCCAGACCCTGAGCTCCGGCGACATCTCCGGCATGGTCACCGCCTGGAGCAACTCCGCGGTCGGCACCTTCATCAGCCTCTGCGTCGCGCTGGCGATCATCAACGCCGGCATCGTCATGGTCATCCAGAACTCCCGGGTCCTGTTCGCCTCCGCCCGTGACAAGGCCTGGCCCGAGCCGGTCAACAAGGCCTTCGGCACCCTCGGCCGGTTCGGCTCCCCGTGGGTCGCCACCCTGGCCGTCGGCCTGCCCGGCGCCGCGCTCTGCTTCGTCAAGGGCGCACTGCTCAGCAACATCACCGGCGTCGCCGTCACCGGGATGTACCTGCTGGTCGCGATCGCCGCGCTGCTCTCCCGCCGCGCCCACCACAAGCACGCCGCCGCCTGGCGGATGCCGCTGTGGCCGGCCGTCCCGGTGGTGCTGATCGCCGTCCTCGTCTACGTGATGACCCAGCTGGACACCGAGCCCCTGCTGTGGACCGGCGGCATCACCGCCGCCGCCACCCTCTACTGGCTGTTCTACCTGCGCCCCCGCCAGGACACCCGCTGGGTGATCAGCCTCCCCGAGGACCAGCAGCCCTGACCCCCACCCCTCCCCCACACGGCAGTGCCCCGGGCTCCCCCTCGCCCGGGGCACTGCCACGTCCGCACCGCTACTTCTTCAGCTTCCACACCGGCGCGGTGGCGATCGCCTTCAGCTGGTCGTTGCTCAGCGCCGGGGTGCTGCGGATCGCCGGGGTCTGCTGGGTGCCGCTGTTGAACGCGCTGATCACCACCCGCAGGCCGTCCGCGTGCAGGGTGTCGACGGTCCACATGCCCGGGTTGGAGCCCCGCTTGCCGACCACCACCCTGGTGCCGTCCGGCTGTGCCCGGGCACTGCCGAACAGCTCCTCCTTGGTCTTGTCGTCGCGGGACCAGTCCTGCACGTTGATCTCCACCATGGACTTGCCCTTGCCGTCGTCGACCACGAAATTCGCGTAGCCAGGCTGTCCCCCGGTCTCCGTCTCGGTCAGCCCGGACGGCAGCAGCTTGGCGACAATCGCCAGGATCTCGTCCTTGCCGTACTCCTTGCCGTTGTCCGGCCCCGGCTCCGGCCGCGGCTCGGGGAACTTGGCGATGATCCCGTCCCAGGCCTTGTCGGTGACGACCGCCCTCAGCTGCTCCGGCGACAGCGGCGGCGTCCGACGGCTGTCCGGTGCGCCCTTCTCCGCCTCGGCGTTCCACTCCGTCAGCTCGATCACGCGGCCGTCGGCGCCGCCCAGCCAGGCGGACCACCTCTTGGTGCCGGCCTGCTTGTTCGGGTACTCGTAGCCCTGGAACAGGGTCAGCTTGCCGCCGCCCGGCAGGCCCGCGCTGGTGCAGGCGTCGTACGGGACGAGCTTCCGGTCCGGGCAGCCGTTCTCCGTCAGGACCGGGCTGCCGGCCCCGACCCGGTTGACCGAGACCGCCATCGCGGCCCTGCCCCGACCGTCGTCGAAGACCAGCGTGCCGCCGTGGCGTTGACCGGCGTTCTCGTCGCTGGTCCGGCCGCCCGGCAGCAGGCCCCGCAGGGTGGCCAGCACATCCTCGCCGGTGACCTCGCCCGGCTCCGCGGAGGAGGCCGCCGCGACCGGGGCCGCCGAGCCGCTCCCGCTGCCGCCGGCGGTGCTCGGGGCGGCCGCGGGCACCGCACTCGGGCGCGGCGAGGAGCCGGTGAGGTACACCGCGCCGGTCCCCACCAGGGCCAGCGCGGCCGCGCCGCCCACCACCGCGGCGGTCGAGCGGCGGCGCCAGCGTCGGCGGCCGCGCTGGTACCCGCCCGCGAGCAGGTCGGACGGCTCGGTGCGGAAGCCCTCGCCCGTACGGGTGAGGGCGTAGAGAAGATCGTCCTCGAACTTGTCCGGTTCGGACATGGGTGGTCACCGTCTCCTTGCATCACGAAATTGCGTCACGAAATTGCGTCACGGGTTGCGTCACGGGTTGCGTCACGGACTACGAGCAGTGGTCAGCGGGCGGCGAGCTCGGCCAGCGAGTCGCCGAGCAGGCCGCGCAGCCGGGCCAGCGCCCGGGTGGTGCGGGTGCGGACCGCCCCCGGGGAGGAGCGCAGCACCTCGGCGGTCTCCGCGACGCTGCGGTCCTCCCAGTAGCGCAGCACCAGGACGGCGCGGTCCTTGGGCGGCATCCGGCCGAGGGCGTCGAGCAGGGTCATCCGCAGCGCGCCGTCCGCCTCCCGCGCCTCCGACTCGGGCACGGCCCCGATGGGGCGCTCGGTGCTGGAGCGGCGGCGCTGCTGGGCGAGGAAGGTGCGCACCATCACCGTGTGGGTGTAGGCGGCCGGGTTGTCGATCCGGTTCCGGCCGCCGGTCCAGGCGCTGCGCCGCCAGAGCACGTACATCCGGCTGAGGGCCTCCTGGACGAGGTCCTCGGCGTAGTGGGTGTCGCCGCTGGTCAGCAGGCAGGCCGAGCGGTACAGGTGGCCGGTGCGGCCGGACACCAGCTCCAGGAACTCTGCGTCCTCGGCCTCCCGGCCCGCCCCGATCCACCCCATGCCCGCCGCTCCCCCGTGTCCGCGCTCCCCGACACTTCTTGGATGCGGTGAGCGGCCCACGACGTTACAGCCGTTCCGGAGGATTCTTCCGCGCACTCCCCGGGCACCGGGCGGGTGCTGCGCACACGGATCAGTCGGCGGACCTGCGGCGGAGGTCGCGCAGGACGACGCCGCCGCCGATGAGCAGCGCGACCAGCAGCGCCCCGATGCCGAGGACGTACGTCGCGGTGCGGCCGTCGCGGTCGGCCTGGGTCTCGCCGAGGCCGACCGGCCGGGGCACGATCGGGGCGGCGGCCAGCTGGACGGGGGCGTCCGGGGTGGCGGTGAACGGCGCGCTCTCGGGGGCCTTGGTGACGGCCCTGACCGGGTCGACCACGCCCCAGCCGATGAACCGGTCCGGATCGCGCTGGGTGCGCTGTGCGGTCTGCTCGATCCAGGCCCGCACCTGGGCCGGCTTCCAGTTCGGGTGGGCGCCGACCAGCAGCGCGACGAGCCCGGACACGTACGGGGCGGAGAAGCTGGTGCCGTTGTCGACGCACTGGCCGCCCCTGGGGACGGTGGAGAGCATGTCGACGCCGGGTGCGGCGACCTTCACGAAGGAGCCGTACTGGGAGAACGGGGCGCGCTCGTTGTTGCGGTCGGAGGCGCCGACGGCGAGCACGGTCGGGAACGCGCCGGGGTAGGTGTCGCCCTCCTTGCCGTCGTTGCCGGTGGAGGCGACCACCACGACGCCGCTGTCCTCGGCGGCCTGGACGGCGGCCTTCAGCTCCTGGTACCCGCCGAAGCCGGCGGCGCCGGCACCGCGGACGTCCTGGGAGATGTTGATGACCTTGGCCTTGGCCCTGACCGCCTCGTTGACGGCCTGGACCAGGGTGGAGACGTCGCCGTTGCCGTCGCTGTCGTTCTGGCGGATCGACAGGACGGTGGCGTCGGGGGCGAGCCCGACGAAGCCCGTCCGGTCGTAACGGCGGGCGGCGATGATGCCGGCCACCTTGGTGCCGTGGCCGACCGGGTCCTCCTTGGAGCTGCCCGGGACCTTCTCCTTGGTCTCCCGGTTCACCACCAGGTTGGAGCCCTCCAGGACCTTGCCCGCCAGCTGCGGGTTCTGGTCGTCCACGCCGGTGTCGATGACCGCGACGGTCACCCCCGCGCCGGTGGTCCGACCGCCCTGCCACAGCTCGTCCAGCAGCAGGCGCTGCAGCGACCACGGCACGGTCGGCACGTCGGGCGCGTTCTTCGGGCAGTCGCCCGCGGCGGCCAGCCCTGGTCCGCTGTCCGCGTGCGCCGGGGCGGCGAGCGGGCCGCCCAGCACGGCGAGCGCGGCCAGTGCCGCGGCCGCCTTCCGGTACCCGCGTCCGGACACCCTGCCACCCCTCATGTCGTCCACCCGTGCCGCGCGCCGAAGGGCGGGTACCCGGAGTCCGAGCACCCGCCCCCTCACGTTCCCGCTGGGGAACGCGTGGTCAGCTGTTCCCCCACAGCTTGGCGTTGTTGTTCTCGGTCGTCCGGTAACTCTGCGCGGCGCCGTCCAGCGAGGAGGCGATCTGCGTGCAGACCTTCTGCAGGTCGGCGGCGCGCGCGTCCCACTGGGTCTGGTGGGCCTGGTAGCCCTGCTGGGCCGCGCCCTGCCAGCTGGACGCGATGCGGTTGACGTCGCCCTTGAGGTCGTTCAGCAGGTGGTCGATGCGACCGGCCGAGGCGCGCACTTCCTCGGCCGCGTGGTGGACGGTCTCGAAGTTGACGAGGATGTGGTCGGACACGATGTCTCCCTTGACGAGGATGCGGAGCACCCCGCGCTCAGCCGCGGGCGCCCCACCGAGCGGAAGGTCGGAACAGAACGGTGATCAGCGCGGTGCGGCTGATCAGCCCTGGGCGTTGGAGAACAGCGCCTTCTGCTCTTCCTCGGTGCTCGCGTAGTGCTTGGTGGTCAGCTCGATCGCGTGCTGGATCGCGGTGAGCGACTCCTTCAGCTTCGCGATGTCGGTGTTGACCTGGTCCTGCAAGGCCTTGTAGGCGTTCGCCGCCTGGCCCTGCCAGCCGCCGGTGATGCCATCGACCGTGCTGATGAGCTTCTGCCGCTCAGCCTCGATCTTCCCGATCGCGTCCTCGATCCGCTTGGCGAAAGCCAGCATCTCCTGAGCCGTCATCGTGAACTGACCCTGAGCCATGCTCCACCATCCCCCATGAGACAGACATTGCGTGTACGGAGGGCAGCGCGGCCCGACCGTCCCATCACCCTAGTGATGTCCAGGAGCACTGTAGTCGGCACACGCAGCTCACCCAACACCGAACTCGGCGCAGTTACCAGACCATGACACTGAGGCCAATTCCGTTGCCGGGCTTGGTCGATCAGGCGTTCTGCGGCTGGGCGGCGCTCTTCGCCGTCAGCGGCGGGCCGGCCGGAACGAGGTCCGACCACTCGTGCGGCACCGGGAGCGGCTGGAGCTCCTTGTAGCCCAACCGGGCCTGGTTGGCGCCCGATTCGTCCTGCGGCGGCTGCTGGTCCGGCGTGGTGGCGCCCGGCTGCGGGGTGGGCGTCTTCGGGGCGCCGCCCTGGCCCGGCTGCGCGCCCTGGCCCGGCTGTCCGCCCGCACCCGGCTGCGCACTCTGGCCCGGCTGCGCGCCGGGCGGGGTGGTGGCGCCGCGACCACCGTCGCCGTTGGCCGGCACCGAGTAACGCAGACCGGTCTCGGTGATCAGGAAGTCGGTGCCGGAACCGCCCGCCGCGTTGTCCAGCGCGCGGTAGAAGAGGCCGTGCCCGGGCGTCACGTACGCGGCGCCCGCGCCGTTGTTGTACGGCGCCGGGTAGGACGTCCCGGCCCAGACGCTGCGCCGGGGCGTGCGGCCGTCCTCGGCGACGCCGTCGAAGGTGCTGCACACGACCAGGCGCGCGTCCTGCCGGTCCTGCCAGTTGTTGGCCGGCGCACCGGACTTCAGCGGCCAGTCGTCCCCGGTGCTCGGCAGCCGGACGTCGTTGCCGAGCTTGGCGTGGTCGGCCGGGGTCATCTCGTCGCTGCGCGGCCGCTTGTCGCCGTCGTACTTGTAGAGGTCCTGGTAGTCCGGGTTCTGCCGGATCAGCTCCGCCTGGAACGGCGTCACCAGGTAGAGCCGGTCCTTGCCGACCACGTAGTGCCGGTCCTGGTAGTGCACCAGCCGGCCGATCCGGCGGTCGGCCTGGTTGCCCAGCTCCACCGAGGAGTTGGGGTTCGGGCTGTCCGCCACCCCGTCGACCTTCGGGAAGGTGATCGGGCTGCCGGTCACCAGGGTGTCCAGCCACTCGCGCTTGACGCGCTGCGGCACCGCGTTGGGCCCGAAGACCGCGGTGATCAGCGACTTGCGCTCCTTGTCGTCCGCCTGCGGCGAGCCGATGCCGTGCTTGCGGCCCTGCGCGTCGACCAGGAACACCTTCGCGTCACCCGGCCTGGCCGCGGGCTGGCCCGGCGCCGGCTGCGCGGATACCTGCTGCTCGTCCGCCTGCTGCACCAGCAGCAGCTGGTCCTGGCCGAGCATCCGGTCCTTGCCCGCCAGCGCCGCCGCGTCCGGGCCGGCCGCCACGAACACCGCCTGGTTGACGGTCTCCTGCTTGTCGTCCGAGCCCGGGCGGTCGCAGACCGACCACTTCATCGGCTTGTCCGCGTTGTCCCTCGTCGGCAGCTTGTCCGGCGCGTACGGGATGCCGATCGTCGGGCCGTGGTTGGGGTAGCTGTCGAGCACCCCGTCGTCGACCACCACCACCTTGGCGTCGGCCGGCAGCACCAGCCGCGCCGAGGACATGTTGAGCACCTGGTGCAGCCGCCTGGTCCGGCCGTCCGGGTCGGTCAGCACCACGTACCGGGTGGTCGACTTCTTGCCCTGGACGACGTTCTTGCCGTCGTCCCAGTGCAGCGGCGCGCTCGGCTTGAACACCCCCCACAGCCCGAACCCGGCGACGATCACCGCCCCCGCCAGCACGCTCGGCAGCACCGCCTTCACCGGGCGCGGCGCGTCCTCGTCGCTGCCGCCGCCACCGGGCAGCAGGAACGCCCCCACCGTGCGCTTGCGGGCGAAGGTGTACGCGTTCAGCTCGTCCCGGCGCGATGCCATCCTCGTCGTCCCCCTCGTCAGACACTGTCGGACCGGCCTGCACCGCCCCCCCCCCCCGCACCCGCCGGGCGGGAACCCGTACGAACCCTCTACGATGCGGCAGCAGACGGTGAGTACGGTACGGGTACGGTCCGCGCACCGGCCAGCCGGGCCGCGGCAACTGATCAGAGAGGGTCACCCGGGGGATGCCAAGCCAGACCGCTCCAGGACGCCGCGGACCGGCAACGGGCGGGAGGTCGCGCCGCTCCGGTCGGGCGCAGCGCGGCGGCCCCGCGCCCGGGACCGCGCCCGGGCAGCCACTGCCGCCCGTCGGCGAGAGCAGCGGCCGTGACGAAGGCGGTCGCGGGCCCGTCCTGCTCCGGATCAACCCCCGGCCCGGGCTGCTCGGCGGGCGGCTGAGACTCCAACAGCTCGTCCTGGTCGAGGTCGCGGCCGCGCTGGTCGCGGTGGGCTGGACGATCAGCCGGCCGGTCGCCGCCGGCTTCGGCGCGGTCGCGCTGGTCCTGGTGGTGCTCGCCGTGATCCCGCTGCGCGGCCGGACCATCCCCGAAGTGCTACGAGTGCGCGCCGCCCTCAAGTCCCGCCGCCAGCAGGCCCGCGGCACGCTGCCGCCGGCCGGCACCGACCCGGCACTGGCCCCCGCCCTGGAACTCGAACCGGCGCTGCGCACCTGCACCCACGCCACCGAGGCCGACCTGGGCGGCCGCCCGGTCCGCCGGGAGACCGGCATGGTCGGCGACGGCACCTTCCTCAGCTCGGTCCTGCTCGTCCAGGCCAAGGACCAGCCGCTGCGCCCGGTGCGCACCGCGCTGCCGCTGCCCCTGGACGTGATCTGCTCGGCGCTCCAGGTCGACGACATCACCCTGGAGTCGGTGCAGCTCGTCCAGCACACCCAGCCGGCCCCGGCCCCGCACCTGCCCGAGCAGTCGCTGGCCGCCCGCGCCTACCGGGAGCTGCCGGACGGCACCGCCACCCCCGGGCTGCGGCTGACCTGGGTGGCGCTCAAGCTCGACCCGGAGCGCGCCGCGGCCGCCGTCCGGGCCCGCGGCGGCGGCGAGGAGGGCGCCCGCAAGGCGCTGCAACGGGTGACCGACCAGCTGGCCGGGCGGCTCAACAGCGCCGGGTTCAAGGCGACCGTGCTGGACGAGCGCGAGCTGATCGCCGCGCTGGCCATCTCCACCTGCGCCAACCCGCTCGCGGTGGCCGGGCGCCAGGGCACCGGCAGCGGCGGCGGCACCACCCGCCGCACCCAGGAGGGCAGCCGGTTCTGGCGGATCGACGACCGCTGGCACAGCACCTACTGGATCTCCCGCTGGCCGCAGCTCAGCCGCCCCGGCGGCTCGCCCGGCCGGATCGCCGCACCCGACCTGGTCAACCTGGTCACCGGCTCCCCCGCGCTGGCCAGCACCTTCAGCCTGACCGCCGGGCGCGGCACCGGCGGCTCGGTGACCGTCAGCGGGCACCTGCGGGTGACCGGGCGCAGCGAGAGCGAGGTGACGCAGGTCGGCCGCCAGGTGGAGGCGCGGGCGCAGGGCGCCGGACTCGGCCTGGTCCGGCTCGACCTGGAGCAGGCCCCCGGGGTGCTCGCCACCCTGCCGCTGGGAGGAGCGTCCTGATGGCGTACCAGACCTATCCGGCCCCCGGCCCGCAGCACGGCGCCGAACGGCCCCGGGCGCGGTCCCGGATCCTGCCCGGCTTCGGGCTGCGCGGCCCGCGCCGGGAGAAGCACGTGCTCGACGCCGCGGACCTCGGGGCGCTGGCCTTCCCGGTCGGCGACGACGGCGTGGTGATCGGCGTCGACCCGCAGGGGCTGCCCGCAGTGCTCGGCCTGTTCCGGCCCAGCGCGTACGACCTGGTGCTGGTCGGCGGCGTGTGGACGGCGCAGGTCATCGCGCTGCGGGCGGCCGCGATCGGCGCCCGGGTCGCGGTGGAGACCGCGCGCGGGCAGCTGTGGGGCCCGCTGGCGCAGGCCGCGGGCGGCGGGCAGCCGTGCGTGACGGTCCACCAGGTCGGCCGACTCGGCCCGCAGGGCGCCTCGGTGGCCTCGCCGGTCCTGGTGGTGCGCGACCTCGGCGCCCGCCCGCCGCGCAGCCGGCTCTCCGCCGCGCCCTGGCAGACCACCCTGACCCTGCTGCCGTACCTGGGCCCGAACGCGGCCCGGGTGCTCAACGCGGCCGACCTGGTGGGCGTGCAGCGGGTCTCCCCGCAGGAGGCGGAGCTGACCGGCCGGGTGCTGTCGCTCCCGCCGGAGGACGTCGCCGCGCTGCCCACCCTCGGCGACGACCTCACGCTGTGGGCCACCCGGATGCGGCGCCAGTACGTGCGGGCCGTGGCCGGGCAGGCCGAGCAGCAGGTTCTCGGCGGTCCGCGCCGGATGGACTGAGCGGCGGCGCCGGGCCCGGGGGGCCGCTCCGGATCCGACGCCGCCTTCAACGGGGGTTGCCGCACGGCCTAGTCTTTGATGCGGCAACGGCACCGCTGAACAAGCGGCGGCGAACACGAGGGAGCCCTAGTGAGCAGCGATCGGGACGGCGTCTACGTCGGCGACAACGCGGCAGAGGACGACGACGACTGGTCCGACGCGCCCGACTACACTCCCCCGTCCTGGTACGTGCAGACGGACGCCTCGGCGGCCCCGGCGGTGCAGGCTCCGACGGCCCCGGCCCCGGTCCTGCAGGCTCCGACGGCGGCGCAGGCTCCGCAGGCCGCCGCTCCGGCGCCGGTGCCCGCCCAGGCCCCGACGCCGGCTCAGGCGCCCGTGCCCGCGCAGCCCGTACCCGTGCCGCCCGTGCCGCCCGCACAGCCCGTCCAGGCCGAGGCGCAGCACGTCCCGTTCCCGGCGTCCGCCCCTGCCCAGGCCCCCGCCCCCGCGTTCGAACAGCCACCGGCCGTCGCCCCGGGCTGGCCGGCGGAGGTCCCGGCGCAGCCGCAGCCCGCCCCGGCCCCGCAGCCGCCGTACCCGGCCCCGGTCTCGGCCGCGCCGCCGGCGCAGCCCGCCCAGCCGGTCCCGCCGCAGACGTACCCGCAGCCGTACCCGCAGCCGCCCGCGCAGCACCTGCCCCCGCAGCAGCCGCTGCCGCCGCAGGACGCGCAGTCCGCCGCCGCGTGGGCCGCCCAGCAGGCCGCCGCACAGCCGCCGCCCGCACAGCCGCAGCAGCCGGCCCCGCAGCCCGCGCCGGTGGATCCGCGCCAGGGCGGCTGGCCGCAGCCCCCCGCCTACCCGCAGTCGGCCCAGCCCCAGCCGCACGAGTACCAGCCGTTGCTGCCGGGCTCGCCGCACGAGCAGTCCGGCGGGGTGCAGCCGTGGCCGCCGCAGAGCGCCGTCGCACCGCCGCCGGTCGCGTTCCCGCATTCCGCCGCCCCGCAGCCGCCCGTGGCGCACGGTGCGCCACTCGGCTACACCGCCGCGGTCGAGCTGTCCTCGGACCGGCTGCTGCGCAGCCAGCCCAAGCAGCAGCGCCAGCAGCCGCGGTTCCAGTTCGGCGGCAAGGCGGCAGCCGCCGAGAAGTCGCGCAAGCTGGAGATCATCCGCACCCCGGTGCTGAGCTGCTACCGGATCGCCGTGATCAGCCTCAAGGGCGGGGTCGGCAAGACCACGACCACCACCGCGCTCGGCGCGACCCTGGCCAGCGAGCGCCAGGACAAGGTGATCGCGATCGACGCCAACCCGGACGCCGGCACCCTGGGCCGCCGGGTCAAGCGCCAGACCGGCGCGACCATCCGCGACCTGGTGACGGCCATCCCGCACCTGCGCAGCTACATGGACATCCGTCAGTTCACCTCGCAGGACCTCAACTCGGGCCTGGAGATCCTGGCGAACGACGTCGACCCGGCGGTCTCGACCACGTTCAACGACTCGGACTACCGCCAGGTCATCGACGTGCTGGGCCGCCAGTACCCGATCATCCTGACCGACTCCGGCACCGGCCTGCTGTACAGCGCGATGCGCGGGGTGCTGGACCTCGCCGACCAGCTGATCATCGTCTCCACCCCCAGCGTGGACGGCGCCTCCAGTGCCTCGACCACCCTGGACTGGCTCTCCGCGCACGGCTACGCGGACCTGGTGCAGCGCAGCATCACGGTGGTCTCCGGGGTGCGCGAGACCAGCAAGCTGATCAAGGTCGAGGACATCGTCGCGCACTTCCAGACCCGCTGCCGCGGGGTGATCGTGGTGCCGTTCGACGAGAGCCTGGCGGCCGGCGCCGAGGTCAACCTCGACATGATGCGGCCCAAGGTCCGCGAGGCCTACTTCGAGCTGGCCACCCTGGTCGGCGAGGACATCGTCCGGGCCCAGCAGGCCGCCGCCCAGCAGTCCGGGTGGCAGCAGCAGGCGCAGGCCACGCCGTACCCGCCGCAGCCACAGCCGTATCCGGGTCAGGCCGGTCAGGCCGCTCAGCCCGCCCCCGGGGCGCCGTGGGCGCCGCAGCCCGGCCAGGCCCCGCCGCCGCCCCCCGGCTACGGCTACCCGCCGCAGCCGCCCGCCCCCACGGCCTGGCCGCAACCGGGCGCCCAGCAGCAGCAGGCCCCGCAGCCGGGCCCGGGCTACGGCTACCCGCCCGCCCAGGGCCAGCCGCCGCAGCCCGCCCCGCCGTCCCCGCCGGACGGCTACCAGCCGCCGCCCGGCTACGGCCACCCGCCGCAGCCCCCGCAGTGACGCCGAAGGGCCCGCCGACCAGGTCGGCGGGCCCTTCCCCGTGCTGCGGCAGTGCTCAGACGCCGTCGGTCAGCTCGCGGGCCTGCTTGACGTCGTCGGCCATCCGGTCGAGCAGCGCGTCGATGGAGTCGAACTTCTCCATCCCGCGCAGGTAGGCCAGGAAGTCCACGGCCACGTGCAGCCCGTACAGGTCCAGGCCGACCCGGTCGATGGCGTACGCCTCGACGGTGCGGGCGGTGCCGTCGAAGGTCGGGTTGGTGCCGACCGAGATGGCGGCGGGCATGCGCTCGCCGTCGGCGGTCAGCCAGCCCGCGTACACGCCGTCGGCCGGGATCGCGCTGTGCGGCACGGTCTCGACGTTGGCGGTGGGGTAGCCGAGCTCGCGGCCGCGCTGCGCGCCGCGCACCACCACGCCCTCGACCCGGTGCGGGCGGCCCAGCACCTCGCCGGCGCCGGCCATGTCGCCGGTCTCGACCAGCCGCCGGGTCAGGGTGGAGGAGAACGGCTCGCCGGCCCCGGCGGCGCCGCTCACCTGGAGGTCGACCACCTCGACGTCGAAGCCGGCCGAGCGGCCCAGCTCGGTGAGCAGCGCGACGTCCCCAGCGGCCCGGTGCCCGAAGCGGAAGTTGGGGCCCTCGATGACGGCCCGGGCGTGCAGGGCGTCGACCAGGACCTGCTGGACGAAGGTCTCCGGCGACTCCTGGGACAGCTCCGGGGTGAACGGCAGCACCAGCACCGCGTCCACGCCGAGGCCCGCGATCAGCTCGGCGCGGCGCGCCTGCGGGGCGAGCAGCGGCGGGTGGCTGCCCGGGCGGATGACCTCGCGCGGGTGCGGGTCGAAGGTCACCACCACCGCGGGGAGGCCGAGTTCGCGGGCCCGCTCGACCGCCCGACCGATGATCAGCTGATGCCCGCGGTGCACCCCGTCGAACGAGCCGATGGTGACGACGCTGCGTCCCCAGTCAGCGGGGATCTCCTCCAGGCCACGCCAGCGCTGCACCCTGACCGCTCCTTGTTCCGTACGGCGCGTACCCTCTGTACGCTCAAACGCTCAAACCCGAACCCCTATAGCGTGCCATGCGCCTGCTCCTGCTCCGGCACCGGAATACGGGTTGGGCGCACCGGCGGGTGCGCGGCGCGCCCGGGCACGGTCCGCTCCGCCTCGGCGGCCGCGTACTGCGGGTCGCGGCCGGCCACCACCAGGGCCCGCATCCGGGCCAGCCGGGGACCGTCCGGCGCGGTCGGGGCGGCGTCCCGCGGCCACTGGGCGAGCAGCTGCGCGAACGCCGCCGAGCGGCCGGCCCAGCGCACCAGCAGTTCGTCCGCGCCCGGCAGGCCGGGGGTCGCCCGGGCCAGCACCGCGCGGGCCCGGGCCGGGTTCTCGGCCGCGCAGTGCTCGGCCAGCCGCTCCACGGCCGCGGTCAGCACCGCCGGGTCGGTCTCGATGGCGAGCAGGGTGTCCAGCAGTTCGCAGCGCAGCGCGTCCGCTGCCGGGTCGGCCACCGGGACGGACAGCACCTGGGCGAACGGCCTCCGCACGCCCGCCGTCCGGGCGGCCAGCGCGCCGCCGAGCAGCACCCGCAGCTCCAGCCGGGCGGCCGGGCCGCCGGTCGCGGCGCGCTCCAGGCGGCGGCCCAGGTAGTCGACGGCGACCGGGCCGGCCAGGGCCGGGTGCTCGCGCAGCAGCCGGGCGGCCAGTTCGGCGCCCCGCCGGGTGGCCACTGGGGTGCGGGCGTCGGCGAGCACCCGCAGGGTCTCGGCGGCGGCTGCGCCGGGGGCCGCCAGCCGGTCGGCGAGCGCGGCCAGGACGGGTTCCGGGTCGCTCTCCAGGGCGGGGGCCAGCGCCCTGGGGGTGAGGAAGGCGTCGCCGCCCGCCCGGTGCAGGGACAGCGCGGCGGGGAGGTGCTCGGCCCTGGTCGCCGGGTCGCCGACCAGCAGGGCGAGGGCGGCGCCGTGCAGGCCCGGTTCGTCCTCGCGGGCGAGCAGGGTCAGCGCGGTGAAACGCAGCAGTCCGGCGGCGGCGCCGACGGCGTGCGGGGCGGCGTGCAGGGCGTGCACGGCGGCGGCGACGTGCCGCTCGGGCCGCCCGTCGTGGCTCCAGCGGTCCACCGCCCGGCAGAGCGCGGAGGGCTCCTCGGTGGCGAGCACGGTGAGCAGTGCGTCCGCCCTCGGGTGCGCGGCGTCGGCCAGGGCGTCGGCCAACTCGTCCAGGGCGAGCCGGCGGTGGGCGTGCAGCAGGTCGTGGGCGAGGTCGGCGACGGTGTGTCCGGGGCGGCCGGGCAGGCCGTGCGGATCGTCGAACCAGGCGCAGAGCAGCGGGAACACCGCGACGGGGTCGGCGCGCAGCCGTTCGGCCACCGCGCCGAGGAACGGCTGCCCGGGCCCGTCGGCGGCCACCAGGCGGCGCAGCAGCGCGAGTTCGGTCTCGGCGGGCAGGCCGAGGCCGGTCCAGAACGCCGGGCCGAACGAGCCGAGCCCGTCCGCCGGGAGCGCGTCCAACCCGCCCTCGGCGACCGCCCGTTCGGCGATCCGACCGGCCAACTGGTCGAGCAGCGCCCGGTGTTCGGCCGGATCGGGGCTGGCGGCCAGCCCGGCGGTGAGCAGCCGGCCCGCCCACCAGGCCGGTTCGCTGCCGGGCGGGCGCAGGTCCAGGGCGCGCCAGAGCCGGTGCAGCCAGGGGTCCAGGGCGGGTGCGCCCCAGGCTTCGGCCAGTCGGCGCAGCGCGGCGGCGACCGGGCCGATCCGGTGCCGGGGGACGCCGCGCGGGGAGCCCTCCGCTGGCGCGCCCTCCAGCCCGTTCGCGGGTGAGGAGGGCGTGTCCGCGGCCTCGCCGAGCAGCAGCCCCAGCGCGGCGTCCAGGTCCAGGTGCAGGCCCTGCAGCCAGTCCGCGAACTCCCCGTGCGCGAACCGGAATCCGGGCCCGGCCGGGACGAACAGGCCCTCGGCGAGGACGGCCGTGGCCCAGCCGCCGGCTGCCGGGAACAGTTCCTCGAAGGTGGCCCGGCCCAGGCCGCCCGGCCCGGCGCCGAGCATCCGCCGGGCCGCCTCGTGCACCCGTCCGGCCACCGCGGCCGCCAGCCGCCGCACCCGCCCGTGGGAGGGCCCGGCCGGGCGAGCGGAGCTCCGGCGGTGGGCGCCCGGGCGGCGCTGCCGGCCGTCCTCGACCAGCCGCCCGGCCACCCGCAGGCAACGCAGGTCCAGGTAGGCGGCGAACAGTTCGCCCCGGCGGGCCGGCTCCCCGCGCAGGCCCTCCGCCCACAGCTCGCCGGCCAGCCGGACGGCCAGCGGGTGCCGCGCGTCGGCGTCGGCCGGCCAGCCCGGCGGCAGCCCGTAGCGGCGGCGTACCCGCTCGGCCGCCTCGGCGGGGAGCGGGCCGAGCCGGTGCCCGGCGAGGCTGGGGGCGCCCGGGCCGCCGCCGTCCATCCGGACGGTGGGGGCGCTGGCCAGGTCGCCGCCCGGCTCCGGCGGGTCCGGGTACCGGGCGTGGCCGGTGCCGCTGCCCCACTTCTCGGCCGCCAGTCGCACCCAGGCCTCCTCGCCGCAGGCGGTCAGCAGCCGCGCCCCGCAGCCGGTCAGCCAGTCCCCCGCGCCGCGCAGCCAGCGCGGGTCCAGCGGCGCCGGGGCCTCCTCGGGGCCGTCCAGGACCACCAGCAGCGGCCGCCCGGCCGCCGCGCACAGCGCCGCCACCGGTTCCGGCGCGGGCGCCGGGATGCCCAGCTCGGCCGCGACGGCGGCCAGCGCCCGTTCCACCGGGGCGGCGAGCGAGCGGTCCTCGGCGCGCAGGTCGGCGCCGCGCAGCCAGAGGGTGGGCAGCGGCCGGGCGCCGCCGGCGCGGCGGGCGGCGAGGGCGGCGAGTTCGGTGGAGCGCCCGCTGCCGGGGGCGCCGACCAGGGCGGTGACGGTGGCCTGCGGCTCGTCCCCGGCCAGTCCGTCGGGCCGGTCGACCCGGTCGGCGGCGAGCCCGGCCACCCGGCCCGGGCCGGCCCCGGCGGCGGCCAGCTGGGCCGCGGTCAGCCGCAGCACGCCGGCCAGGTTGAGCGCGGGCCCGTAGCCGGGCACGGCCGCGCCGTTGCGCGCCAGCAGTTCGGCCAGCGCCGGGGCGACCGCGACCGCGCCGCCGCCGGCCGGCACCGCCGGGAGCGCGCCGCCGTGCTGCGGCCCGCGCAGCGCGGGCACGGCCAGGGCCACCACGGCGCCGCTGCGGGCGTCCAGCACCGGCGAACCGGCCGGCACCACGACGCCGGCGACCACCGGCGGGTCGAGCAGCAGCACCCCGCCGACCCCGCCGCACCCGGCACCGGCGGCACCGAGCAGACCGCAGCGCAGCGCCACCACCCGCCCGTCCTCGCCGGCCAGCGCGGGCAGCAGCACCGCGCGCCCGGCCCCGAGGGCCGCGACGGGCAGCGGCGGCACGGGCAGCCCGCCGACCGCGTCGGTGCGCAGCAGGGCGAGCCCGTGCTCGGGCAGCGGCAGGACGGCGTCCGGGCCGAGCACCCTGGTCTGCCCGCCGGGGGTGTGCAGGACGATCCGGTCCAGGCCGGTGACGCTCTCGTGGGCGGTGAGGACGGTGCCCTGCGGGTCGGCGACGAACCCTAAGCCGTGCAGTCGCCCGTTGAGGTCGCGGATCCGCAGCAGGTACCGCCCCGGATCTCCCGCCACGCCGTCGCCGTCCAGGAATCCCGGCATTCGCACTGCCCTCCCCGCAGGCCGGACGGCCCGGGGGCGGGCTCGTCACGGCGACCTGCTCGCCGCCGGGGAGCCTGCCCGCCCGGGAGGCGGCCCCACCGCGCCTGCGCCGCTCACCACGGGCGTTCACCTCGCGCGCTCCCCCGGGCGGGTGACCCCTCCCTCGCCGGAACGAACCCCCGGACCTCGCCGGAACACCCCCTGAACGAGCGAAGCCCCTCCCGGGACGCCCCCCGAACGAGCGAAACCCCCGCCGGAAGACTCCCGACGGGGGTGACGCGTGCGCTGCGGGGCGTCAGCCGACGAAGACCGCGACCGGCTTCGCCTGCCCGTCCGTCTCCTCGACCAGCGCGAGGAAGCGCCCGTCCGGCCCGAACACCGCGATCGGCCCGTCCACGCCCAGCCCGGGCGCCTTGAGCCGGGCACCGTGCGACAGCTTCTCCGCCGCCGACTCGTCCAGGTCCCAGCGTGGGAAGGCGGCGGCCGCGGCCTCCCCGATCGGCAGCACCTGCAGCCCCGTCGGGGACTCGCCGGTGACCGCGGCCTCCAACTGCTCCAGGGTGCGCGCCGACTCCACCGAGTACGGCCCGACCCTGGTGCGCCGCAGCGCGGTGAGGTGGCCGCCGACGCCGAGCCCGGCGCCCAGGTCACGGGCCAGCGCCCGGATGTAGGTGCCGGAGGAGCACTCGACGGTCACGTCCAGGTCGATCACCGGCGTGCCGTCCTCGGCGAGCGCCGCGCGCTGCCCGTGCACGGTGAAGGAGTGGATCGTGGTGGGCCGGGCCGCGAGCTCGAAGTCCTCGCCCTCGCGCACCCGCGCGTACGACCGCTTGCCGTCGATCTTGATCGCGCTGACCTTGGAGGGCACCTGCATGATCTCGCCGGTGAGCGCGGCGATCCCGGCGTCGATCGCCTCCCTGGTCACCCCGTCGGCCGGGGCGGACGCGGTGACCTCGCCCTCCCGGTCGTCGGTGACGGTGGTCTGGCCGAGCCGGACGGTCGCCTCGTACGTCTTGGCGGTGAGCATCAGGTGGCCGAGCAGCCGGGTGGCCCGCTCGACGCCGATCACCAGTACGCCGGTGGCCATCGGGTCGAGCGTGCCGGCGTGCCCGACCTTCCGCGTCCCGGCCAGCCATCGCAGCTTGGCGACGACCCCGTGGGAGGTGATGCCCTCGGGCTTGTCGACGATCACCAGGCCGTCCGGGCCGGTGCCTTTGCGCTTCATCAAGTTCTTTCTCTAAAAAGCGGTCAAGAGATGATCAACGTACCGGTCGCAGCGCGCTCCGGAACCGTTCGACCACCGCGGCCACGTCCTCCCGGGCGCTGAACCCGGCCGCGAAGACGTGCCCGCCGCCACCCAGCTCCGCGCAGGCGGCCGCGACGTCCACCGCACCCTTGGAACGCGAGGAGCCCCGCAGCGTGCCGTCCGGGTCCTGCTTGAGCACCAGCGCCACCTCGGCCTCGGCCGGGCGGCGCAGGATGTCGATCAGCCCCTCGATCTCCTCGACCGTGACGCTGAACAGCACCAGGTCCTGGTACGGCACCCAGGTCCACACCAGGCCCAGCCCGCCGGCCGCGTCCGGCTCGTAGACGGCCCGGTCGAGCGCGCCCGCGAGCACCTTGAGGTAGCCGAAGGAGGAGGTGTCCCACAGCTGCCGGGAGATCAGGTCGTGCCGGATGCCGGTGGCCAGCAGCCGCCCGGCGAGTTCGTGGGTGGCGGGCGTGGTGGCCCGGTACTTGAACGAACCGGTGTCGGTGGCGACGCCGGTGTACAGGCAGGTGGCCAGGTCCTGGTCGAGTTCGACGCCGAGCCGGCGCAGCAGTTCGTCGACCAGGACGGCGGTGGCCGGCGCGGTCGGGTCGATCAGCTGGTGGGTGCCGAAGCCCGGATTGGAGGCGTGGTGGTCGATCACCACCAGCACCGGCGCGGCGAAGGCCTTGCCGTGCAGCAGGCCGAGCCGGCTCTCCGCGGCCACGTCGAAGCAGAGCACCAGCTCGGGGACGTCCGGCACCTCGACGGCCGGCACGATCAGCTCCTGGCCGGGCAGGAAGGCCAACGACTCGGGCACGATCTGCGGGTCGTCGCCGAAGGAGACCCGCACCCGCTTGCCGAGCCCGCGCAGCGCCAGCGCAGCCGCCAGCGAGGAGCCCAGGGCGTCGCCGTCCGGGCAGATGTGGCAGATCAGGTCGATCGAACGGGCCCGCCCGATCTCCGCCACCACCTGCTGCCAGAGCAGCTCGAAACCGCTCTCCTCGGTGCGCGGCCCCGGGAGCGCCACGAGGGCGTCCTCCACCGTGCTGGTGGAAGACGCCCCCGTGGTCGAACCGGCTCGCGAGGCGGCCTTCGCCGGCTCACCCGCCATGACTACTCGTCCTCGTCGTCACGCTCGGCCGCCGGAACCTTGTACGGGTCCGCCTCGCCGGCGTAGGTCGCGCCCGCGGCGGTGGTGCGCACCGCCGCGTCGATGGCCTTGGCCCGGTCGAGCAGGTCGTCGATGTTCCGGGCGTTGTCCGGCAGCGCGTCCGCGACGAAGGTCAGCGTCGGGGTGAAGCGCACCCCGATCTTGCCGACCTCGGAGCGGATCACGCCCTTGGCGCTCTCCAGCGCGGCGGCCGTGGCCTCGCGCTCGGTCTCGTCGCCGAAGACGGTGTAGAAGACGGTGGCCTCGCGCAGGTCCCCGGTCACCCGGGTGTCGGTGATGGTCACGAACCCCAGTCGCGGGTCCTTGATCCGCCGCTCCAGGGTCTGGGCGACGACCACCTGGATGCGGTCGGCGAGCTTGCGCGCCCTTGCGGTGTCGGTCACGTTGCCTCCTCGTGCAGTGGGTCCGGCATTCGGGTGAGCTACGCACCCTTCGGGGCCCACGCCCCAAAGTACCGGCCCGCGCCCGGCCTTGCGGGCGCTCTGGGTCCTGATCCGTGTGAGAACGGCGACTTCCGCCGATCGTCTCCACGGCTCTCATTCGTCGTCGTCGTTGTGGTACCTCCTCCTCGCGGAGAGGAGCTGCACCTCGGGGCGGCCGGCGACCAACCGCTCACAGCTGTCCAGGATCTCGGTGACGTACCCGGCATCGCCGGCCACCACCGCGAGGCCGATCTCGGCCCTGCGGTGCAGATCCTGGTTCCCGGTCTCGGCAGCGCACACGCTGTACTTGCGCTGCAGTTCGGCCACGATGGGCCGCACGATCGAACGCTTCTCCTTGAGCGAGTGGACGTCGCCCAACAGCAGGTCGAAGGTGAGTGTTCCCACGAACATGTATGACAGGTCTCGCCGACCTGGAAGGCCTCGGGGGGGCAGCCCGGAACCGGGCTGCCGGTGCTACGTCTGAACGCTGCTGCATCTCGACTACCCCGGACCCTACACAGCGAGACCGGGGCCGGTCGACGGAAATACCACCCGTCGACCGGCCCCGGCTTTCACCGACTACGAACGCGGCTTCTCGCGCATCTCGTAGGTCTCGATGATGTCCTCGACCTTGATGTCGTTGAACGACCCCAGGGTGACACCGGCCTCGAAGCCCTCGCGGACCTCGGTCGCGTCGTCCTTGAAGCGGCGCAGACCCTCGATGGTGAGGCTCTCCGCCACGACCTTGCCGTCGCGGATGAGGCGGGCCTTGGCGTTGCGGCGCAGCAGGCCCTCGCGGACGATGACACCCGCGATGTTGCCGAACTTGGAGGAGCGGAACACCTCGCGGATCTCCGCGGAGCCGAGGCGCACCTCCTCGTACTCGGGCTTGAGCATGCCCTTGAGGGCGTTCTCGATCTCCTCGATCGCCTGGTAGATGACCGAGTAGTACCGGACGTCCACGCCTTCCTTGTCGGCCGCGGTACGCGCACGGCCTTCGGCGCGCACGTTGAAGCCGATGATGATGGCGTCCGAACCCATCGCCAGGTTGACGTCGGACTCGGTGATCGCACCCACACCGCGGTGCAGGATGCGGAGCTCGACCTCCTCGCCCACGTCCAGCTTGACGAGGGCGTCCTCGAGGGCCTCGACCGAACCGGAGACGTCACCCTTGATGATGAGGTTGAGCTGCTCGATCTCGCCGGCGGCGATGGCCTTGTCCAGGTCCTCCAGGGACACCCGGACCCGACGCTGCGCGAAGGCGGCGTTGCGGTCGCGGGCCGAGCGCTTCTCGGCGATCTGACGGGCGGTGCGGTCCTCGTCGACGACGATGAAGCTGTCGCCGGCGCGGGGCACCGAGGTCAGACCGAGCAGCAGCACCGGGCGGGACGGGCCGGCCTCGGCGAGGCTGTTGCCGTTCTCGTCCAGCATCGCGCGGACGCGGCCGTAGGCGTCGCCGACCACGATCGAGTCGCCGACGCGGAGGGTACCGCGCTGCACGAGCACGGTCGCCATGGCGCCGCGGCCCTTGTCGAGGTGGGCCTCGATGGCGATACCCTGCGCGTCCTGCTCGGGGTTGGCCCGCAGGTCGAGCGAGGCGTCCGCGGTGAGGACCACGGCCTCCAGCAGCTGCTCGATGTTGAGGCCCTGGCGCGCGGAGATGTCGACGAACATGGTGTCGCCGCCGTACTCCTCCGCCACCAGACCGAACTCGGTCAGCTGACCGCGGACCTTGGTCGGGTCGGCGCCCTCGACGTCGATCTTGTTGACGGCGACCACGATCGGCACACCCGCGGCCTTGGCGTGGTTCAACGCCTCGACCGTCTGCGGCATGACACCGTCGTTGGCCGCGACCACCAGGATCGCGATGTCGGTGGACTTGGCACCACGGGCACGCATGGCGGAGAACGCCTCGTGACCCGGGGTGTCGAGGAAGGTGATCGGGCGCTGCTCGCCGTTCACCTCGGTGACGACCTGGTAGGCACCGATGTGCTGGGTGATGCCACCGGCCTCGCCGGCCACCACGTTGGACTTGCGGATGGCGTCCAGCAGGCGGGTCTTACCGTGGTCGACGTGACCCATGACGGTGACGACCGGCGGGCGCGGGGCCAGCTGGTCCTCGTCGCCCTCGTTCGCACCGAAGTCGATGTCGAACGACTCCAGCAGCTCGCGGTCCTCGTCGTCGCGGCTGACGATCTCCAGGATGAAGCCCATCTCGCCGGCCAGCAGCTCGAGGGTCGCGTCGGAGACCGACTGCGTCGCGGTGACCATCTCACCGAGGTTGAACATGACGGAGACGAGCGCGGCCGGGTTGGCGTTGATCTTCTCCGCGAAGTCCATCAGCGAGGCGCCGCTCGACAGGCGAACGGTCTGGCCGTTGCCGCGAGGCAGCATCACACCGCCGACGGACGGGGCCTGCATGGCCTCGTACTCCTGGCGCTTCGCCCGCTTCGACTTGCGGCCACGCGCCGGGCGACCGCCCGGGCCACGACCGAAGGCGCCCTGCGTGCCACCACGGGCACCCGGGCCGCCGGGACGACCACCGAAACCACCGGGACGCGGGCCGAAGCCGCCGCCACCACCGGGGGCACCGCCACCGGGACGCGGACCGCCGAAGCCGCCGCCACCGGCCGGACGCGAGCCCGGACCGGCCGGACGACCCTGGAAGCCCGGACGGGCGCCACCGGCACCCGGACCACCCGGACGGCCACCGGGGCCACCGGGGCCACGGCCGCCGGGGCCCGGACGCGGGCCCGGAGCCGGACGCTGCGGCATCATGCCCGGGTTCGGGCGCGGCATGCCGGACGGGGACGGGGCGCCGGGGCGCGGACCGGCCGGACGCGGCATGCCGTCGGGACGCGGACGGTCGCCACCGGGACGCGGGGCGCCACGGTCGGCACCGGGAGCACCGGCGGGACGCGGACGGTCGCCACCGGGACGCGGGGCGCCACGGTCAGCGCCGGGAGCACCGGCGGGACGCGGACGGTCGCCACCGGGACGCGGGGCGCCACGGTCAGCGCCGGGAGCACCGGCGGGACGCGGACGGTCGCCGCCCGGACGCGGACGGTCGCCGCCCGGGGCGCCCTGACCGGCCGGACGCGCACCCGGCGCGCCCTGACGGCGGTCGCCGGGGCGGGCCATACCGGTCGCGCTGCCCGAGGTGAACGGGTTGTTGCCCGGACGCGGACCGGCCGGACGCGGACCCGGACGGGCACCGCCGGCGGCGGGACCGGCCGGACGCGAGGCCTGCGGGGCCTGCGGAGCCTGCGAGGCCTGCGAGGCCTGCGAGGCCTGCGGAGCCTGACGCGGGGTGTCACCGGCCGGAGCCGGCGAGGAGAACTCGGCCGCGGGCGCGGCCGGGGCCGCCGGAGCGGCGGGACGCGCCGCCGGGCGCGGACCCGGGGTCGGGCCACCCGCCGGCTTCGCGGCGGCGGGGGCCGCCGGGGCGGCGGGCGCGGCCTGGGCCGCAGGGGCCGCGGGAGCCGCGGCCGGGGTGGGACGGGGACCAGGGGTCGCGCTGGGGCGCGGACCCGGGGTCGGAGCACCCGGCTTGGGTGCACCCGCGGCGGCGGAGCCACCCGCGGGCTGGGGCGCCGCGCTCTTGCGCGGGCCCGGCTTGGCAGCGGAACCACCACCGGTGGGGGCCACACCAAGCGCGTCAGTCAGCTTACGTACGACCGGCGCCTCAATCGTCGAGGACGCCGAACGGACGAACTCACCGAGCTCGGTGAGCTTGGCCATGACGGCCTTGCTCTCCAAGCCAAGTTCCTTGGCGAGTTCATAAACCCGGACCTTAGCCACTTCACTCCTGTCTATGAGTCCGGGGTGTCTCGTCCGCCGGACCGTCGCTACTTCATGGGCGTACCCATCGCGTACTCATCGCGTACTCATCGAGAGCTCATCGCAATCTCGACCTACTTCCACATCGCGAGGTACCTGACTGGTGGCACGGCACGCGGCTGCCCGCGAACCGTGCTTGTTGCGGTGGTTCTCCCGCCGCACTGAGCGGCGGCCGTTGCGGGCGTCGCCCCACCGGGCGGCCTGAGGGACTCAGGGCGCCGGGGTGTCGACGGTCCGCTCCCCGATGAACTCGCGGAGCCGCTCCGTGTCGAGCGTCCCCTGGAGGCGGAAGGCCCGGGGAAACGCCCGACGGCGAACCGCGAGGTCGAGGCAGGCCGGATCGGGGTGCAGGTGAGCGCCCCGGCCCGGCAGTGCGCCACGGGGGTCGGGGACGCAGACGCCCTCGACCGCCGTGACACGCAACAGCTGGTGCTTGGCCGCTCGCTTGCGGCAGCCCACGCAGGTGCGTTCCGGGCGTGCTCGGACGTGCGTCCGGCCAGACGAAGGCAAGTCTACCCCTCCGAAGGGACATGGCGCCGCCCCGCCGATCCCGGGCGGAACGGCGGGGGGCTTTGACGGGGCGAACAGCCGGTCAGCGCCGCGCTCAGCGGTCGGTGTCCCGACCGCCGTCCTCGGGCTGGCCCTCGGTGTCCGGCCGGATGTCGATCCGCCAGCCGGTGAGGCGGGCGGCGAGGCGGGCGTTCTGCCCCTCCTTGCCGATCGCCAGCGACAGCTGGTAGTCCGGCACGATCACCCGGGCGGAACGCTGGGCCAGGTCGACGATCTCCACGCTGGTCACCCGTGCGGGGGACAGCGCCGCGGCGACCATCTCCCGGGGGTCCTCCGACCAGTCGACGATGTCGATCTTCTCGCCGTGCAGCTCGCCCATCACCGCACGCACCCGGCTGCCCATCGGGCCGATGCAGGCGCCCTTGGCGTTCAGCCCGGCCCGGCGCGACCAGACCGCGATCTTGGTGCGGTGGCCGGCCTCACGGGCGATCGCCGCGATCTCCACGCTGCCGTCCGCGATCTCCGGGACCTCCAGCGCGAACAGCTTCTTCACCAGGCTCGGGTGCGTCCGCGACAGCGTCACCGAGGCCCCGCGCACACCGCGGCGCACCGCCACGACGTAGCACTTCAGCCGGGTGCCGTGCCGGTAGTCCTCGCCCGGGACCTGCTCCTGCGGCGGCAGGATGGCCTCCAGCTTGCCGATGTCGACCAGCACGTTCTTCGGGTCGTTGCCCTGCTGGACGACACCGGTGACGATGTCGCCCTCCTTGCCCGCGTACTCGCCGAAGGTCTGGTCGTCGGCGGCGTCGCGCAGGCGCTGCATCATCACCTGGATGCCGATGCTGGACGCGATCCGGCCGAAGCCGTTCGGGGTGTCGTCGAACTCCTTGGGCTCGACGCCCTCGTCCAGCTCGGCCGGGTCCTCCGTCGCCCACACGGTGACGTGGCCGGACTTGCGGTCCAGGTGCACCCGGGCGCGGCGGCGCGAGCCCTCGGTGCGGTGGTACGCGGTGAGGAGGGCGGACTCGATGGACTCGACCAGCAGGTCGAAGGGGATGTTCTTCTCGTTGACCAGCGTGCGCAGGGCACTCATGTCGATGTCCACGGCTACGCCTCCTCGTCTTTCTTCGTCACGTTCGTCATGGTCCGGGCGGTGCGCAGGTCACAGCGCACCGTCGTCCCCCTCCTCGGAGGCGTCGTCGTCCGCGTAGTCCGCGGCCTCGTCGAGGAGCTTGTCGTCCTTGCGGTTGAACTCGACCTGCACGCGCGCCCGATCCACCTCGGCGTACGCCAGCCGGCGCTCCTTCGGACGGCCGCGGCCCTTCACCGGCTGCACCTCGACCAGCGCGCCGTCCTCGTCCGCCTCCAGCACCCGGGCGACGATCTCCCCGCCGTCGACCAGGTGGATCTTGGCCAGTCGGCCCTCCGCGCGACGCCAGTGCCGGGGCAGGTCCAGCGAACGCTCAGCGCCCGGCGAACCGACCTCCAGCAGGTAGGGCTCGTCGCCCATCAGGTCCGACTCGTCCAGAGCCTCACCGACCACCCGGCTGAACTCGGCGATGGCGTCCATGTCCACGCCGCCGTCGGTGTCGACGTCGATCTGCACCTGGCGGCGGCTGCCGGCCTTGGTGACCTTGACGTCCTCCAGGTCCAGACCGGCCTGCACGGCCAGCGGCTCCAGCAACGCGCGCAGCCGGTCGGTGTGGGTGGTGCTCATCCGGGTGGACTCCTCGGCCGCGTCTGCTGTTGTCAGAAGGTCGCTCCGCACCCTCCGGCGCCGGTCCGGCGCACACCGGGTCACGGCAGCTCGGCCCAAAGCCTAGCCGGTGAAGCCGCGAACCACCGATTCCGGACCACCCCCGACCGGGCGCACGCCACCCACTGCGAGCAAGCTCACACCCGCTCCCGGGGCGTCCCTGGATCCGAATCCCCGCCCGGAATCGTGGGGATTCTGTAATCATTCACGCCTACGAAGGGCAGGCGGGGAGGCCGCCCTCCCGCACACGCCCCGGAGTGACACCCATGCAGCCGCCCAGCCGACGGACGTTCCTGGCTCTCGGGCTGCTCGCCCTCACCGCCCTCACCGCCTGCACCGGCTCCCACGGCGGCAACGACACCACGCCCGGCAACCGCGGCCCGCTGCCGAACCCGGACGAACCGGTCATCCTGCGCTCGATCGCCGCCACCGACACGCTGCTGGCCGGCTACGACGCGCTGCTCGCCGGCCCGGGCGGCGCCCAGGCCGCCGTGCTGCAGCCGCTCCGGGCCGAGGTGGCCCAGCACCGCGCCGCCCTCGCCTACGGGCTGCCGGCCGCCTCCATCCCCCCGGCGTCCCCGGCCACGCCCTCGGCCGGCCCGGGCGGGACACCGAGCGGGACGGCGAGCGGGACAGCGAGCGGGACAGCGAGCGGAACGCCGGTCGGCACCCCCGCCGCGCTCGCCGCACTCGAACGGCAGACCGCCCAGGCCCGCCTCACCGACCTGGCCGCAGCCCGGCCGCCGCTGGCCCGGCTGCTCGCCTCGGTCGCCGCCTCCGACGTGCTGCACGCCGTCGCCCTCGGCGACACCACCCCGCCGGTCGCCCCGCCCCCTGCCGCCACCACCCCCACCGAGGCGCCGACCGCGCCCCCGAGCGACCAGCCCACCGCTCCCCCCTCCGCCGGGCCGTCGGCCGACCCCGCCGCCGCAGCGGTGACCGCCCTCCAGGGCGCCCTCGGCGCCGAACACGCCGCCGTCTACGGCTACGGCGTGGTCGGCGCCCGGCTCCCCGAGGACCAACAGCGCACCGACGCCCGCACCGCCTACGCCGCCCACGAGGCCCGGCGGGACGCCTGGCAGCGGCTGATCGGCTCCCTCGGCGCCACCCCGGCCGCCGCCGCCGGCGGCTACCAGCTCCCGTTCGCCGTCACCGACGCGGCCGGCGCCACCAAGCTCGCCGCCCACCTCGAAACCCGGCTCACCACCGTCTACGCCGACCTGGTCGCCGCCGTCCCCGGCCCCCAACGGGGCACCGCCGCCGACGCCCTGCGCGACAGCGCCCTGCGCGCCCACCGCTGGGGCGCGGCCGACCCCGCCTTCCCCGGCATCCCCGAGCCCCTCCCCACCCCCACGGCCACCACTCCCTAGGGCCCGCAGCGCTGACCTGCGGTTTCCCGTTCATGGCCGACAATGGACGGGTAACACCAACGGGGGAGCGTCAACCGGAAGGCCGGCATGTCGGGAGCAGCACCGCAGATCACCGTCCCCGCCTGGCTGGCACGCGGCGTCGCGGCGAGCGAGGGCGAACCGGGCCGGCAGTGGCTGGCCGGGCTGCCCGCGCGGGTGGCCGCCCACCTGGCGCGCTGGGACCTCACCCTGGAGCGGGTGCTCGACCCCGGCGGCAGCCTGAGCCTGGTCGCCTACGTCCACCGCGACGACCTCTCCCCCGCCGTCCTCAAGACCGGCCTGCGGACCCCCGAGACCGCGCTGGAGCACGCGGCGCTCGCCCACTGGGCCGGGCGCGGGGCCGTCCTGCTGCTGGACGCCGACCCCGCCGAGGGCGTCCAACTGCTGGAGCGGCTGCACGGGGACATCCCGCTGCGCTCGCTCGCCGAGGCGAAGGCGATGCTGGAGGCGACCAGCCTGCTGCACCGGCTCTGGAGCACCCTGCCCGAGGACCACCCGTTCCCGACCCTCGCGGCCCGGACCGCCGACACCGCGGAACGGCTGCGCGGACACCGCGCCCTGCCCGGCGCCGCCGAGGCCGAGCCGCTGATCGCCGAGGCGCTGGACACCGCCGACGGCCTGGCCGGCTCCGCCGCCGAGACCTTCCTGCTCCACGGGGACTTCCACCACGGCAACGTGCTCGCCGCCGACCGAGCGCCCTGGCTGGCGATCGACCCGCGCCCGCTGGCCGGCGAGCGCGCCTTCGACCTGGCCCGGCTGGCGCTGGACCGGGCGGACACCCTGGTCGGCTCCCCCGGCGTGGCCGCGGCCGTCCGCCGCCGGCTGCACCAGCTCGCGGACGCGCTGGAGGTGGACCGGGAACGGCTGCGCGGCTGGACGCTGTTCCGGGCCGTCGACCTCGCCCTGCGGGCCCTGGCGGCCGGCCGCCGGGAGGACGCCGAGCTCTACCTGGAGTTCGCCGGGGCGCTGTAGGGCGAGCCCTACGCCTCGCCCGGCCCGCGCAGCGGAAGCCGGGCCCCCATCACCGCGTACAGCCGGTCCGTGGCGGGAAAGCGCACCGCACGGGCGAGGTCCTGGTAGCCGAGCGCCCGGTAGAGCCGCCGGGCGGGGGTCTCCGCGTCGATCGCGGAGAGGATGCTGCGCTCCAGCCCGGAGCGCTCGCAGAGGGTGCGGATCAGCCGGGAGCCGACGCCCTGGCCCTGGTACTCGGGCAGCACGTGCAGCTCGGTGACGGCGAACACGTCGTCCAGCCAGGCGTCGTGGCCGCGCGCGTCCAGGTAGGGCTCGATCACCGTGCTCCACCAGTGGTCGCGCTGGTTGGGCATCCCGTAGCCGAAGCCGACCAGCCGGCCGCCGCTCATCGCGCCGAGCGCGATCACCCCGGGCTGGTGGGCGTGCCGGCCGACGATGTGCAGCCGGACGGCGACCTCCTCGGCCGTCAGGCCGAACGCCACCGCCTGGACCTCCAGCGCCTGCGGCGCCCAGGCCGCAAGGTCGATGGCCTCGATCGTCACCCCGGTCAGCTGATCCATGCCTCGGACGTTACTACCCGTGGGCCGCCGGCGCGGGCGAAGATCGGAACCGAACTCCCGGGGAGCGGACTCAGAACAGCACGCTCATGAACGCGCCGACCTCACGGAAGCCGACCCGCCGGTAGGCGGCCCGGGCCCGCAGGTTGAAGTCGTTGACGTAGAGCGAGACCACCGGGGCGATCTCGCGCAGCGCGAGGTCGAGGACGGCGGCCATGCCGGTCTCGGAGAGGCCCCGGCCCCGGTACCCGGGGGCGACCCAGACGCCCTGGACCTGACAGGCGCCCTCGGTGACGGCGCCGATCTCGGCCTTGAAGACGACCTCGCCGTCCTCGGTGAAACGCGCGAACGACCGCCCGGCGGAGACGAGTTCGGCGACCCGGGCCTGGTAGAGCAGGCCGCCGTCACCGGCCAGCGGGGAGACCCCGACCTCCTCGGTGAACATCGCCACGCAGGCGGGCATCAGCGCGTCGATCTCCTCCCGCCGCACCCGCCGCACCAGCGGGTCCGGCGCGATCTCGGCGGAGGGCACGGCGGTGGCCAACAGCGGCTGGTGGGCGCGGACTTCGCGGGCCGGGCCCCAACTGCGTTCCAGCAGCGCCCAGAAGGCGGCGGTGGCCCCGGCCGGGCCGACGATCGAGGAGCAGCGGCGGCCCTGCCGGCGGGCCCGCTCGGCGAAGGCGGCGACGGCCTCCGGCCCGGCGTCGACCAGGACGAGGTTGGCCCCGGCATAACAGAGCGCGGCGAGGGCGCCGTCCCCGTCGTACCAGCCCCACATCTCGCCGCCGAGCCGCCAGGGGTCCAGACCGACGGCCTCGACCCGGGTGGCGACGAAGGAGTTGGCGACCGGGTCGCGGTGGAGGATCTCCAAGGCGTCCGCGAGGTCGGGGGGCTCCAACACGCGGGTGGTGGCCAGGGCGCGGGCGGCCTGGAACGAGCCGGGGAGCATCACACCTCGATCGAGCATCGAGACAGCACCTCACTGAGACGAATCTGGCCGCACCCTACTCCGTGGCCCCACCCGGCTACGGCCGCGGGGCCGTCCGCGAACGGACGGCCCCGCTTCCGGAAGACTGCGCGCGGCGCACCGCGCGGACCCTGCGTGGTCAGTCGGCCGCGACGACGGTCGGCGTACCGGCCTCGACGCCCGCCTCCTGCATCTGCTCGGCGAGCTTGAGCGCCTCCTCGATCAGGGTCTCGACGATCTTCGACTCGGGGACGGTCTTGATGACCTCGCCCTTGACGAAGATCTGGCCCTTGCCGTTGCCGGAGGCGACGCCGAGGTCGGCCTCGCGGGCCTCGCCCGGGCCGTTCACGACGCAGCCCATGACGGCGACGCGCAGCGGCACCTCCATGCCCTCCAGGCCGGCGGTGACCTCCTCGGCCAGCTTGTAGACGTCGACCTGGGCGCGGCCGCAGGACGGGCAGGAGACGATCTCCAGGCCGCGCTGGCGCAGGCCGAGCGACTCCAGGATCTGGTTGCCGACCTTGATCTCCTCGGCCGGCGGGGCGGAGAGGGAGACCCGGATGGTGTCGCCGATGCCCTCGGCGAGCAGCGCGCCGAAGGCGACCGCGGACTTGATGGTGCCCTGGAAGGCGGGGCCGGCCTCGGTGACGCCGAGGTGCAGCGGGTAGTCGCAGGCGGCGGCCAGCTGGCGGTAGGCGTTGATCATCACGACCGGGTCGTTGTGCTTGACCGAGATCTTGATGTCGCGGAAGTCGTGCTCCTCGAACAGCGAGCACTCCCAGAGCGCGGACTCGACCAGGGCCTCGGGGGTGGCGCGGCCGTACTTCTCCAGCAGGCGCTTGTCGAGCGAGCCGGCGTTGACGCCGATCCGGATCGGCACGCCGGCGTCCCTGGCGGCCTTGGCGATCTCGCCGACCTTGTCGTCGAAGGCCTTGATGTTGCCCGGGTTGACGCGGACCGCGGCGCAGCCGGCGTCGATCGCGGCGAAGACGTACTTCGGCTGGAAGTGGATGTCGGCGATCACCGGGATCTGGGACTTCTTGGCGATGATCGGCAGCGCGTCGGCGTCGTCCTGGGTGGGGACGGCGACCCGGACGATCTGGCACCCGGATGCGGTGAGCTCAGCGATCTGCTGCAGCGTGGCGTTGATGTCCGAGGTCACGGTGGTGGTCATCGACTGCACCGAGACGGGAGCGTCACCGCCGACCGGTACGTTGCCGACCATGATCTGCCGGGATACACGGCGCTTGGCGAGCGGCTTGAGCGGCAGGGACGGAATACCGAGCGAGATCGCGGTCATGTGCGCAGGGTTCCCCGGGGTTGAGGTGTGGTCGACCGCCCGGCCAGTGGGACGGCCGAGGCCGGGCGCGCCTCGATCGCGCACCCGGCCTCCACGGTACGGCACGGCGCCGGACCCCAGCACACCCGCCGTACCCGAACGCTCTAGCTGATCTTCACCGGGTTCACCAGGTCGGCGACCATCACCAGCAGGGTGAAGCCGATGAAGACGCTGGCCACGACGTACGCCACCGGCATCAGCTTGGCGACGTCGAAGGGCCCGGGATCGGGCCGCTTGAACAGCTGAGCGAATCGGCGGCGGACCGATTCCCACACCGCGCCCGCGATGTGGCCGCCGTCCAGCGGGAGCAGCGGCAGCATGTTGAACAGGAAGAGCGAGAGGTTGATCCCGGCCAGCAGGTTGACGAACATCGCCACCCGCTGGCTGGCGGGCAGGTCCATGCTCACCAGTTCACCGCTGACCCGGGCGGCGCCGACCATGCCGATCGGCGAGTCCGGGTCACGCGGGGAGTCCCCGACCACGGCGTTCCACAGACCGGGGATCTTGCCCGGCAGCGCGGCCAGCGACTTCACCCCGTTCTCGGCCATGCCGACCATCCGGTCCAGCGACTGCCCGAAGCTCTGCTGGACGACCCCCTGCTTGGGGGTGAAGCCGAGGAAGCCGGCCTGCACGGTCTGGCCCTTGAGCGGCACGCCGTTGCCGTCGTACTTCTGCACGTCGTTGACGGCGATGACGGGCTTGAGGACGAGTTGCTGCCCGCCCCGGTCGACCAGGATCTCGACCTGCTGGCCGGCCGACTTCCGGATGTCCGCCTGGAGCTGGTCGTAGTCGCGGATCCGGTCCCCGCCGAAGGAGAGGACCTTGTCCCCCTGCCGCAGCCCCACCTCGTTGGCGGGGGTCTTGGGCGCGTCCGCGGGGCACACGTCGGTCGGCGAACCGGCCTTGACCACGCACTGGGCGACCGAGCCGATGGTCGGCACCGCCGTCGAGACGCCGAAGCCCATCAGGACCGTCAGGAACAGGCCGAAGGCCAGGACCAGGTTCATGAACGGCCCGGCGAACATGACGATGACGCGCTTCCACGGCTTGCGGGTGTAGAACAGCCGGTGCTCGTCGCCCTCCTGGAGCTCCTCGTAGGAGGCCTCCCGGGCGTCCTCGATCATGGTGCGCCAGGGGGAACTGCTGCGCTTGGTGATCCGGCCGTCCGCACCCGGCGGGAACATCCCGATCATCCGGATGTAGCCGCCCAGCGGGATCGCCTTGAAGCCGTACTCGGTCTCGCCCTTCTTCCGCGACCAGACGGTCGGGCCGAAGCCGACCATGTACTGCGGCACCCGGATGCCGAACAGCTTGGCCGTCGAGAGGTGGCCGAGCTCGTGCCAGGCGATCGAGACGAGCAACCCGACCGCGAAGACCAGGATGCCGACCACCGTCAAAACCATTGCCACCGCTGGCCCTCCGTCATGCCGCTCCGCTCGTCGTCTTGTCTTACCGCAGTCACGCCCGGCCGGACACCCGGTACGGGTACACCCGGCCGGAAACGGCCCACGCCGTCAACCCGCCGCCGTCAGCCCGCCGCCAGCTCGCGGGCCCGGGCGCGGGCCCAGTCCTCCGCGTGCAGGACGTCCTCGACCGTCAGGGAAGTTCCCGGCACGGGCGTGCCGTGCTCGGCGACGACCTTGGCAACAGTGTCCACGATTCCCGTGAAAGCGAGGCGCCCCTTCAGGAACGCCTCCACGCACTCCTCGTTGGCCGCGTTGAAGACCGCCGGCGCGGTACCGCCCAGGGTGCCCACCTCGCGGGCCAGCTCCACCGCCGGGAAGGCCTCGTCGTCCAGCGGGAAGAACTCCCAGGTCGCGGCCTTGGTCCAGTCGCAGCCGGGGGCGGCGTCCGGCACCCGCTCCGGCCAGCCCAGACCCAGCGCGATCGGCATCCGCATGTCCGGCGGGCTGGCCTGCGCCAGCGTCGAACCGTCGGTGAACTCCACCATCGAGTGCACCACCGACTGCGGATGGACCACGACCTCGATCCGGTCGAAGGGCACGTCGTACAGCAGGTGCGCCTCGATCACCTCCAGGCCCTTGTTCACCAGGGTCGCCGAGTTGATCGTGACCACCGGGCCCATCGCCCAGGTCGGGTGCGCCAGCGCGTCCTGCGGCGTCACCCCGGCCAACTGCTCACGCGTCCGGTTGCGGAACGGACCGCCGCTGGCCGTCACCACCAGCTTGCGGACCTCGGCCCGGGTGCCGCCCGCCAGCGCCTGGAACAGCGCCGCGTGCTCGGAGTCCACCGGCACGATCTGCCCCGGCCGCGCCACCGCCCTCACCAGCGGGCCGCCGACGATCAGCGACTCCTTGTTGGCCAGCACCAGCACCCGGCCCGCCCTCAGCGCGGCCAGCGTCGGCCGCAACCCGATCGACCCGGTGATGCCGTTCAGCACCGAGTGGCACTCCATCGCGGCCAGCTCGGTCGCCGCGTCCGGCCCCGCCAGCACCGCCGGCAGCGCAGCGCCCGCCGCCTTCGCCGCCAGCGCCGCGCGCAGCGCCGGCTCGGCCGCCGGGTCCGCCACCGCCACCGTGTGCACGCCCAGCCGCAGCGCCTGCTCGGCGAGCAGCTCCACCCGGCCGCCGGCCGCCGACAGGGCGACCACCCGGAACCGGTCCGGGTTGCGGAGCACCACGTCGATGGCCTGGGTGCCGATCGACCCGGTCGAACCGAGGATCACCAGCTCCCGGGGGCCGGAAGGGTCCTGCACGGTGGGCGTGAACCGCAGCTGCGGGTGGGCGAGCGAAGTCATGCGCCCATTGTGTCCTGCCCGGGGCCCCGCGCAGGACGCCTCCCGACAGGACGCCGGTCCGCGCCCCGGGCTACCGTCGGAGCCATGCGTACCGTCATCGCCGGGGGCCACGGACAGATCGCGCTGAAACTCGAACGGCTGCTCGCCGCGCGCGGCGAGCGGCCCGCCGGGATCATCCGCCGCCCCGAACAGGCCCGGGACCTCACCGACGCCGGCGCGGAACCGCTGCTGCTCGACCTGGAGTCCGCCACCGCCCCGCGACTCGCCGAACTGCTCGCTGGCGCCGACGCGGTGGTCTTCGCCGCCGGCGCCGGACCGGGCAGCGGCGCCGCCCGCAAGAACATCGTCGACCGCGACGCCGCCGTGCTGCTCGCCGACGCCGCCGAACTCGCGGGCGTCCGGCGCTACCTGATGGTCTCCTCGATGGGCGCCGACGCCCACGCCCAGCACCCCGCCGACGAGGTCTTCGAGACCTATCTGCGGGCCAAGGGCGCCGCCGACGACGCCGTCCGGGCCCGCACGGCCCTGGACTGGACGGTGCTGCGCCCCGGCCGCCTCACCGACGGCCCCGGCACCGGCCTGGTCCGGCTCGCCGCCTCGGTCGCGCGCGGCGCCGTGGACCGGGCCGACGTCGCCGCCGTCCTCGCCGCGCTGCTGCGCGCACCGGGCACGGCCGGGCAGACGCTGGAGCTGGTCGCCGGCGACACCCCGGTCGAGGAGGCCGTCTCCGTCGCGGGCGGACACAACGGCTGACACGGGCGGACACGACGGCTGGGCCGACCGGGCCCCGGAACGGGCGAAGGGCCCGGTCACCGGACCGGGCCCCTCACTCACGGGTTCGCTCAGAGGTCGAGGCCGCTGAGGACCAGGACCTTCTCGACCGTGTAGTCGTCCATCGCGTACCGGACGCCCTCACGGCCGACGCCGGAGTCCTTGACGCCGCCGTACGGCATCTGGTCGGCGCGGTAGGACGGCGCGTCGCCGATGATCACACCGCCGACCTCCAGCTCCCGGTGGGCGCGGAAGGCGGTCTGCAGGTCGTGCGTGAACACGCCCGCCTGAAGGCCGAACGCCGAGTCGTTGACGGCCGCGAAGGCCTCGTCCACACCGTCCACCCGGTGCAGCGACAGGACCGGGCCGAACACCTCGGCCTTGGCCAGGATCGCGTCCGCGGGCAGCTCGGCCAGCACGGTCGGCGCGTAGGTCGCACCCTCGCGGCCCCCGCCGGCGAGCACCTTGGCGCCCTTGGCGACCGCGTCGTCCACCCAGGACTCCACCCGCTTCGCGGCGTTCTCGTCCACCAGCGGGCCGACGTCCGTCGCGTCGTCGTTCGGGTCACCGGTGACCTGGGCCTTGACCTTGGCCACGACCTTCTCCACCAGCGCGTCGTACACCGACGCGTCGGCGATCACGCGCTGCACCGAGATGCAGGACTGGCCGCCCTGGTAGTTGGCGAACATCGCGATCCGGGTGGCCGCCCAGTCCAGGTCGGCCTCCGAGGACCAGTCGGCGAGCACCACGGCCGCGGCGTTGCCGCCCAGCTCCAGGGTGCAGTGCTTGCGCGGCACCGAGTCCATGATCTGGTAGCCGACCTTGTCCGAACCGGTGAACGAGATCACCGGCAGGCGCTCGTCCTGCACCAGCGCCGGCATCCGGTCGTTCGGCACCGTCAGGATGCTCCACGAACCGGCCGGCAGGTCGGTCTCGGCCAGGATCTCGCCCAGCACCATCGCCGACAGCGGCGTCGCCGGGGCCGGCTTCAGGATGATCGGGGCACCGACCGCGATCGCCGGGGCGACCTTGTGGGCGACCAGGTTCAGCGGGAAGTTGAACGGGGCGATCCCCAGCACCACACCGCGCGGGAAGCGGCGCACCACCGCGAAACGGCCCACGCCGCCCGGGTCGGTGTCCAGCCGCATCGTCTCGCCGTTGGTCCGGCGGGCCTCCTCGGCCGCCCAGCGGAAGACCGACACCGCGCGGCCGACCTCACCACGGGCCCACTTGATCGGCTTGCCGTTCTCCGCGGTGATCAGCTGGGCGAGCTCCTCGGTGCGCTCGGCCAGGCGCTTGGCCACGTGGTCCAGCGCGGCCGAACGGACGTGCGCCGGGGTGGCGGCGAACACCGGCAGCGCGGCGACGGCGGCGTCCAGCGCCTCCTCGACCTGGGCCTCGGTCGGGATGCTCACCTTGCCGACCAGACGGCCGTCCCAGCTGTTGTGCACCTCGAAGTCGGCGTCGCCGCTCGCCCGTCGGCCGGCCAGCCAGAAATCGTACGTGGTGGTCACCGTGGTACCGGCCCTCTCCTCGTCGTCATCGGGCCCACGGGTGTGGGACCCGAACCCGAGGGTAGGTGGGCCGGCGCACCGACCGGATTGGCCGACTCGGAGCGTTCGCCCCCGACGCTGCTCCATCCCGTCCAGGGCCTCCCGGGCTGAGCCCGGACGGGGCCCGGTTTGGTGCGGCTCGGTGCGGCCCGGTCCGGTGCGGCCCAGTGCGGTGCGGCTCTGTGCGGCTCGGGTGCGACCTACTCCTCGCCGGAGCGCAACGCCAGCCACAGCTCCATCCGCACGTCGGTGTCGTCCAGCGAACGCCCCAGCAGCTCCTCGACCCGCCGCATCCGGTAGCGCAGCGTGTGCCGGTGCACCCCGAGATCGGCCGCCGCCGCGTCCCACTGCCCGTGCCGGGACAGCCACGCCCGCAGCGAGGCCACCAGATCGCCGCGGGCCGTCCGGTCGTGCTCGCGCAGCGGCCGCAGCAGCCCCTCGGCGAACGCCGTCACCGCGTCCTCGCCGAGCAGCGGCAGCAGCGACCCCGCACCGACCTCCTCGTGGTCCACCGACCGCCGGCCACCGCGCAGCGCCACCGCCAGCGCCCGCTCGGCCTGCGCGTGCGCCGTCCCCGCGTCCTCCAGCGCGGCCGGCGCCGACACGCCCAGCGACAGGCCCTCGTGCTCCTCCACCGCACCCAGACAGGCCCGGTGCACCGCCCCGTTGTCCAGCGCCAGCACCATCAGCCGCGCCCCGTGCGCGCCGTCCTCCCGCGCCACCAGCAGCTTCTCGCCCACCCGGGCACCCGCCTGCTCGGCCCGGTCCCCCAGCTCCCCGAGCGCCTCCGCGGCCTCCGCGTTCGGCCCGGCCCCGGCCACCAGAACCCGTATCGTCCCCTCCGGCATACCGCCGAACAGCCCCACCGCCACCTGGCGGGCCGTCGCCACCTCGCCCGCCAGCACCATCCGCAGCAGCGCCGCGCCCATCCGCTCCTCGGCCTGGCGCAGCTCGCGCGAGCGCTCCAGCGTCAGGGTCAGCAGCGCCACCGCCGCGTTCAGCACGTACCGCTCGGTCGGGGTGATCCGGTCCTCGGTGCCCACCGCCAGGAAGCCCCGGGCCCGCCGGTCCGCCCCCAGCGACTGGACCACCACGTAGTCCTCGTCCGCCGTGTCGATCCCCGGCGCCCGCCCCTGCAACGCGGCGCTCGACGGCGCCGGGCGCCGGCGCAGCCGGTCCACCTCCGCCGCCAGCCGCCCCGCCCGGCGCGCGGCCCAGTCCGGCGCCACCACCGACAGCGCCCCCGACCCGTCGTACAGCGCCGCCCAGCCGCCCAGCCGGGCCGCCAACCGGCGCACCACCGCCGTCGTGCCGTCCTTGCCCAGCGCGGCCCGGGTCAGCTCCTCCTGCGCCTCGAAGGAGGTCGTCACCGCCTCGTACTGCTCCGCGGCCAGCGCCGCGGACACCACCTTGCTGATCGCGATGAACGGCGTCGGCTCCGGCACCCGCAGCAGCGGCAGCCCCCGCTGCGCGGCCGCGTCCACCAGCGGCTGCGGCACCTCCGTGTGCGACAGCCCCACCCCCAGGCCCAGCCCCACCACCCCGGCATCGGCCAGCCGGTGCACGTACGCCTGCAACTGGGCCGCCGTACGGCCCAGCTTGATCCCGGTGGTGAGCAGCAGCTCGCCACCCTCCAGGAACGGCGTCGGGTCGTCCAGCTCGCTGGTGTGCACCCAGCGGACCGGCCGCTCCAGGTGGTCCGCGCCGGCGAGGACCGTCAGATGGAGCGAACTGTTGCGGACAACGGAGGCGAGTGTGGGGGGCATGGCACCTTCGGGGGATCGACCTGACCGCGCCGTTGCGGCCGGGCGAGGAGAGGGCAATGGGACAAGTGAGAATCTCTCCCCCTCATTATGGACGCTCCGGACAACCGGCACTGCCGAATCCACCGTGACGGCGAGCTTCCGCCCCTCGCCCCGTCAGCCCCGAAGATCCACCAGCAACGGCGGCACCTGCTCCCCCGACACCGCGGTCAACGACACCACCGCGTGCCCCGCCGGCAGCGCGTGCGCCAGATCCGACGGCGACCAGCGCAAGCGCTCCACGTCCCGCGTCGTCACCGACTCCGTCTGCGCCGCCGTCCCCGACAACGCCCGCCGCCCCAACCGCCCGGCCCGCCGCACCACGCCGCCCGAGGTGTCGGGCGTGTGGGTCACCGCGGTCTCCTGCACCAGGTGCGTCCCCCAGGCCTCCGAGAACAGCCGGCCGTCCCACGGCGCGATCCCCGGGAACGCCATCCGGCAGCCGACCGCGCCGAACAACGGCGCCCGCAGCGCCTCCGGCAGATCCACCAGCGTGCGCAGCAGCAGCACCACGCCCGCGTTCGCCCCCCGCATCCGCTGCACCCCGCGCACGGCGGTCGCGTCCAGCGCCGCCGAGGCGTCGTCCACCACCAGGCCGGCGAACAGCGAACGGTCCGTACGGGCCCCCGCCGCCTGCACGAACTGCCCCACCACCAACCGGGACAGCATCCGCGCGGCCTCCGGATGGCTGCGCTCCGGCAGCTTCACCCGCACCCGCAACGGATGGTCCAGCACCCGCATCGCGAACGGGGGCCGCCCGGTGCCGTCCGTCGCGAAGGCGCCCTCGAAGGCCGGCCGGTCCAGCAGCGCCAGCCGGTCCGCCAGCAGCGCCCCGGGATCGTCCGCCCGGCCGCGCTGACGCTCCCGGTGCTCCAGGTCCCGCTCGTACACGGCCAGCCGGCCCGCCACCCCGAGCGCCTTCACCAGGGCCGCCAGCACGTCCGGCTCACCGGCCAGCAGCGCCCGCAGCTCCCGCACCCCCGGATAGCGGGCGTACGCGGCGTGGAACGGGCCCACCACCTGCTGCAGCGCCGTCCGGGCGTTCTCCGCGCGCGCCGTCAACTCGTCCGGCAGCAGCGCCTCGGCCAGCCGGGCGGCCGCCTCGTCCGGATCCTGCGCCGCACCGTAGAGGTCCAGCCCGTACACCGACGCCGGATCACCGGGCGCGATCACCACGTCGTACCAGGCGTCCGGGCCGAGATCCGCGTCCGCCGCCCCCACCACCACCACGCACGCGGTGCCGGCCAGCGCCTGCAGACACAGCGCCTCCGCCACCGGCCGCGCCAGCCGCGCCGTCTTCCCCGTCCCCGCCGGACCCACCGCCAGCAGCGACGTGCCCAGCAGCGCCGGATCCAGCGCGAAACCGGCCGCCCGATGACTCAGCGGGTTCTTCGGCACGTCCTGGGCGGTCCCGAGGCAGACCTGGCCCAGCAGCAGATCGTGCCGCTCACCCCGGTCCGCCAGCTCCCGCGACTCCGAAGGGTGCGCGAAGGCCGCCCCACCGCGCGCCACCACCTGCTCGACGAAGGCCGGCACGAACGCCGGATCCGCCTGCGCCGACTCCCACGCCCGCTGGATCCGCACGTAGTCGACGTCCCCGACCGCCTCCCGCTCCAGCCGCCCCGCCGCCTCGGCCGCCCCGCCCTGCCGCAGCCCGCCCCACGGGTCCAGCCGCCGCACCACCTGGGCCACCGCCACGCCCTCCTCCGCGGGCTGCTCCTGCGTCACCGCCCGCGACAGCAACGGCGACACGTACCGCCGCCACACCTCGGGCCAACGGCCCATCCGGCCGAAGAGCTTGATGACGAGCGCGGCCACCAGGAGGTTGACGGACACGCCGACCACGGTCACTTCGGTATCGGTGGGATTCTTCACCCAGACCGTCAGCACGATCAGGCGAAGCACCAACTGGGTCCCGTACAGGAACGCGAACCACCCCACCACCGCGTTGAGTCCCGCCCGCAGGAGCAGCGGCCAGGCCGCGACCTGGGCCGCCTCCGCCCGCTCCGGGTCGATGGGGCGGTAGCCCAGCCGGTAGACGCCGGGTTCGGCTTCCGGGCGCGGGGCCGCGGCCCAGGTGGGGAGGTCGAAGGCGGGGGCCCCGTCGGTGCGGGTGCCGGGCCGCTGGTGCGGCATGGGGGCCGGGGGTCTGGTGGTGGTCCGATCGGTGTGGTGGTGTGCCCCGTCGTGCGCCATGTACGGCCCCGCTCCCTCGCCCGCCCGGCCCGATCGCCGTCGGTGCCGCCATACCCATGCCGCCGTACCGGCGACACGCCCGCGCTCAATGTAGTGGAGCGGGGCCTGCTGGTAGTCGCACCACCCGCGCTGGCCGTGCCGGACAAGTCGGACGGCTCAGTGCTACCGAGTGGCGCATGCCCGGCCGGGGAGGGCGGCCGTAGCCTGCGAAGCACCGAGCCGAGAAGTCTGGAGAACACCATGAGCGCCGCAACGCCGCTCCCGCAGGAGCGCCGCCTGGTCACCGCGATCCCCGGTCCGAAGTCGCAGGAGCTGCAGGCCCGCAAGCTGGGTGCGGTGGCGGCCGGTGTCGGCACCACCCTGCCGGTGTACGTGTCCCGTGCCAACGGCGGCGTGCTGGAGGACGTGGACGGCAACTCGCTGATCGACTTCGGCTCCGGCATCGCCGTGACGAACGTCGGCAACAGCGCCGAGGCCGTGGTGGCGAAGGCGAGCGAGCAGCTGGCCGCCTTCACCCACACCTGTTTCATGGTGACCCCGTACGAGGGTTACGTGGCGGTCGCCGAGCAGCTGAACGAGCTGACCCCGGGTGACCACGACAAGCGCACCGCGCTGTTCAACTCGGGCGCCGAGGCGGTCGAGAACGCGGTGAAGGTGGCCCGCGCCTACACCAAGCGCACCGCCGTCGTGGTGTTCGACCACGGCTACCACGGCCGTACGAACCTGACCATGGGCCTGACGGCGAAGAACATGCCGTACAAGCAGGGCTTCGGCCCGTTCGCCCCGGAGATCTACCGGGTGCCGGTGGCCTACCCGTACCGCTGGCTGACGGGTGCGGAGAACTGCGCCGCCGAGGCCGCCGCGCAGGCAATCGAGGTCATCAACAAGCAGATCGGCGCCGAGAACGTCGCCGCGATCATCATCGAGCCGATCCAGGGCGAGGGCGGCTTCATCGAGCCGGCCAAGGGCTTCCTGCCGGCGATCGTGGAGTACGCGAAGGCGAACGGCATCGTGTTCGTCGCGGACGAGATCCAGACCGGTTTCTGCCGTACCGGCCAGTGGTTCGCCTGTGAGGACGAGGGCATCGTCCCGGACCTGATCACCACCGCGAAGGGCATCGCCGGCGGTCTGCCGCTGGCGGCGGTGACCGGTCGCGCCGAGATCATGGACGCCGCGCACGCGGGCGGTCTGGGCGGCACCTACGGCGGCAACCCGGTGGCCTGTGCGGCCGCGCTGGGCGCCATCGAGACGATGAAGGAGCAGGACCTCAACGGCAAGGCGCAGCGGATCGGCGAGATCATGCTGGGCCGCCTGCGGGCGATGCAGGAGAAGTTCGACATCATCGGCGAGGTCCGCGGCCGCGGCGCGATGATCGCCGTCGAGCTGGTGAAGCCGGGCGGCAAGGAGCCGAACGCGGAGGCCACCGCGGCCATCGCGAAGGCCTGCCACGCCGAGGGCCTGGTGGTGCTGACCGCCGGCACCTACGGCAACGTGCTGCGCTTCCTGCCGCCGCTGGTCATCGCGGAGCACCTCCTGGCCGAGGGCCTGGACATCCTGGAGGGCGCTTTCGCCGCCGTCTGAGCGGTGTCGCCCGTCAGGTCGTGAACCCCCTCCGGAGGGTTGTCCGGACAGCGCTGAACGGCCCGTGGGGACCTCTGGTCCTCGCGGGCCGTTCGGTTGTCACCGGCCGGTCGGACGGGCCCGCCGCCCGGTCGGGCCAGGTCGTCGGGGCTCCCGGAGGGCCGCCCGGGGCGGGGTGAAGATGATGTGGGGAATCGCTGAAGGCGCTCGGCACGGAAAGGCTGTTGACGTAGTGTCATCGCAGATGGACAGCGAGCCGCAGCCATGGGCGGAGCCGCCTGCGGGGTCGCCCCCGACGACGGGTCCGCATGCGTGCCGCGAGGACGACCAGGCCGCCCCGGGAGGGGTGGCACCCACCGAAGACCGATCGACCGACCGTCCGACCCACACCCCCCGGGGCGCACGGAACGGCGATCATCAGAGCCGCCCCGGAGCTCTCCCCCCTGCTCCGGGGCGGCTGTCCGGCGTTCCGGGCCGGGTGGCCCGCTCGGTGGCCGTGCCGCTGACGGCGGCGGTCGTCCTGCTGCTGGTGTCGTGGCAGGTGGCGGTGGACGGCCCGCTGCTCGGATGGGACCGCGCGGTCCGCGGAGCCGTCCGGACCGCCCACCGGGACCACCCCAGCGCGCTGCTGGACCAGCTGGGCCAGATCCTGTCCGACCTGGGCGACAGCGTGCCCGCGATCCCGGCGCTGCTGGCGGCCGGCGTGCTGGCCGCGTGGCGGTGGCGCCGGACGGGGGCGGCGGGGCGCTGGTGGCTGCCGCTGCCGGTGGCGGCGCTGACCGCCGGACTGATCCCGCTGCTGGTGGTGCCGGCCAAGGCCGCGTTCGCCCGGCCGGGCCCGCTCGGTGATCCGCTGACGCCGGAACAGTGGGGCTGGTACCCGTCCGGGCACACCGCCACCGCGTCGCTCTCGTACGGGGTGGCGGCGCTGCTGCTGGTGCGGGTGGCGGGACCGTGGGCGGCACGCCTGCTGACGGCGGCCGCGGTGCTGCTGGCGGTGGGCGTCGGCGCGGGGCTGGTGTGGAGCGACTTCCACTGGCTGCTGGACGTGGTGGCCAGCTGGTGCCTGGCCGCCCTGGTGCTGTGGGGGCTGGCCCGGCGACTGCCCCGGCCGGGCGGCGGGGGCAGCGGTCAGGCCTCGGGGTCGTCGTTGCGGTGAACGAGGCCGGTCTCGCCGTTGTCGCGGTGCCATTCGATGACGAGTTCGTCGCGGGCGCCGAAGCGGACGAGGTGGCGGCCGACGACGTCCTCCAGGCCGGGCAGGTTCTCCCGCTCGCCCTCGACGGTGAGCAGCAGCGCGTCGGGCCGGGCTTCCAGGGTGGCGGTGCCGGCGCCGAAGACCAGGGTGCCGCGGCCGGTCTCCTCGGAGAAGGTGGCCTCGATCTTGCGGCCCATGTGGGCGGCGAGCTGCTTGGCGTAGCGGACGGGGCGGTCGGTGGTGACGCGGGCTTCGGAGCGGGGCACGGGCCCTCCAGGATCCGGGGAGGGAACTTAGGGTCCCCTCAGTTGGGGCTACGCTAACCCAGATACTGAGCCAAGCTCAACATTTTTCTCCGGGCGCCGTCCGCTGTCGGCCACCGGCCCCGGACCGGCCGATACCCTGGGGCGGACGCCTGCCGAGGAGACCGCCGATGACCACCACACCGACCGACCCGGCGGACCCCTCCCCCGGCCCGCCCGGCGCCCCTACCGAGGCGGCCGCCTCGGACACCGCAGGCTCGGGCACCACGGCTTCGGACACCACCGCCTCAGACGCCACCGCCTCGGACACCGCCGCCGAGCTGGCCGACACGATGACCAGGGCGATCAAGCGGATCCGTCGGCAGACCGGGCGGCAGTTGGAGCCGTACGGCATCACCCCCGGCCAGGCCCGGGCGCTGAACACCCTGGCCCACGCGCCCGGCTGCGAGCTGCCGGACCACCCGATGCGGCTGAGCGACCTGGCCGAGCGGCTGCACATCGCCCCGCGCTCGGCGACCACCGTGGTCGACGCGCTGGAGGAGGCCGGCCTGGTCGAGCGCAGGCCCGACCCGGCCGACCGGCGGGCGGTCCGGATCCTGCTGACCGAGGCGGGCCGCGCAGCGGTCGAACGGATCGGGCAGGTCCGGCACGAGGTGGCCCAGGAGTACTTCGGCGAGGTCAGTCCCGACGAGCAGGAAGTGCTGCTACGAGTGCTGCGCGCCGCCGAGGCCCGCTTCCTCTCAGCCGGTCCACCACCGCGGACGGCGCCCCCGGGCGCGGCGCGGTGATGCGGGAGCGGTCGGCGGCGCCGGGCGGTCCGCCGCGTCAGGCCCCGTCCCGTCCTGCCCTGGCCCTGCCGAGCCAGGCCTAGTTGGCGAGGCCGATCACCAGCCACATGAACCCCACCCCGGCGACGGTGCAGAGCAGGGTGCTGCGGGAGGGGTGCGGGCTGTGTGCCTCCGGGAGGATGTCGGAGGTGGCCAGGTAGAGCAGGAACCCGGAGAAGAAGCCGAGGTAGAGGCCGAGCAGGTGCTCGGGGATGGTGAAGGCCAGGGTGATCGCGGCGCCGGACACCGGGGCCAGCGCGTCCGCCGCGAGCAGCGCCAGTGCCCGCCGCCGGTTGTTCCCGTAGAGCCGGGTGATCGTGTACGTGTTGAAGCCGTCGGCGAAGTCGTGGGCGACGACGGCGATGGCGACGACCGTTCCGACCGTGGTGCCGGCCTGGAAGGCGGCGCCGATCGCGAAGCCGTCCATCACGCTGTGCCCGACCAGGGCCAGCGCGGCGGTCAGGCCGACGCCCTGGCGCCCGGTGTGGTGGGCGTGCGCGTGCTGGTGGCCGTGGGTGTGCTCGGCGTACTCGCTCTCGTGGCCGCGATGGATGGCGACCGCGCGTTCGACCACGTGGATGGTGAGGAAGCCGACCGCGAACATCAGCAGCGCCTGCGGCACGCCGTGTACCTCGTCCGGTGCCTGGCGCATGGCCTCGGGCAGCAGGTCGAAGGCGACCACGCCGAGCATGAGGCCGGCGGCGAAGCCGAGCACGAGGTGGCGGCGGTCGCCGGTGCGCTGGGCGACGAAGCCGCCGATCAGGGTCATCAGGAACGCCCCGGCGGCGACCAGGACGGCGGTCACCGGGCCGCCTCCGGGTGGGTCGATCCGCCGTTCGGGTTCCGGCGGGTGCCGCCGTGTGGTCTGCCGGGCGCTCTGCCCATTCCTCTCCCCCTGGGGTCCGCCCGTGGCCGGGCCGACCGCCGACCGTATCGGACGACCGTTCGACGGTGATCGCCCGGGGTGCCGCTGCTCCGCCGGTGCCCGTTCCCCAGCCTCGGGTCGGGTGCGGGGGCGCGCCCGCCGGGCGGTCCGTCGGGGTGAGCTGCGAAGACGGGGAAGGGGACGAGAGTGGGGGCGGGGACCGGAGGTGGGGTCAGCGGCCGGCGGCGAGGGGCAGGCCGAGGTGGGTGCGGGCGAGTTCGCTCACGCCGTCGCCGTCGACCAGGTGGATGTGCCGGTGGCTCTCCTCGCCGGTGAGGTCGAGGGCCTCGTCGGCGAAGCGGCCGGTGGTCAGCCGCAGGCCGCGCTCGGCGGACTCCTCCTGAACGGCCTCGGCCAGGGTGGCGATCTCCTCCGCGCTGACCGGCGCGGCGCCCCGGGAGGCCCAGACCACCCAGCGGCCGGGCAGCGCGCTGCCCGGGGCCCCCTCGCCGGTGGCGACCAGTCCGGCCGGGCCGCGCAGCCGCACGCTCCACTCGGCGAGCCCGCCGCGGGTGAGCAGGTCGCGCACCAGCTGGGCGAACTCGTTCGCGGACAGATCGGGTGCGGCCGGTACGGCGGCACCCGCCTGCGCGGCGGGCTGCACGCCCACGCGGCCGTACGGGTCCGGGGTGACGGCGGCGCCGAGCTGGCGCAGCCGGACGAGCGCCTCGTCCTGCTCGGCGTCGGCGTAGACGCCTTCGTCGTCGCGCTCCTCGTACGGGGTGGCGGGCGGCAGCAGCCGGGTGCGGGCCAGTGCGTCGCGGTCGGCGTCCACGCTGACCAGGCAGAGCGGCTCGGCGGCGCCGGGCTCGCGCAGCCAGCCGTTGAGCACAACGCCCGCGAGTATCTCGTCGGTGTCGACGGCGTCGGCGGCCTGGAGGGCGCGCAGGGCGAGCCGGGCGACCAGGCGCAGATAGTCGGTGGCCCGGTCCGCCGGCGGGCGCGGGACCGGGACGATGTCGCCGTCCGGGGCGAGCCGGTAGCCGGTGAGCGAGGGCACCAGGTCGAGCGGCGGCAGGTCGAGGTCCAGCACGGCGGTGCGGGTGAGCGGGCGGAAGACCGCCCGGCAGGGGGCGGGCAGGTCCTGGGTGGCGGTCTCGGCGGCGGCGAGCGCCCGCTCCAGCAGAGACTCCACGGCGGCCGGCTCGGACAGCCGGTAGGCCCGCCGGCACTCCTCCAGGCTCTCGTTGTATTCCCGCACGGCGCGGGCCCGGGCCTCCTCGGCCGCCTCGTGGACGCGCCGGGACTCGTCGGCGGCTGGGTTGCCGGCCTCGGCCCGGCGGGTGCGCCACTCGCGCAGGGAACGCTGGTGGGCCAGCCGGGCCTGGGCGAGTTCGCGCTGGTAGCCGGAGTCGAGCAGGCGGCGGGCCGGGGCGCCGTCGGGGTCGGCGGTGGCCGGCCCGGCGGGCGCGAAGTCCGCCCAGCGGGGCTCGGCCTCACTGCCGGTCTCCGGCCCGTCGGCCGGGTAGGGGCGGGGCTCGTAGTGGCGCAGCTGGCTCTCGAAGTCCATGGCCGAGACGGGCAGTGCGGCCCGCCGGAGCAGGTCGGCCAGCCGGTCGTGCTCGGCCTGGACGGTGAGCGTGCGGTGGTGGGTCAGGGCGGCGGCCCGGCCGTGGGCGGCGATGGACTCCTCGGGCTCGGCCGGGCCGTCGCCGGACGCCGCACCACCGGACGTGCCGTCATCGGACACGTCACCACCGGACGCACCGTCATCGGGCATGACGTCACCGGACGTACCGGGGGCGGCCGGGCCGGGGCCAGCGGCGTCCGGGTCCAGGCCCTGCCCCTGGTCGGTGTTGAGCTCTCTGAAGACCGAGGCGAGGAAGCCCGGCCGGGGGAACTGGACGGTGGCGGTGCCGTCGGGCTGGCCGTCTGCTGAGTGCTGCATCGGTCGTCGTTCCCCCATGCTCGTCCGGCGCCTGCCCGGGGCGGCCGGCGACCCTGCGGCCCGCCCCTGCCGGACATTGTCCACCGAACGGGCGGCAGTGGTCAGCCCAGCCTCTCAGTTGGTCCGGGTGTTGGTCAGGTGCAGGCCGATGTAGCCGACATAGATCCGGCCACTGCCCGAGCAGTCGTCGAGGTAGTGCAGCCGGGGCGCGGTACGGCCGCCGCCGATCCGCAGGTGTGCGCCCATGAAGGCGCGCCGGGAGGCGTCCACGCTCTCCGGGACGGGCAGCATCCGTTCGCGCTTCCACTTGGTGTGACTGAACACCGTCCGGGACTCCCCGCGCACCGCCTTGCGGGGCGGGAAGTGGTGGCAGCCCTCCGGGGTGTGCTCGCACCACTGTTTGAAGTCGCCGCCGGCCGCGCCGCGGACCGCCGCCTCGGCGTACTCCTGAAGGGCGGTCAGCCCGTCCCAGGCGAGCCGGGCCCAGCCTGCGCCGGAGCACCGGAGCCCGTCCAGGGCGAGCGCGTTCTTCTGGTCACCGGTGAAGGTCAGCAGCGGGAACTCGTCGATCCTGGCCATGAGTTCGGTGAAGGTCTCCGGCTTCGCGGGCCGGGCGGACGGCTTGGCGGCGAAGTGCCCGGCGGCGCCCTGGAGGATGCAGTGGCGCCCGGTGAGGGCGCGGGAGCCGGCCCGTACGTGGCCGTCCCGGCTGTCCCGACCGTCGTGGCGCTCGCGGAGCTCCGGACGGTCGCGGCCCTCATGACCCTCGCGGCCGTCCTGCTTGTCCCGGTTCTCCCGACCCACGCGGTTGTCCCGGCGCTCGTGGCGCAGGGTGCGCCGGACCCGCTCCAGCTCGTCGGCCCTGGCCTGCTGCTCGGCCCGGTCCTGCTGCTCCTCCCGGACCAGCGCGGCCAGCTCGGCGCGGGCGACGGCCGGGTCCCCAGCCGGGCTGACGGCCGCGCGGGGAGGCGCCGGGGCGACCCGCAGCACCGGGACGGCCGCCAGCGGGGGCGGCAGCGGCAGGTCGGCGGCGAGCCGGCGCGGCTCGCGGGCGAGCAGCCCGGCCGCACGGCGGATGTCCTGCTCTATTCGCCCCCGGGCGAGCACCGGGTGCCGGGCGCCGTCGCACCGGGAGGCGGGGTCGACCTCGGGCAGGTAGGTGCGCACCGCTCCGCCGTAGACGCTGTGGTACTCCAGCGCGACGTTGAACCCCGTCCGGGCGCCCGGGTCCAGGACGTAGGCGGTGGCCAGGCCGGGCAGCTGGTGGCAGAGCGGGCGGACGACGTCCTCGACCCAGCGGTCGAGCGGGAGGTTCACCGGGACGCTGGCGACCACGACGGGCAGCCGGCGCTCCGGGTCGCAGAGCTCGTCGATCAGGCCGTCGACCTCGCCGGCGGTGATCACCCGGGGAGCCGGGTGGACGGCGGCCGGGCCGTCGGTGGCGTCGAGCAGCGGCAGGAGGGTGCGGGCGAGTTCGGGCACCGGCACCCGGCAGGGGGTCCGCACGCCGTTGCCGGTGCTGTGCGTCTCGGCCTCCAGCCGGACCCAGGTGGGGCCGTCGGCCCCGGTGGCCACGGTCAGGGTGAGCTGCTGGGTGCCGTGCGGGGTCGGGGTGCGCAGGCGTCGGCGGTCGTAGCGGCCGGCGGCCGGGCCGCCGCGCAGCGGGCCCCGGTCGCGGTCGAGCAGGACGCGGTCGCCCAGGCGCAGTCGCTCGGCGGCGGGGGCCGATCGGGACTGCGCCGGTCCGGACGTCGTCAGTCCAGGGGGCGTCAGTTCGGGCGGTTCCGGTCGGCTTGGAGCCGTCCCCGTCGAGGCCGATCCGGCCGGGGGCGGCCCGGTGAGGGCGCGGGGAGCCGGCGGGGGCTCCTCGCAGCCTTCCTGTTTCAGCCAGGCGGCGAGCTGCTCGTCGGCCAGGGCGACGGCCTCGCGGTGCGGGACGGTGGTGGTGACGGTCATCCGGTAGGGCGTCGCGGGGCCGGTCAGGTCGGCGCCGGCGGGCGACGAAAAGCGGTCTGAGGTCATGCGCATACCTCCGTGGTGCGGGGTGGGGTCTGGTGTCCTCCATCGATGGGTTATTCGTCCGGTTCGGCCGGATCCTTGCCCAGGAAACGCCACGGCCCGGAGCGGAAGTTCCAACTCCGGGCCACGTCAATACGTTCGGGTGAATCTGCTCAAGCCGCGCACCGCGTGGCGCGGCTCCCGGTCCGACCCGCCCTCAGCGCCGGGCGGCGGGCGACGAGCGACGAGCGACAGCGCCGGAGCGGCCCTGCTCGGACATCGGCGGGTCAGGCCTCGGCGGGCCGGGCACCGCTGCGACTCCACTCGGGCTCCGCGACCGGCACCGCCAACGCGCAACCGGCCGGGGCGGCGTAGCTCGCGATCAGCACCACGGGCTCGTCCCCGAGGTTGCGCCCCACGTGGACGTGGACCGGTCCGGCCTCCTCGACCAGCGAGTCCCCGGCCCGGCTGACCTCGACCCGGCCGTCGTGCAGGGTCCGGGTCAGCGTCCCGGACAGCACCACCACGTCCACCCGGCCCGGGTGGTAGTGCCAGCCGGTGCTGGCCCCCGGCGGCAGGGTGACGGTCTGGACGACGGGCATCTCGGGGCGGCTTCCTGCTCGACGACCGGACCAGGCTAGGCACGCCCCGCAAGGCTCCGAAACGGATCGGCCGCGATCTGGCCGAATAGGTGGCCGAAAGCGCCGCCGCCCGTCTGCTCCGGCATCAGACCGGCACCTCGACGTACGTCCGGCCGGCCGGGACCGCGACGGCGGTACCGCCGGTCGCCTCGGCCAGCCAGGCGTGGAAGGCCGGCACCTCCGGCTGCGGTACGCCCACCTCGATCCGCACCCCGGCCGGTTCGTAGGCCAGGTCGCTGACCGTGTACCCGGCCGCCCGCAGGTCGTTCTCCACCCGCCCCGCGCGCACGTGGTCGGCCGTCACCGCGAGCAGCGCCACCGGCCGCCGCTCCAGCAGACCGACCTCGTCCACCGCCTCGGACACCGCGTTCCCGTACGCCCGCACCAGGCCGCCCGCGCCGAGCTTGATGCCGCCGAAGTACCTGGTCACCACGGCGGCGGTGTCGGTCAGGCCGCGTCGGCGCAGCACCTCCAGCATCGGCACCCCGGCGGTGCCGCCGGGCTCGCCGTCGTCGCTGGAACGCTCGCGGCGCTGCTCGTCGCCGACCACGAAGGCGGTGCAGTTGTGCCGCGCGTCCCAGTACTGCTTGCGGATGCCGGCGATGAAGGCCTGCGCCTCCTCCTCGTCGGCGACCCGGGCGAGGTGGCAGATGAACCGGGACTTCTTGATCTCGGTCTCGTGACTGCCGGCCCGCCGGATGGTGAGGTACGGCCTGGCGGTCGGTTCCGGCGTGGCGGACATGACGCGGTGGTTCTCCCGGAAACGGCGACGGCTGGCGGCGCACACCCCGGGCGTCCCGGGGCGGCACCGCCAGCTTAGGGCGTGTCTTGTGGGTCAGGTCGGTCCCGGCCTGACCCACAAGACACGCCACAGGCCCTGGCCGGGCTTCGTCGGCCGGTCGCGGGGTCAGCGCCCGGCCAGGGCGTCCAACCGGGCGCGGTCCAGGCCGGTCAGCGCGGTGACCTCGGCCGGGTCGACGGCGCCGCAGTCCAGGCCGCGCAGCAGGTAGCCGCTGAGCGCCCGGGCGGTGGCCGGCTCGTCCATCACGTCGCCACCCGCCTTGGCGACGTACGCGGCCAGCCGGGCGGCGGCGGCCGCCAGGCCCTCGCGGTAGAAGGAGTACACCGCGACGTAGCGGGTCGGCAGGTGCGCTGGGTGCATGTCCCAGCCCTGGTGGTAGGCGCGGGCCAGCGAGCGGCGGACCAGGTCGTGGTGGAGCTTCCAGGCGGCGTGCACCTGTTCGGTGGAGCCGGTCGGGATGACGTTGGTCGAGCCGTCGGAGAGCCGGACGCCGGTGCCGGCCGCGGCCACCTGCATGACCGCCTTCGCGTGGTCGGCGACCGGGTGGTCCATGCTCTGGTGGGCCGCGCTGACGCCGCAGGAGGCGCTGTAGTCGAAGGTGCCGTAGTGCAGCCCGGTGGCGCGGCCCTCGGCCGCCTCGATCATCCGGGCCACGGTGGCCCGGCCGTCCGGGCCGAGGATGGCCTGGGTGGTCTCGATCTGGATCTCGAAGCCGATCCGGCCGGCGGGCAGCCCGGCACGGCGCTCGAAGTCCTCCAGCAGCCGGACCAGCGCGGTGACCTGCTCGGCGTAGGTCACCTTGGGCAGGGTGAGGACCAGGCCGTCCGGCAGGCCGCCGCCGGCCAGCAGGGTGGCCAGGAACAGTTCCAGGGTGCGGATGCCGCGGTCGCGGACGGCCGCCTCCATGCACTTGATCCGGATGCCGAGGTACGGCGGTGCGGTGCCCTCGGCCACGGCGGCGGCGACCAGTTCGGCGGCGCGAACGGCGGCGGCGTCCTCCTCGGCGTCCGGGCGGGGTCCGTAGCCGTCCTCGAAGTCGATCCGCAGGTCCTCGACCGGCTCGCGCTCCAGCTTGGCGCGGACCCGGGCGTGCACGTCGGCGAGCAGTTCGTCGTCGGCCACGCCGAGGGCACGGGCCAGCTCGGCGGGGGTGCCGGCGTGGGTGTCGAAGGCCTCCAGGGCCTGGCGGCCCCACTCCCTTACGGTGTCGGCGGCGAAGGCGTCGGCCGGGACGTAGACGGTGTGCACCGGCTGCCTGGTCCCGGTGTCGCCGGGGTAGCGGCGCGCCAGGTCGGCGTCGACCGGGGCGAGCAGCGCCTCCACGGCGGCGCGGGCGGCGGCGGAGAAGGAGGCCCCGCCCGTCGGTCCGTTACCGTCGACCTCGACCTGCGACATCCGCACTCCTCCACGCCGGACCAGCACTTCAACAGTTTGTTGAGGCGAAGGTAGCTCCGGTCGGACCGGGCGTCAATGGCCGACCGAGCGGTGGGCGGAGGAGCATTCGACGGAGCGTCCGGCCGAGGCGGCCCGGGTCAGTCCCTCCCGGCGGCGGCGTAGCGGTCGCGCAGCTGCGGGTAGAGCTCGGCGACGTCCTTGGGGTGGACCGAGCCGTCCGGGCGGTTGCCGGTGACGCCGTACTGCTTGGTCAGCCACTCGGCGAGGCGCTGTGGGTCGGGCTGGTGCTCGTGGTTGTCCATGTAGCTGACCAGGGCGTCATAGGCCAGGTCCGGATCCAGCCGGGACGGAGCCGAGCGGGGCGCGGACTCCTCGTCGTGGACGGGGAACTGCTCGGCCGCGACGAACTCCTCGCCGTGGACGGGCTGCTCGGCCTGAGCGGGCTGCCCGGCCGGGACGGGCTGCCCGGGGTGGCGGGGCTGCGGCTCGGCGGCGAGCCCCGCCGCCTGAGCGACCTGGGCCTGGGGCTGCTGCGGGAGGACCGGCTCCTCGGCGACCGGGCGCGGGGGCTTGAACCACGGCGAGGCCTGGCCGGGCACCCGCCCGCCGGGGGCGGCGTCGGACGGGTGGCCCGTGGTGCGCACCGGGCGCTCGGTCCACACGTTCAGCTCCTCGCGGTGCGGCTGCGGGGCCTCCTGCGCCACTCCGTCCGGCTCCTGCGCGGCGCGCAGCCGGACGGCCGCCAGCTTCGCCAGCATCGGCGCGGCCACCTCGGCGGACATCGGCGCGACGGCGACCGGAGCCGGGGCCGGGGCCGGTTCGGGCTGGGGTTGGGTCTGGGCCTGGGGTTGGACCTGCTGTATCTGCTGCGGCTGCTGGACCGGCTCCGGGCGGGCCGAAGCGGGAGCCGGGGCGGCGGCGACGGGAGCCGCGGGCGCGGCGGCCTCGGCCTGGGCGATGGCCGTGGCGGCGCGGCCGTCCTGCCGCTGGAGCTCCAGCGCCTCCTTCTCCGCCAGAACCTCCCGAGCCTCGCGCTCGCGCGCCTCCTCGTCCAGACGGTCGAACAGCGTCGGGTCCAGCGGCACCCCGTACTTGGCCAGCTTGAGCGGCAGCAGGGCCTGGATCGGCGCCGAGCGGCGCCAGCCGCGGCCGTACCGGAAGCGCAGCTGCGCCCGGTAGACCAGGCGGTTCTGCTCCAGCCGGACGACCTCGTCGTAGGAGCGCAGCTCCCAGAGCTTCATCCGGCGCCAGAGCTTGAAGGTCGGCACCGGGGAGAGCAGCCAGCGCATCACCCGGACCGAGTCCATGTGCCGGTCGGCCGTGATCGCCGCGATTCGGCCGACCGCGTGCCGGGAGGCCTCGACCACGACCACGAAGAGCACCGGGATGACGGCGTGCATCCCCATGCCAAGTGGATCGCCCCAGGAGGCGGCCGCGTTGAAGGCGATGGTGGCGACGGTCAGCACCCAGGCCGTCTGCCGCAGCATCGGGAAGGGAATCCGCAGCCAGGTCAGTACCAGGTCGAGCGAGAGGAGCACGACGATGCCGGCGTCGACGCCGATCGGAAAGGCGTAGGAGAAGGCCCCGAAGCCCTTCTCCTGGGCCAGTTCGCGCACCGCGTTGTACGAGCCCGCGAAGCCGATGCCCGAAATGATGCAGGCGCCGGCCGCGACCAGGCCGAGCAGGCCCCGATGGGCCTTGGTGAGCGTTGGGCGTGCCATTACGTCTATCAACCCCTGGATGTCGGCTGCTGCCGTACGCTGCCTCGGCTGCCGGTTCCCGCTTGTCGGGGCGCCGGACGGCTGAGCGACCTCCGGGCTCGGCCCACCGGAGTTTACTCGTACACCTGTTTCAGCGTTTCCGCAGCCTGGCGTGTCACCGTCCGGGGCTGACGACCGGCCCGCCGTGGACCGGGCGGATCGTCAGCCCTTCGGCCCGGCCGTTCCGTTGAGGTAGGTCAGCACCGCGAGCACCCGGCGGTTGGCGTCCTCGGCCGGGGCCAGTTCGAGCTTGGTGAAGATGTTGGCGATGTGCTTGGCCACCGCGCCGTCGCTGACCGCCAGGCGGGCGGCGATCGCCGAGTTGGAGCAGCCCTCGGCCATCAGCTCCAGTACCTCGCGCTCGCGCGGGGACAGCCGCAGCAACGGGCCGGGCCGACGCGAGGTGATCTGCATCAGCTTCGCGATCACGTCCGGGTCCATCGCCGTTCCGCCGGCCGCCACCCGGCGGACCGCGTCGATGAACTGGTCGGCGTTGAACACCCGGTCCTTCAGCAGGTATCCGATCCCGCCGGTGCCGTCGGCCAGCAGTTCCCGCGCGTACAGCTGCTGGACGTGCTGCGACAGCACCAGCACCGGCAGGCCCTGGATCTCCTTGCGGGCCTTCAGCGCCGCCTGCAGCCCCTCGTCGGTGAGCGTCGGGGGCAGCCGGACGTCGACCACGGCCACGTCCGGCCGGTGGGTCAGCAACGCCTCCAGCAGTTCGGGGCCCGTCTCCACGGCCGCGGCGATGGTGAAACCGTGCGCTTCCAGCAGTCGGATCAGGCCTTCGCGAAGGAGGTAGAGGTCCTCGGCGAGGACAACTCGCACGGCAGCTCCAAGGTGATGGTGGTCGGACCGCCTGACGTGCTGTCGATGGCGAGGACACCGTCGAAGGTACCCAATCGCCGCTCGATCCCGCGCAGGCCGGTGCCCCGCGACGGATCCGCCACGCCCACCCCGTCGTCCGTCACCGTGATCCGCAGGAGCCCGGCCCGGTACAGGATGTCCACCCACACCTGCTCCGCCCCGGAGTGCTTGGCCGCATTGGCCAGCAGCTCGCAGATGCTGAAGTAGGCCGCCGCCTCCACCGGCGCCGGCGGACGGTCCGGCAGGCTCACGCACACCTCGGTCGGCAGGGCGCTGTCCAGCGCCAAGGCGCGCACGGCGTCGCCCAGTCCACGCTCGGCGAGCACCGGTGGGTGAATGCCGCGAACGAGGTCCCGCAGTTCCTGGAGCGCCCGGGCCGAGGACTGCCGCGCCTCGGAGAGCAACTCCCGAGCTGCTGCCTGATCGGTGTCCATCAGGTGCTCGATCGTGCCCAGCGTCATCCCTATCGCGACCAGTCGCGCCTGCGCGCCGTCGTGCAGGTCCCGCTCGATCCGCCGCAGCTCCGCCGCCTGGTCGCCGACCGCGTCCGCCCTGGTCTCGGTCAGCTCGGCCACCCGCCTGGTCAGCTGGGCGTGCGTCGCCCGGCCGTCCTGGTCCAGTACCCGGCGGGCCACCTCGGCGTACCCGCGCACCGCGTACGGTGCCACGAGCACCCCGACCGCAACCATGCCGAGCCCGAGCGCGGCGCTCAGCAGGACCGACACCAGGCGCGCGGGCACCGGCCCGAACCCGTCCACAGGCAGCGGCGTCAGGATGCAGGCCACGCCCAGCACCATCAGAATGGCCACCGGACCCGCCAGCGCCACCACCAGGACGGGGCTGATGGCCAGCCAGGCCACCTCCGACCGGGTGGTCCGGTCCCGGGCGCCCCAGTGCAGCAGTTGCGCGTACTTCGCGACCGTCCGGGAACGGTGGTACGAGTAGCCCGTCCACCAATGCCCACGTTCGTCCAGCTCCAACGCGGGCCGGGGCTGGTACACGGCCGGCAGGCGGATGCCGTACCAGCGCTCCAGCTGCTGGCGCGTCCGGCTCGCCGTCCGGCGCACGAACAGGACCGCCACCAGGGCGCCGGCGACGGCCGCCACCGCGAGGCCGAACAGGACCACCGGGTAGTAGGAATCCTGGAAGACCGAGGCCGTGACCCCACCTGCCGCCACCGCCGCTCCCACCGGCAGCACCAGCCCCGGCACCGCGCCCACCACCAGGAGGGCCAGCCGCACCAGCCCCTGGCCGCCCGACGCGACGGCCGCCTCGGCCTGCGCGCGCACGGTCACGCCGCTCGTTCGACTCGCTGTTGCCACGGAAACTCCTGATGCCGGTCTCGATCGTCCTCCACAAGTGTTCACGAACGACCCGCTCCAGGCACTGGCCATGCCACCCCAATTGCGAGGTGGTCCTAGCACCACCTGCGGGTGGACATAGCCCGAGCGGATTGTTGAGATTATCCGGAAATGCAGAGAACCCCCATCCGGTTTCCCGGATGGGGGTTCTCTGTGAATGATTGTTCGGCGGCGTCCTACTCTCCCACAGGGTCCCCCCT
>NZ_JBFBHW010000044.1:0-76232 GCF_040685395.1 Kitasatospora sp. NPDC088779 | reverse complement strand
GGGGCCCCCGGGCGCGGGCGCGGGGGGGGACCGACGCGGGGGCGGCCCCCCCCGCCCCCCCGCCGCCGTACGGGCCGCCGCCGTTTCGCGCCGGGCGCGGGCCCGGTCAGGCCTTCTTGACCACGCTCGACTTGAGCTGCATCGCGCCGAACCCCTCGATCCGGCAGTCGATGTCGTGGCCGTCGACGCCGCCGACCAGACGGATGTTGCGGACCTTGGTGCCCGCCTTGATGCCGGAGACGCTGCCCTTGACCTTGAGCGCCTTGACGACGGTCACGGTGTCGCCGTCGCTGAGCACGTTGCCGACCGCGTCCCGGATCACCCGCTCGTCCGGGCCGGCCGGTTCGGCGGCGGCGCCTGCCGCGGGCATCCACTCGTGGCCGCACTCCGGGCAGACCATGAGGGCGTTCATCTCATAGGTGTACTCGCTGGAGCACGACGGGCACGGGGGGAGGTGGTCGCTCATGCGCGCGGGCTGTCCTCTCGGGTCGGGCCGGGGGTCGGCGGCTCGCCAGCATGTATGAAGTTGAAGAATTTTTCAAATCGCTTGTTCGACCGCGTCCGACCGCGGACGGTGACGTTCCCGGCCGGGCGTGCGCGGGCCGTGGACGCGGGTGCCCGATGACTGGTATCCAGGCCACTGGCAGCGCGACTGGCGGCCGACCGGTGCCCACCTCCCCCCGCGGGCTCACCAGCCCACGGACGGACGGGTGTTGAGGCCGGGCCAGGACGTACAACCAGGAAAGCGGAGACGATGCGCAGAGTTCTGATCGTCGGCGCGGGGCAGGCCGGCCTCCAACTGGCCCTGGGGCTCCAGGCCCACGGCTACGACGTGACGGTGATGACCGACCGCGACGCGGACGCGGTCCGGAGCGGCCGGGTGCTGTCCACCCAGTGCATGTTCGACGCCGCGCTGCGGACCGAACGCGACCTCGGCCTGGACCTCTGGGCGGACACCGCACCCCGGATCGAGGGCGTCGGAGTCTCCGTCGCCGGGCCGGAGTCCGCGCGGGTGATCGACTGGGTCGGGCGCCTGGACGCGCCCGCGCAGTCCGTCGACCAGCGGCTGAAGATGCCCGCCTGGCTGGAGACCTTCGCCGGGCGCGGCGGCCGGGTCGTGGTCCGCCCGGTGACCGTCGGCGACCTCGAACACCTCTCCGGCTCCTACGACCTGGTCCTGGTCGCGGCCGGAAAGGGCGACCTGGCCGCGATGTTCGAGCGCGACCACGAGCGCTCCCGCTACGACCGGCCGCAGCGCGCGCTGGCCGCCAGCTACGTGTACGGGCTCGGCCCGCGCCCCGAGCACGACTTCCCCGCCGTCCGCTGCAACGTGGTGCCCGGCGTCGGCGAACTGTTCGTCATGCCGGCGCTGACCGCGGCCGGCCCGTGCGACATCCTGCTCTGGGAGGCCGCCCCGGGCGGCCCGGCGGACGCCTTCGACGGGGTCCGCGACCCGGCCGAACACCTGCGGGTGACGCTCGACCTGATGAAGGCCTTCACTCCTTGGGAGTATGACCGCGCCCGGGCCGGAATCGAACTCACCGACGCCGGCGCCACCCTCGCCGGGCGCTTCACCCCCGTCGTCCGCCACCCGGTCGGCGAACTGCCCGGCGGCGGAGCGGCGCTGGGCGTCGCGGACGTCGTCGTCCTCAACGACCCGATCACCGGCCAGGGCTCCAACAACGCCGCCCGGTGCGCGGCCGGCTACCTCGACGCGATCCTCGCGCACGGCGACAAGCCGTTCGACCGCGACTTCATGCGGGCCGCCTTCGACCGCTTCTGGCAGACCGTGCGCCCCAGCACCGTCTGGAGCAACGCGATGCTCGCGCCGCCGCCCGAGCACGTCCTGCACCTGCTCGGCGCCGCCGGTCAACTCCCGCCCGTCGCCGACCGGTTCGCCAACGCCTTCAACGACCCGGCCGACCTGGAGCAGTGGTTCCTCGACCCCGCGAAGGCGGCCGCCTACCTGGAGTCGTTCACCCCGCAGGACTGACCGGCGCGGACTGACCCGCGCGGCGGCTGGCGTGGATCGGTCGGGGCACCCGAGCGGGACGACGGGCCCGTCCGGTCAGCGTGAGTGGGCGGCGAGGCTGAGCAGCAGGTGGGCGGATTCGGGGTGGTGGAAGTCGGAGTGGGCGCCCGCCGGGTTGAGGCGGGTGGCCAGGCCGCCGCGGTAGACCCGGGCGGCGTCGATGTTGACGATCGGGTGGTCCAACTCGGCGTGCGGGTACGGGGAGGCGGTCGGGCGCAGCCGGGTGCTGAACTGGGGGACGGGGGCGACGCCGGTGCCGGAGTGGCCGATGCCCGGGCGGCCCTCGGCGCGCAGGTGCCAGAAGCCGGTGGCGCGGTCCCAGCGGGAGTGGGTGAGCACCAGCGGGCCGCGCAGCGGGGCGCCGGGCCGGCCGGGGCCGAGGAACAGCCGGGGGAAGAGGTGGGTGAAGGCGTCGCGGGGCGCGGCCATCTGGAAGATCAGCGCGCTGTCGACGGTGAACGGCCGGGTGGGGTCGCCCGGCCGGCTCCAGCCCAGCACCGGTGGCCCGGCGGGCCGGTCGGCCGCGTACTGGACGGCCTCGCAGAGGAAACGGCCGCCGAAGGAGTGGCCGACCAGGTGCAGGTACTGGCCGTTGCGGTTGGCCAGGACGCGGGGCGCGGCCGGGTCGCCGCGGTCGGCGTCCAGGTAGCCGAGCAGGTGGCCCAGGACGCGCCCGGCCTGCCCCTGGGCGCTCATGGCGTGCGCCCGGGCCCGGATCCGGCGGTAGCCGGCCGGCGACGGCAGGCTGGAGGACGGCCAGCGCACCACCACGCACCACGGGCGGAACCCCCTGGTCAGCCCGGGGTAGGCGGTCGGCGCGGACCGGTGCAGGGCGGCGGCCTCGGTGAGCAGGGCGGCGGCCGAGCGGTCGGCGGCGGCGGGGCTGGTCTGCCAACCGTGGACGTAGACGTAGACGTCGGTCGCCCGCGGGGGGATGCGCAGGTGCCGGGCGAGGTGTTGGGCGATCCGGGCCTCGGGCACCGGCGTGCGGGTGCCGGGGACGAGCAGCCGGCCCTCCTCGTCCAGGTCGACGGTGGCGGTGGCGGTGGCGATGGGCGGGGGCGCCGTCACGGGGTCAGCTCCAGGATGCTGTCGAGGCCGCAGTGCAGGGAGTAGGTGAGCGCCAGCGGGTTGCGGTACTCGCGGGCGAACCACCGGACCAACTGCTGGGTGATCTCGCCCGCCGTGGACTCCCCGGTCAGGTAGAGGTCGAGGAAGGCGAAGGCGTACTCGGCGGCGAAGACCTGCGGGATCTCGATCTGCGGGCCGAGCACACCGTTGGCGCCGAGGTCGACCAGTGCCCGGCCGAGGTGCTCCAGTTCGGCGGCCGTGGACTGCCCGGTGTGGCAGGCGTTCAGCAGCACGAACGGCCGGAACATGGCGTCCGGCGCCTCGGCGTGCCGGCGGCGGTGGCGGCGCACCAGGTCGGCGTCGATCTGGCGGTCGTCGGAGAGCCGGACGGCGAGCTGCTCGTACGGGGAGTCGCCGGCGACGAACTGGCCGTGGCACCAGAAGTACATGACGTCCTCGTCCAGCACGGCGGAGGACAGCGCCTTGAGCAGCGGTTCGGACTCGGTGCGCACGGTCAGCTGGGAGCGGTCCTCCAGCAGTTTGCGGACCTCGGGGGCCCGGCCGACGTCGGTGAGCTGGTCGTCGGTGTTGAGGCTGGTGACGGGCCTGGCGCGGGCCGGGTACGGCGGCTGGATCGGCGGGTAGCCGGCGCCGGTCTGCTCGACCTGGTGGCGGTGGCCGAGGAAGTCCGCCCACGGGTCGGCGTGGCCGCCGTCGACGGCGAGCATCGGCCAGGGCAGGTGGAGGTCGGAGTCGAAGCTGATCCGCAGCGAGCCGCTCTCGGTGAGCGTCCGGGTGAGGTAGTCGCGGAAGACGGTGAGTTCGCGGTCCGGCCCGTCGAGCATCACCTCCAGGAAGTACCGTCCCTCCTCGGCCAGTTCGGCGACCTGCCGCTCGGCGACGCCGGCCAGCCGGTTGAAGTCGACGGCCTGGGCGAAGGGGTAGCCGCCGATCGGCTCCGGGTCGTACTGGACCAGGCGGTCGCGCCAGATGGTCCGCAGCCGGGAGGCCCGGGCGAGCAGGGCGGGGGCGGACACCTTCAGCTCCGCGCGGTGGGGGCGGGACCAGGGCGTGCGCTCGCCGGGCCGGAAGGCGGAGACGAGCAGGTCGTCGCGGTGGCGGCGCAGCGAGACCACGAGGTCCAGCGGGGCCGGCTCCTTGGCCTGCGGGGCGTCCGGAGCCTGTTGCCGGGGGAGCCGGGTGAAGTCGGCGGAGGGGTTCTGACGGATCTCGACGAGGAGGTCCCGGGCCACGCGATTACTCCTCGTCCTGGGCGATGTGGGTGACGTCGGTGACGGTGGGGACTTGGCCGACTTGGCCGACTTGGGGGACGCGCGGGACGTGCGGGACGTCGACGACGGTGGACAGGTCCTGGAGCACGGAGCCGTGCCCCCGGTCGTAGACGGTGATCCGGACGGTGTGCGGCCCCGGCACGGACGGGGTCAGCGCGAAGCGGGCGGGCTCCCCGGCCGGGCTGTAGTCGGCGACGGGTGGATCGAGCACGGCGTCCGAGGCGGCGACGGCCACCAGGCGCAGGCCCGGCAGCTCGCCGGGGTCGGCCTGCGGCACCTCGGGTTCCAACCGCAGCTCCAGCCGCACGGCGGCCCCCACCGCCGGCTCGTCGAGCAGGGTGAGCCGGGGCCGCCAGGCCGTCCTCGGTACCGCGGGCGCCGGGGAGCGGCGCCGCTCCCCGCGCGAGCACCGGATCAGTGCGGCCGGCTCGGACGGTTCCGGCCCGAGCTCCGCGCGGACGGGTGCGGCCGGCAGCGACTCCGGCCCGCCGTCGTCAAGTGGGGCCGGCGACTCCGCTGCGCCGCCGTCGAGTCGGGCCAGGGCCGTCCGGCTCTCCACCGCCAGCGGATGGCCGGGGCCCATCAGGGTCCGGCGCGCGGTGTGGACGGCCACCAGCAGGTCCCGGGCGGCGTCCCGGCGCCCGCTCGCGGCGAGCGCGGCGGCCAGGCCGACGGCCAGGGTGGGGAACACCGGGAGCAGCCCGGGGCGCAGGGTACCGAGGCTGACGGCGACGTCGTCGGCGTGCCGGTGTCCGGTCAGCAGTGTCCCGGCCGGGAGCCGGTCGGCGACGATGCCCTCGTACACCCGCACCGCCCCGACGGCGTCGCCGGCCCGCAGCCGCGCGTGGGCGAGGCTCTGGCGGATGCTCAGGGTGAGGGAGTTGCGCGGGCCGTGGCTCGCGGCGCACTCCTCGGCGAGTTCCTCCAGCCGGACGACGGCGCGCAGCGGCCGCGGGCCGCAGGCCAGCAGCAGCGCGTGGGCCTCGCGGGCGGCGAGGGTGGCGTCGTCGGTGCTGCCGAGGGCGTCGTCCGCACAGGCGGCGAGGGTGGCGGCCAGGCGCACCGCCGCCTCGTGCTCCCCGTTGAGGTGGCGGGCGACGGCGAGGACGCACCCGGACCGGACGAGGCCGGGCAGGGCGGGGCCGGCGGGTCTGGTCCAGTCCGCCGTCAGGGGCGACAGTTCGGCGATCGCGCCGGCGTGGTCCCCGGCGAGCAGCAGCGCCTGGGCGAGGCCGTACCGTACGGCGTGGGCGAGCAGGTGCTCCGGGCCGAGGGCCGATTCGGCGGCGGCCAGCGCCTCCCGGTAGCAGTCGGCGCCCTCCGCGTACCGGCCGGCCTCGACGAGGTTGAGCGCGATGCTGTCCCGGTCGTCGAGGGAGTCGAGGGAGTCGAGGGCATCGATGGTGTCCGGGGCGCCGGGGTGTTCGGCACCGAGGATCCGGGTGCGGTCGGCCAGCAGGGCGCGGGCGCGGTAGAGCGCGTCGGCGCGGTCGTGCTCCCAGCGGCGGCGGTGGGCGTGGGCGAGGTCGGTGCACGCGGTGAGGGTGTCGGGGTGGTCCTGGCCGTGTACGCGCTCGTGGTCGGCGAGCAGCATCAGCCGTTCGACGATCTCCTGCCGCTGCCGGCCGGCGCAGGCGTGGACGGAGGCGAGGCCGGAGCGCTCGCCGAGGGTGTCCGGGTGGTCCGCGCCCTGGACCCGGGTCCGGTGGGCGATCAGCTCGGTGAACAGGGCTGTGGCGCGGTCGAGTTCGCCGGTGGCGAGGACGGCCTCGGCGAGTTGGGAGAGCTGGAGGAGGGTGTCCGGGTGGTCGGGGCCGTGGATGCGCGCACGGTCGGCGGCCAGCGCCTCCCGTTCGGCCTCGGCCTGGTGCAGGAGGCCCGCGAGCCGGCGGTCCTGGGCGAGGCTGCCGCGACAGGCGAGGGTGTCGGGGTGGTCCGGGCCCTGGAGCCGGATCCGGTCCCGCAGCAGCGCCTCGTCGAGTTCCGTCGCGGGGCGGTGGTCGCCGCCCGACCGGTACGTCCAGGCCAGCAGGAACCGGGCGCCGAGGGCGTCGGGGTGGTCGGGCCCGAGCACCCGCTCGGTGTCGGCGACCAGGGGCACGGCCAGGTCGAGCGCGCGTTGGAGGTCGTAGCCCGCGCGGTACGAGGAGGCCTGCCACCAGCGGGTGTTGAGGGTGTCGGGGTGGTCCGGGCCGAGCACCCGGGCCCGGTCGGCGGCGACGGCGCCGAAGGCCTCGGCCGCGCGGCGCTGGTCGTCCGCGTCGCGGTGGGCGGCGGCCTGCCACCACCGGGTGGTGAGCGTGTCCGGGTGGTCCGGGCCCTGCGCCCGCTCCTGGTCGGCCAGCAGCGCCGTGTACAGCTCGGCGGCGGCGGGGTGGTCGCCCGCCGCCACCACCGACCGCGCGAGGCCGAGCCGCGCGTCGAGGGTGTCGGGGTGGTCCGGTCCGAGCGCCCGCTCGTAGTCGGCGACCAGGGCCCGGAACAGGTCCACCGAGCGGTCGTGCTCGGCCGCCTCGCGGCAGGCCTGGGCCAGGCCGAGCCGGGTGTCCAGGGTGGTGGGGTGGTCGGCGCCCAGGACCCGGGCCAGGTCTGCGACCAGTGCCTCGTACAGCTCCAGGGCGCGGTCGAGTTCGCCGACCTCGTGGTGGCCCGCCGCCTGCGAGCGCCGGGTGCCGAGGGTGTCGGGGTGGTCGGGGCCCTGGAGCCGGGTGCGGTCGGCCACCAGCGCGGAGTGCAGCTCCGCGGCGCGGCGGTGGTCGCCCGCCTCGGCGTGCGCCCAGGCCAGGGAGCCGCGGGCGTCCAGGGCCAGCGGGTGGTCGGCGCCGTGGATCCGGGTGCGGTCGGCGGCCAGGGCCTCGTAGCGGGCGATGGCACGGCGGTGGTCGTTCGCGGAGGAGGTGGCCCAGGCCAGTCCGGCGCGCGTGGCCAGCGTCTCGGGGTGGTCGGCACCGCGGATCCGGGTGTCGTCGGCCACCAGCGCGTCGAACAGCTCCACCGCACGGTGGTGGTGGCCGGCCCGCTGGTGACCGTTCGCCTGCCACCAGCGGGCGGTGAGGGTCTGGGGGTGGTCGGCGCCCAGGATCCGGCCGCGATCGGCCGCCAGTGCGTCGTACAGCTCCACCGCGCGGCGGTGCTCGCCGGCCCGCTGGCAGTCGTGTGCCAGCCACCAGCGGGCATTGAGGGTGTCCGGGTGGTCGGGGCCCTGGATCCGGGCCCGGTCCGCGACGAGCTCCTGGTGGAGCTCCAGCGCCCGGCGGTGCCGGCCGGCGGCGGTGAGCGCCTGCGCCAGCACCAGACGGGCGCCCAGGGTGTCGGGGTGTTCCGGTCCGTGGACGCGGGCTTGGTCGGCCACCAGGGTTTCGGACAGCGTGACGGCCCGCCGGTGGTCGCCCGCCTCCCGGCAGCTGTCGGCGTGCCACCGGCGGGTGTTGAGCGTCTCCGGGTGGTCGGGGCCCTGGAGCCGGGCGCGGTCGGCTGCCAGTGCTTCGTACAGTTCCGCCGCGTGCCGGTGCTCCCCGGCGTCCCCGTGCGCGGAGGCGAGCCACCACCGGGTGCTGAGGGTGCGGGGGTGCTCCTCGCCGTACAGCCGGACGCAGTCGGCGACCAGTTCCGCGTACAGCTCCACGGCGCGCGGGTGGTCGCCGCTCTCGTCGTGGGTCCGCGCCAGCTGGAGGCGGGCGCTGAGGGTGGTGGGATGCCCGGCGCCGAGCACCAGGGTCAGGTCGGCCAGCACCCGTTCGCGCTCGACGAGCGCCTCCCGGATCCGTCCCGCGCTCTGGAGGGCGTAGGCCAGGCCGGTGCGGGCGTTGAGGGTCTGCGGGTGGTCGGGGCCGTGGACCCGGTCGTAGTCGGCCACCAGCCGTTCGCGCAGTTCCACGGCCCGCCAGTGGTGCTCCGCCGCGCCGTGCAGCCAGGCCTGCCAGCCGCGGGTGTGGAGGACGGCGGGGTGGTCGGCGCCGAGCACCCGCAGCCGGTCCGCGACGAGTCGGTCGCACAGCTCCGCCGCGTGTCGGTGGTCGCCGGCGTCGCCGAAGGCCCGGGCCAGGCTCAGTCGAGCCTCGAAGGTCTCGTAGTGGTCGGGGCCGTGGACCCGCTCGCGGTCGGCGAGGAGCCGCTGGCATTCGGCGAGCGCCGCGCGGGGGCGCCCGGCCAACAGCAGGGTGCGGGTGAGGTTGGACCGTTCGTCCAGGGTGTCCGGGTGGTCCGGGCCCTGGACGCGGGCGCGGTGGGCCACCAGGTCCTCGAACTCGGCCAGTTCACGGCCGGTCCGGCCCGCGACGCGCAGCGCGTAGGCGAGGTCGCTGCGCTCCTCCAGCGTGCCGGGGTGGTCCGGCCCCTGGGCGCGGGCGCGGTCGCGGACCAGCGCCCGGTGTTCGTCCACCGCCGTCCGGAGCTGGCCCGCCTCGCGGTGGGCGTGGGCGAGACCGCTGCGCGCGTCCAGCGTGTGGGGGTGGTCGGGCCCGAGGACGCGGGTGTAGTCGCCGACCAGATCGGTGAACCGGGTGACCGCCGAGGCCGGGTGCCCGGCCTCGCAGTGGGCCGTCGCCAGCCGGCCGCGCGCGAAGAGGGTCTGCGGGTGGTCCGGCCCCTGGACCCGGACGTGGTCGGCGACCAGCGCCTCGTACCCGGCGACCGCGGCCCGGTGGTCTCCCGCGACGACGTGGGCGGCCGCGAGCCAGTCGCGGCTGGTGAGGGTGTCGGGGTGGTCGGCGCCGAGCACCCGGGCCCGGTCGGCCACCGCCTGCTCGTACAGGGTGATGGCCAACCGGTGCTGACCGGCGGTGAGTTGGGCGTACGCGAGCCCGTTGCGGTGGGCCAGGATGTCCGGGTGGTCGGGGTCGTCCAGGACCCGGCCGGCGTCGGCCAGCAGCCGCTCGAACTCCGCCACCGCCGCCTGGTGCTGACCGGCCACCTGGAGGGCGTAGGCCAGGCCCGCGCGGCTGGTGAGGGTCTCCCGGCTGTCGGCGCCGAGCACCCGGGCCCGGTCGGCCACCACCGCGCGGAACTCCTCGACGGCGCACCGGTGTTCACCCGCCTTGCGGTAGGCGTGGGCGAGGGTGCTGCGGTCGGCGAGGGTGGCCGGGTGGTCGTGGCCCTGGCGGCGGGTGCGGTCGGCCACCACCGCCCGGCAGAGCGCGACGGCGCGGGCCGGGTCGCCGGCCCGGGTGTGGAGTTCGGCGAGCCGGCCCCGGGTGGCCAGGGTGTCGGGGTGGTCGGAGCCCAGCAGGCGGGTCTGGCCGTCGGCCATCGCGGTGACCAGCGGGATGGCGAACACCCGCTGGGCCCGGTCGGTCAGCTCGCCGGCGGCCAGCCGGTACAGCGCGACGGTCTGCGGGGTGGGGTGATCGGACGGGCCGCCGGCGGCCAGCTCGCGGATGTGCGGCAGCAGCGCCCGGCGCAGCCGGGGCCCGGCGGTCGGCCAGAGCCGGGCGGCGGCCTCGGCGAGCTGCTGTTCGGCGCGCCGGCGCAGCAGGCGGGCGCCGTCGGAACGGCGCAGCACGCCCTGGAGCAGACGGTGCACGGTGACGGTCTCGCCGAGGGTGATCAGGTTGTAGTCGGCGAGCAGCCGCAGCGCGGAGTCGACCTCGGCCGGGCGGCGCGCGCCGAAGGGCGTCAGGGCTTCGCGCGGCAGTGCCTCGGGGGCGTACCAGGCGAGCGTGCGCAGCAGCTCGACGGCGAACGGGGCGGTGGCCTGGACGGCGCGCAGGGTGGTGTGCCAGAGCCGGGAGACGGTGGCCACCGCGCCGGAGCCAGTACCGGAGTCGGAGCCGGCGTCAGGGCGGGCCGGGCCGCTGGTGCGCAGCAGCTCGCGGTAGGCGGCGAAGGTGGTGCCGGTCTGCTGCACGTAGGCGCCGGCCTGGGCGAGGGCGAGCGGGAGGTGGCCGAGTTCGTCGGCGAGGGCGAGCACCTCGGCCTGTTCGGCCCGCGCCCCGGGGTGGGCGGCGCCGCAGAGCAGCCGGGTGGCCTCGGGGGCGTCGAGGACGTCGATCCGCACCGGGCGGATGCCGGGGTGCCAGCCGCCGGCGCGGCGGCTGGTGACCAACTGGTGGCCGCAGCCGAGCAGCCGGCCGAGATAGGGGGTGAGGTGGACCGGGTCCTCGGCGTTGTCGTAGACGAGCAGCCAGCGGTCGTGGGCGCGCAGCCAGGCGAGCGCCCACTCGACCTGCTGGCCGGGCGGGGCGGTGAGGGCCCAGGTGGGGTGGAGGTGGACGGCGAGGTCGGCGAAGGCCTCGGCGAGCTGCTCCTCGGACTCGGCGGTGATCCACCAGATCAGCCGGTAGTGCGCGGCCTCGGCGTAGGCGTAGTGCAGCGCGACGGTGGTCTTGCCGACCCCGCCGAGGCCGTGCAGCGTGGTGGCCTGGGTGACCAGCCCGCTGCCGTCGCCGTCCGACAGCGCCTCGGCGATCGCCCGCAACGCGCCGTCGCGGCCCACGAGTCGGTCCGCGGCGCGGGGCGGCAGGTTGGGAGCGGGGGCGCTCGCCTCGACGGTCAGCGCGGCCCGCACCGCCTCGGGCGGCAGTACGGCCGCCCGCTGCTCGGCGTGCGGGTTCCCGGCGGTGGCGGGCGAGACCGGGCGGCGCCGCTGGTCGAAGGCCTCGTGGTCGGGCAGGCCGCCCTCGGGCCGGACATACGTCGTCCTGGACATCAACACTTCGGCGCCCTCACCCCCACGTACGGTTCCGCCCGCCCACCGTAGTCGCGGGCGGGCGCCGTGTCACCGGATCCCGCCGGTCGCCCGGAGGGGGCGCGCGCCTGTCGGTACCGGACGGTAGCGTGCCCGGATGATCACGCACACCGTTCCCACCTGGCAGGTCGCCGAGACGGGCGGCCTGGAGACGTCCTGGATCGAGCTCGGCGCCGCCGCCCTGCACGCCCGCGGCCGGGTCGCCGCCGCGCGGCCCGCGCCGTACTGGCTGACGTACGAACTGGAGACCGGCGAGGGGTTCGTCACCCGGCGGATGCGGGTCCGGGCCGAGACCGCCGACGGCGTCCGCGAGCTGGAACTGCGTCAGGACGGCGGCCGCTGGAGCGTCGACGGCGTGGAACGGCCCGACCTGGCCGGCGCGCTGGACTGCGACCTCGGGCTCTCCCCGGTGACCAACACCCCGCCGGTGCTGCGCCACGGCCTCCACCGGGGCCCGGGCGAGCGGCACTTCCTGATGGCGTGGATCCGGGTGCCCGACCTGACGGTGCACCCCTCCCGCCAGACCTACACCCACCTCGGCCTGGACGGCGGGCGGGCCACCGTCCGCTACGCCTCCGGGGACTTCCGCAGCGACCTCGTGCTGGACCGGGACGGCCTGGTCCTCGACTACCCCGGGCTGGCCGGCCGGATCGCCTGACGGCCGGGCGGCGTCAGTCCGCCAGTCCCAGCGGGTCCGGGGTGGGGTCGAGCAGTTCCGGCCCGTTGGCGCGGACGCTGTTGACGGCGGGGGAGACGGCCCGCACCCGCAGGGCGCCGTCGGCGGGGCGGCGCAGCAGGTGGTGGAGTTCGTCGGAGTCCGTGAGATCGGGGGCGAGCCAGGCGGACAGGTCGGCGGGGGCGATGGTGAGCGGCATCCGGTCGTGGACGCGCCCGGCGCTGTCGGTGGCGTCGGTGGTGATGACGGTGGCGGTGGCGAGCCAGGCCACCGGGTCGTCCTCGGGCCGGGTCTGGTCGCGCCAGAACTCGTACAGGCCGGCCATCAGCATGACCGAGCCGGTGCTGAGGAAGTACGGCTGCTTGTACTTCTTCCGGCCGGCGGCGGCGGGCACCTCGCGCCACTCGAAGTAGCCGTCGGCGGGGATGACGCAGCGCCGGGTGGTGAAGGCCTTGCGGAAGGCGGGCTTGAGGTGGACGGTCTCCGAGCGGGCGTTGATCATGCGGGCGCCGCCGGAGGGATCCTTGGACCAGGACGGCACCAGGCCCCAGCGCAGCGGGCGCAGCTGCCGCAGCAGCTCGCCGCTCTCCCGGTCGACGCGTTCCAGGACGGCGGGCACCGGGTCGGTGGGCGCCACGTTCCAGCTCGGCGCGAACGACTCGGCCGGATCCCAGCGCAGTTCGCCGAGCAGGGCGACGAGGTCCTGGGGCGTGGTGGTGGAGACGAAACGACCGCACATGCTCCCCACCCTGCCACCAGCGGCGGACGATTCGGGGTCAGTACGCGGGGTGGCGGCCCGGGGTGTGGCCGAAGGCGCGGCGGAAGACGTCGATGAAGGCGCTCGCGGAGGACCAGCCGCAGCGGTGCGCGACCGTGGTGACGGGCAGGCCCTCGGCGAGCAGCACCAGTGCGTGGTGCAGCCGCAGCTGGGTGCGCCACTGCGGGAAGGTCATGCCGAGGTCGGCCCGGAAGAGCCGGGAGAGCGTGCGGTCGCTGGCGCCGGCCGCCCGGCCCAGTTCGGTGAGGGTGCGCTGGTCGGCCGGATCGGCGCGGAGCCGGTCGCAGACCGCGCGCAGCAGCGGTGTGGCGGGGGCGGGCAGGTGCAGCGGCTGCTGCGGGGAGGCGCGCAGCTGGTCGAGCAGGACGGCGCGCAGCCGGGTCCGTTCGGGGCTGTCGTCCTCGGGGGTGCGGGTGTAGGCGACGATCAGCTCGCGCAGCAGCGGCCCGACGGCGAGCACGGTCGGCCGGTCCAGGCCGAGCGGGTTCTCGGTGGCGGGCAGCCCGACCAGGTGGAGGTCCAGTTCGCCGTGGGCCTGGTGGGCGTGCACGGTGCCGGCCGGGACCCAGATGGCGCGGGTGCCGGGGGCGACCCAGGAGCCGGCGTCGGTGGTGATGGCGAGCACGCCGCTGGCCGCGTAGGCGATCTGGTGGTCGTCGTGGCGGTGGGCGTCGATCCCGGCGCCGGACGCCAGCCGCTGAACGCGGGTCGGGGCGACGGGGTCGTGGCGGATGTTCGGCATCACCTGGCAGATTATCGGAAGCCCGACAGGCGCCGCTGCGCCGAGCATGTCGGCATGCCGAAGACAACGCCGGACAACCCGCCGATCACTACGCCCAGTGCGTCCAACACCTCCAGTACACCGAGTACGCCGAGTGCACCGAGTGCGCCGAGTGCGCCTGACCATTCGAAGAGCACACCCGGCAAGCGGGACTCCTCGATCACCCTGCTGTCCCTCGGACACGCCTGCGTGGATGTCTACCAGGGCGCGGTGGCCGCCCTGGTCCCGTTCTTCGTGGCCGAGCGCGGCTACGGCTACGCCGCCGTCTCGGGCGTGGTGCTCGCCGCCTCCCTGCTCTCCTCGGTGGCGCAGCCGCTGTTCGGCGCGATCACCGACCGCCGCCCGCTGCCCTGGCTGCTGCCGGTCAGCACGCTGGTGGGCGGCGTGGGCATCGCGCTCAGCGGGGTGAGCGGCTCGTACCCGCTGACCCTGGCCTTCGTGGCGCTGTCCGGGGTCGGGGTGGCCGCGTACCACCCGGAGTCCGCCCGGGTCGCCCGGCTGGCCGCGCGGGACGGCCACCGGGGGATGGCCTGGTTCTCGCTGGGCGGCAACCTGGGCTTCGCGGCGGCCCCGCTGCTGGTGTCCGTGGTGGTCTCGGGCGGCGGCCTGCGGCTGACTCCGCTGCTGGTGCTGCCGGCGCTCGCGGGCGCCGTCCTGTGCCTGCCGGTGCTGCGCGAACTGGAGCGCCGCCGGGCCGCCGGGACGGCTCCGGCGCCGGTGGCCGGGGCCGACGACCGGGCCTCGTTCGTGCGGCTGTCGCTGGCCGTGGTGTGCCGCTCGATCGCTTTCACCGGCCTGAGCACCTTCCTCGCGCTGTTCGCCACCCAGCGGGTCGGCGGCGGTACGGCGGCGGGCACCGCGGCGCTGGTGGTGCTGTACGCGGGCGGCGCGGTGGGTTCGGTGCTGGGCGGCGCGCTGGCGGACCGCTGGGGCCGGGTCGCGGTGGCGCGCTGGTCGTACCTGGTGGCGGCGGTGGCCGTGGCGGGCGTGGTGCTGGTGCCGGGCCCGGCGCTGTACGTCTTCGTGGCGCTGACCTCGGCGGGCCTGTACGTGCCGTTCTCGTTGCAGGTCACGCTGGGGCAGGACTACCTGCCTTCGCGGATCGGCACCGCCAGCGGGATCACGCTGGGCCTGACCGTCAGCATCGGCGGCCTGGCGAGCCCGGTGATCGGCGGCCTCGCCGACGCGACCTCGCTGCGCACCGCCCTGCTGCCGTTGGTGCTGATGCCGGTGCTGAGCTGGCTGCTGTTCCGCACCCTGCCGGAGCCGGTCGCGCCCGCAGCCCCGGCCGCGACGGAGGCGACCGAGCCGGGTCCGGCGGCTACGCGGTGACGGCCGCGACGACCTCGGCGTAGGCGTCGAACAGCCGGGGTGCGCCCGGCCCGGGGTCGGCGAGCAGCAGCGCCCAGCAGCGGGCGACGAGTTCGCGGGCCGCGGTGCCGGGCCAGGGCTGCGGCAGGAGTTCCGGCGGCAGCAGCGGGTCGGGCTCCATGGCCTCGGTGAAGGCGGCGGCCAACTCCAGGGCGACGGTGAGCAGTTCGGAGCCGGTGAGGCCCTTCTCCAGCCGGTCGAGGCGGTCGGCCGCGACCTCGGCGAGCCGCTGGTGGCCTTCGGCGACCTGGTCCAGTGGCCACCAGCGCCGGGCGAGCGCGCGGGGGTCGTCGGTCTCGCCGGCGCGCAGGTCGCGGCTGGTGAGGAGGGTGAGGTGGCCGCGCACGTCCAGGGCGGCGGCCTCGGCCAGGACGTCCTCCTCCCAGGGGTGCGGCGAGACGTAGAGGCCGTTCTGCACCGGGGCGCCGCCGAGCCGGAGGATCGCCTCGCGCAGCGCGTCCCGGGCGGGCCGGGCGTGCTCGGGGACGGCGAATCCCGCGAGGTGCCAGACGCCGTCCCAGGGGGCCTGACCGCGGTCCTGGGCGTACATCAACGCCACGTACTCGACGTCGGGGTCGATCGAGCGCCGGGTCTCGGCGGTGGCCCGCAGCAGGGCCCGGCGGCCGCGCCCCTCCTGGACGAACCGCCCGTCGCCGGTGAGGCGCTTGACGGTCAGCCGGACCTGCTGGTCGGTCATCCCGAGCAGGCCGGCCACGGTGTACAGGTCGCCGCAGTCGACCGTGCCGTCCGTGCGGACCATCGCCTCGACCAGCACCCGGGTCGGAATCTCCACCATGGCGACCATCCTAATGCGTTCAGATCTGATACGTTCGTTTTGAGAACGATAGATTAGCAGAACGAAGATGCGCGGGCGATGGCTGCTCTGGGGATCACTGCTGTCCGTGGGTGGTGCTCCTGCTCGGCGCGGGCGGCTGGGTGGTGTACCGGAACGAGTACGACCTCAAGGGGGAACGCGTCACCATCACCGGCGGCAGACAGCCGCTGCACGGCGTCCTCGCCCGCCCGACCGGCGGCCGTACCCCCGCCGGCCTGGTCGTCCTCGTCCACGGGGACGGCCCCACCGCACCCCGCTCGCTGTTCAGCCCCGGCTACCTCGACGAGCACCGCAGCTTCCTGACCTCGCTCGGGCAGCGCTGACGGCCCAGCCGCACAGCCGGTGAACACCGACCGGCGAAAGGAGAAACGACGATGAGAGTGCTCGCCCTCGGCGGAGCGGGAGCGATGGGCCGCGTCGCCGCCCGGGTCGCCGCCCGACTGCCCGGCGTCCACGAACTCGTGATCGCCGACCGCGACCCGGACGCCGCCCGCCGCACCGCCGCCGCCCTCGCCGGCGGCCCGGTACCGGTCCGGGCCCGCCAGGTCGACGTCACCGACGGGGTGCAACTGCACGCCGCCCTCGCGAAGGTCGACGCCGTCCTCAACACCGTCGGCCCGTACTACCGCTTCGGCCTCGGCGTGCTGCGCGCGGCGATCCGCACCGGCACCCACTACCTGGACATCTGCGACGACTGGGAACCCACCGTCGCCATGCTGGAACTCGACGACGAGGCCCGCGCCGCCGGCGTCCGCGCCGTGATCGGCATGGGCGCCAGCCCCGGCGTCAGCAACCTGCTCGCCGTCCGGGCCGCCGCCCGCCTCGACACCCTGGCCGACCTCTACACCGCCTGGCCCGTCGACGCGGGCGCCGAACCCGACGACACCTCCCTGCTCGGACCGGACGGTGCCCCGCTGGCGGCCGCCGTGCACTGGATGCAGCAGATCAGCGGCACGGTCGCGGTGGTCGACGGCGGCCGGATCGTCCAGCGGCCCCCGCTGCGGCCGGTCGCCCTCGACCTGCCCGGCGGCCACCGTGGCACCGCGTACACCGTCGGCCACCCCGAACCGGTCACCCTGCACCGCAGCCTGCGGCCCGGCGGCGCGGCCGCCAACCTCATGGTCGTCACCGCCAGGACGGCCGCCTACCTGGACGTCCTGCGGGACGACCTCGACGCCGGGCGCCTCGGCAACGAGACCGCCGCCGTTGACCTCGACCGCCCCACGCTGCGCCGCACCCTGCGGGCCGCCGCCCGCGCGGCCCGCTTCCCCGGCCCCGGCAGCCTCCCCGGCTTCTTCGCCGCCGCCACCGGCAGTCGCGACGGCCGGCCGGTCACCGTCCTCGCCCGGCTCACCGGCGCCGAGGCCCTGCTCGGCGACATGGCCGAGAGCACCGGCGTGCCGGCGGCCCTCGGCCTCGCCCAGCTCCTGGACGGCGGCGTCCGCGCCCCGGGCGTCCACCCGCCCGAGGCGGCGATCGACGCCGGGCGCTTCTTCGCCGACCTGGCACGCCACTGGCCGGGCGTCGGCGTCGTGGTGGAGGAGGAGCGCCCGGGATCGTGATCAGGAGACGCGGTCAGGAGGCGTGATCAGGGGACGTGGTCAGGGCGCGGGCGCCGGTGAGGTCAGGACACGACGCCCCAGCCCTGTCCGGGGGCGGCGCCGTCGGCCGCGTCCGTGGTCACGGTCGAACCCGCCGTGCCGGTGCGGGCGTTGAGGACCAGGCCGGTGGCGACGTTGGTGACGGTGAGCGTGCCGGTGGCGCCGTCCTGGGTGACCCGCCACTCCTGCCAGCGGTTGCCGGGCGAGTAGTCGAGCAGGTAGGCGCTGTTGCCGGGGTCGGTGCCGGCGGCGAGCACGGTGTGCGCGTGGGTGGCGGTGGCGCAGTTGTCGGTGATCCGCACGGTGCCGTCCGGGTTGCTGGTGAAGGTCCACTGCTCGGAGGTGTGCGTGGGCCACCAGGTGTTGACGTCGGCGACGGCGCCGAGCGGCGAGCTACAGGTCCCCGCCACTTCGAGGACCAGCCCGCTGCTGCCGCCGGCGCCGATCGCGTGGTAGCGACCGTCGTCGACCACCGCGGCCGGCCCGGTGGCCGGCCGGGCGCTGAGCCGGTACAGCGCCACGCCGTGCGGGGCCACCGAGGCGCCGAGCGTGCCGGTGACGGTCGAACTCGCGCCCGTCCACAGCTCCTTGGCGGTGTAGCCGGGCCCGGTGAGGCCGAGTTCGCCGAGGCTGGTGCTCACCGTGCGGCTCGCGGCCGGGTCCTGGTTGACGAGCAGCACGGCGGTGTCGCCGTTCGCCAGCCGCCGCTGGAGGACGACCGGCGCGGTGGCGTTCGCGGGCTTGGCGCCGACCAGGGTGGCGGGCTTGGCCAGGGCGTCCTGGTCGATGGCTATGACGTCGCGGTTCTTCAGGACCGCCAGGCTCGCGGCGTCGATCCCGGTGGACCAGGTGTGGCCGTCCGCGCTGTGCTGGGACTGCGCGGCGGTGCGCAGGTCTGCGCCGGAGACCAGCGGGGCGGCGAGCATCGCGAGGACGGAGGTCTCGGTGCGGGACTCGTCGTCGGTGAACGGCTTGTGGCAGGTGCAGGTGTCGGTGGTGCCCCAGGCGCCGTAGACGTCCTGCCAGCCGGTGAACATCATGTCGAGGTCGTTCCAGCTGCCCGGGCGCACGTTGCCGGGGTACTGCAGCGCGGTCTGCAACTGCCCGTTCCAGAGCACTCCGTCGAGTTCGCTGTCGCGGTCGCCGCCGATCCGGCAGAGGTTGGCGACCTGGCCGCACCAGACGCCGGTCGGCGCGTAGCCGGGCGCCTGGAACGGCGCGGTGCCGGCGGCCTGCACCACCGGGTCGGTGCGCGCCGGGTCGTCGGCCGCGAGCAGGTACGGGACGCCGGTGTGGGCGGGCTGGGCGGAGACGCTGAGGGTGACCTTGGGTCGGCCCTGCGCGGCGGAGGCGGCGTCGAGGGCGTGCTGGAAGGTCTGGACGCGGGCGTAGACCGAGCGGGTGAGTTCCTTTCCCTCTCCCTGCGTGTAGTAGTTGTGGCCGTCCGGGCCGGTGATCTGTGGGCCGTAGGGGCAGTCGTCGTACTTGACGTAGTCGACGCCCCAGGAGACGAAGTCGCCCGCGTCGGTGCTCTCGTGGCCGAGGCTGCCGGGGTGCATCTGGCAGGTGAGGTAGGTGTCGGTGGCGTAGAGGCCGAACTTCACGCCCTTGCTGTGCGCGTACTGGGCGAGGTACTCGATGCCGTTGACGGTCCGCCCGTTGACGGTCTGTGACGGGAAGTGGTCCGGGCGGGGGATGAGGTGGCCGGAGGTGGGGTCGGTGCCGGTGCCGTCGGTGCCGGCGACGGGGTTTCCGGCGGTGTCGTAGAGCTGCATGGCGCCGTCGGCGTTGCGGACGAGGTCGGTGGTCTGGCCGTCGCGGTGCCAGAGCGACCAGCCGTCGTCGATGGTGACGGTGTTGTAGCCGGCCGCGACCAGGCCGTTGGCGGCCATGAAGTCGATGGTCTGGACGACCTGGTCCTCGGTGACCTCGGTGCCGAGGGAGTTCCAGGAGTTCCACCCCATGGGCGGGGTGAGGGCGTTGCCGTTGCCCAGGGCAGCGGCGGGGGCGGCCGTGCCGAGGGTGAGGGCGCCGAGGCCGGTGGCGGCGAGGGCCAGCGCGAGCACGGGTGCCGCGAGGCGGTGGGGGATGTGGCGCATGCGCACTCCTGCGGGTGTGGGGGAGGTGATGGTGCGTCGGGTGGTTCGGGGTGCGCGGCCGGCCGGTTGGGGGCCGGCCGGCCGCGGTACTGCGGTGTGGGGGTCAGTCGGTGACGGCGGCGCTCGCGGTGCGCCCGGGGGCGAGGGTGACGGTGGCGTAGGTGTAGGTCACGCCGTCGACGGTCCTGGTCCGGGTGGGCCGGGCCTTGCCGTCGACGGTGATCCCGCCGTGCGGGCCGGCGAAGCGGGCCTCCCAGGTGAGCGGCGCGCCGCCGGTGTTGGTGACGGTGCTGCTGCGGTGGCCGTCGTGCCGGACGGTGACCGAGCCGGCGCCGACCGGGATGTCGGCGACCTCCAGCCAGCCCATCGAGGCGGGCAGCCGGGAGGCGGTCACGAGGGTGTGCGCGGCGGCGTCGGGTTCGACGCCGAGCAGGCCCTGCACGGTCTGGCCGAGCAGGGTGAACGGGACCTCGGGGTAGTCGCCGTTGAGCATCCGGCCGCTCGCGTGGAGCTGGTCGACGCCCTGGTAGATCTGCCGCATCCACTTCCAGGCGGTGTCGCCGTCGTGGTTGGCGAAGAAGGCGTCCGGCAGGTAGGTGTAGGCCTCCAGGTTGGTCGAGCGCTGCGGGCCGGAGTCGGCGGCGTCGATGGCGGCGAGGAGGGCGTCCCGGCGCGGGCCGGGGTCGAGCAACTGCTTGACCGGCATCAGCACGCTGGACTCGTAGCCCCAGCCGGTCACCGGCTTGCCGGTGGTGTCGTAGCCGTGCACGACCTCGCCGGGCTGCTGCCGGTCCACGCTCCAGGTGGTGTTGACGTAGTCGCGCAGCGCGGTGGCGGCCTGCCGGTAGCCGGTGGCGGCGGCGGTGTCGCCCTTGGCGGTGGCCAGGGTCGCGGCGGCGAGGTACGCCTGGTACTGGGCGCCGATCGCGTCGCCGGCCTCGGCGTAGGTGCTGGTGGCGTTCTCGGCGTAGCTCGCGGTGCCGGCGAAGATGCTGCGGCTGGTGGCCTGCGGGATGGGGAGGCCGCCGTTGTCGACCGGGCCGGGGTGCTGGGCGATGAAGGGACCGAGGGTGTTGCGGACGTAGCCGCTCAGCGCGGGGTCGTCGGCGTAGTCGCGGTCCCCCGTCCACCGGTAGGCCTCGCCGGCCTTCTCGACCAGCTCGAACGGCGCGGGCAGCTCGCGCACGAAGCGGTCGGGGCTCCGGTAGTCGATGCTGCCGTACGTCCTGGCGTCGAAGTTGAGTGCCCAGACCGGGTAGAGCTTGTTGGTCTCGGTGGCGGAGCCGGCGAAGCCGCGCAGCATGGTCTTGTTCTCGGCGTCCAGGCCGAGCAGGTGGGCGCCGACCAGCTGGTGGGCGAAGTCGCGGCTGTAGAAGTCGGAGCGGAACGGGTAGCCGGCCCAGTAGGTGGTGTCGTAGGTGGTGGTGCCGGTGCCGCCGGGGTTGTTCTCGTCCTGGTTGAGCACGCCGGTGGTGCCGGCCTGCTGCACCCAGCTGTTGGCCTTGGTCTTGGCCCAGTCGAACAGGGCGACGACCTCCGGGTCCGAGGAGCTGATCCTCGGGTCGCCGGGGGCGGACGGGGCGACGGAGGCGTCGTCCGCGTTGACCCAGCCGGTGGGGGAGGAGCCGATGCCGAGGGTGAGCCGGTCGCCGGCCGCGACGTGCACCCGGGGCAGGGTGTACTTCGCGTAGACGGGCTGCTCGGGCAGGGTCAGCGAGCGGATCACGGTGCCGTTGACGCTGACGGAGAAGGTGCCGCCGGCGCCGCCGGTGGCGATCCAGGCGGACAGGTCGTAGCTGCCGGCGGTGACGGCGGTGACCTGCTGGGCGATCCGGTGGCCGGAGCCGGCGTCGAGGTAGGCGAGGCGGGTGCCGCCGTGCGGGTTGTTGGTGGCGACGCCGGTGTGCTCGGTGAACGTCCAGCCGTCCGTGCCCTGTTCGAAGCCGGGGTCGGTGAGGGTGAGCGGTTCGCTGCGGGTGAGGGTCCAGCGGTGGGCGGGCCGGGCGTCGCAACGGCGGCGGTCGGCTGCGCTGCTCTGCTCGTGGTCGGCGGCGCCGTCCTGCTCGCGGTCGGCCGCCGTGGTGAGGCAGGCGCCGTGTGCGGTCAGGGTGTGACTCCCGCCCGGTGCCGGGGAGATGGCGAAGGTCTCGGCGGCGGGGTCGGTGCCGCAGTCGGCCGTGCCGGGGTGCCGCCCGGTGCCGTCGAGGGCCAGGCAGCGTCCGCTCGCGGCGTTGACCAGCCGGTAGCCGTCGGTGGTGCGGTGCAACTGCCAGCGCTGGCTGAGCAGTCCCTGGCAGGCCGCGCCGACGACGGGCGTGCCGGCCGCCGGCTGCGCGTACTGCGGGCCGAGGCAGCCGCCGTCCAGGACGGAGCCGAGGACGTAGCCGCCGCCGTCGACCAGCGGGGCCGGGCCGTCGGCTCGGGCCGGTCCCGCGCCGAGGGCTTGGACGGCGAGGACGGCCAGGACGGCCAAGCCCGAGGGCAGGGCGCGGACCGGTCGGCGGCGCGGGGCGCGGGTGGGGGGCATCGGGGCTCTCCTGTCGGACGGGTGGCGGTGCGTCAGGGGGCGGGCAGCGTGCGCGGGCAGGGGTTTGAACGTTCAAATCCCCGGAGCGGCGCTGGGTGACATGTGCAATGTCACACGCCCATCCGAGTCGCGTCAACGGTCGGCGCACGGTCGGCTGCCGCCCTCCGGACTCGTCCTCCGGTTCGCGCGCCGGGAGCCGGGGCCCGCCCGGCGTCGGTGCGGGGCGGTGGCCGGCATCAGCGCAGCGCGGCGACCGGCGTCAGCGCAGGGCGGTGACCAGCATCAGCGCGGCCACGCCGAGCAGGGCGAACGCGAAGGCCCGCTGGAGGGTGCGCCCGCTGAGCCGGTCGGCGAGCCGCTTTCCGTCCCAGGCGCCGAGGATCGCGGCCCCGGTGAAGGGTGCGGCCACGGCCCAGTCGATGGCGCCGGTCGCGCCGAGGCGGGGCAGCAGCGCGGCCAGCGCGTTGGCGGTGATCACCAGCAGGCTGGTGCCCACCGCCTCGGCCATGGTGAAGGCGAGCACCGAGACCAGCGCGGGGACGGCGAGGAACCCGCCCCCGACACCCAGCAGCCCGGTGACCGCGCCGAGCCCGGCGCCGGTCGCCGTCGAGCGGCCCCACCCGGCGGCGGAACGTTCCTGCGGGGCGGCCTTCGGCGGCACCAGCATCCGCCAGGCGGCCAGCCCGGCCAGCACCGCGAACGCGCCGGTCAGCAGCGCCCCGGGCAGGTGCGCCGAGAGCGCCCCGGCGGCCGTGGCGGCGGGCAGCCCGGCGGCGGCGAACAGCGCGCCGGTGCGCCAGCGGACCCGGCCCGCCCGGGCGTGCGCGAGCAGGCCGGTCAGCGAGGTCGCGGCGACGATCACCAGGGCGGCGGTGGTGGCCAGGGCCGGGCTGAAGCCGAGCAGGTAGACCAGCGCGGGGACGGCGAGCATGCTGCCGCCCCCGCCGAGGCCGCCGAGGGCGAGGCCGACCACGGCCCCGGCGGCCAGCGCCAGGAGCAGCGCGGTCATATCGCGTCCCCGGCGTCCCTGGAGCTCCCGTCGCCGGTGCTACCGCCGCTGCCGCCGCTGCCGCCGGTGCCGGTGCCGCCGCCCGGCGTGGTGACCGGCAGTCCGGCCCGCTCCCAGGCGGTCATGCCGCCGACGACGTTCAGCACCTCGACGCCGCGTTCGGCGAGCAGCTGCGCCGCCCGCGCGGAACGGTTGCCCGAGTGACAGATCGCCAGGACGAGCCGTCCGCCCGCCTCGGGCGGCAGCGGTTCGCGGGCGGCCAGGGCGATCAGCGGCAGGTGGAGGGCGCCGGGGGCGTGGCCGGCCGTGAACTCGCCGCGCTCCCGGACGTCGAGCAGGACGGCTGTGCCGGCGCGGGCGAGCTGGTGGGCCTGGGCGGGGGTGGTCTGCCCGGGGTTGGGCGGCAGCGGGGGCATGCGGTGCTCCGGTGGTCTGGTCTGGTGCGGGCCGGACGGCGCCGGACGGGCCGCCGCGGGGCGGCGCGCCGGGCGGGCGCCCCAGGGGCGTGGGCGCCTCCTCGGTTCCGCCCGTCTCCGACGGCGACGGGCGGTCCCGCGCAATGTCCACCATAGTACCCCGGGGGGTATTATCGACCTCGTTCGGCGATACCCTGCCCCGTATCGACCGTGGGGTCGTATGCTGACACATATACCAGTGGGGGTATTGAGATCACGCCGAGGCGCCCGACGCCGCCCAGGAGGTTCCCCGTGTACTTCGCTCAGTTCTACCTCGACTGCCTCTCCCAGGCCTCGTATCTGATCGCCGACGAGACCACCGGCCAGGCCGTGATCGTCGACCCGCGCCGGGACGTCGACGAATACCTCGCCGACGCCACGGCACGCGGCCTGACCGTCGTCGGCGTCATCAACACCCACTTCCACGCCGACTTCCTGGCCGGCCACCTCGAACTGGCCGCCCGCACCGGCGCCTGGATCGGCTACGGACACCGCGCCGAGACCGAGTACCCGATCCGCAAGCTCAGCGACGGCGAACGGATCGAACTCGGCGACGTCGCCCTCCAGATCATGGAGACCCCCGGCCACACCCCCGAGTCGATCAGTGTCCTGGTCCTCGAACAGCCCGACGACGCCGTCCCGTACGGCGTGCTCACCGGCGACGCCCTGTTCATCGGCGACGTCGGCCGCCCCGACCTGCTCGCCTCCACCGGCGTCACCGCCGCCGAACTCGGCGCCATGCTCTACGACAGCGTCCACCGCAAGCTGATGGCCCTGCCCGACGAGACCCTGGTCTTCCCCGCCCACGGCGCCGGCTCCGCCTGCGGCAAGAACCTCTCCACCGACCGCCGGTCCACCATCGGCACCCAGCGCCTGACCAACTACGCCTGCCAGCCCATGGACCAGGACACCTTCGTCCGCATCGTCACCGCCGGCCAGTCCACCGCCCCCGCCTACTTCGGCCACGACGCCACCCTCAACCGCCAGGACCACCCGCTGCTCGACCCCACGACCGCAGCCCGTCCCCTGTGCCCCGAAGGCTTCAAGGAGGCCCGCACCGCGGGCGCCGTCGTCCTCGACGCCCGCAGCCCCCAGGACTTCGGTGCCGGACACATCCGAGGCGCCATCAACGTCCCCCTCGACGGCCGCTTCGCCGAACAGGCCGGCACCGTCCTCACCCCCGACAGCAACATCGCGATCATCGCCCCGCAGGACCGCGAGAACGAGGTCGTCACCCGCCTCGCCCGCATCGGCTTCGACCGCATCGCCGGCTACCTGCGCAACCCCGGCAACGCCCTGCCCGCCCTCGCCGACGACCTCACTCCCGCCAGCCGCCTCACCGCCGACCAGCTCCGCACCGCACTCGCCGGCGAACAGCCCCCCACCGTCCTGGACGTCCGAACCTGTGGCGAACGCGAAACCGGATCCATCGAAGGATCCCTGCACATCCCCCTGACCGAACTCCCCAACCGCCTGGACGAGATCCCCACCGACCGCCCCGCGGTCGTCCACTGCGCCAGCGGCCACCGCTCCTCCATCGCCGCGAGCCTGCTGCGCCACCACGGCCACCCCGACGTCTCCGACCTCCTCGGTGGCTACAACGCCTGGCACACCCTCACCCACCCCGCCGGGGCCTGAACCCAGCCGGCCCGGGCCGCGGGCGCTGCCTCGGGCCAGGCAGCCCGGTAGTCCCAGTTCTGCCCGCCGGTCTCCTCGGGCAATGAGATGGTGGGCGCGGCGATGACGTCGCCGGCGGTGACGACGGCGCACCTGGCGTGGAGGGCGAGGGCGCTGCCGGTCCACAGTTCGGCGTCGTCGGGGTGCGCGAGGGCGGCCAGGACCGAGCCCGGCACGGCACCGCTCACCACAGCCCCAGCTTCTCGATGACGTCGGCGGGCTTCGGCAGCTGGGGGGCGCCAGGCCGCGGAGGGCGACGGCCACGTCCACGTCGCGGCGCCACATCGCACCGTCGCGGCCCGCTCTTGCCGCCCGGCAGGGTGGGCAGACACGAGAGCGGGTCGGTTCGAGCCGGTGCGTTGCGGAGTGTGCGGGGCGGTGGGGTCTCCGCCGTGAGCGGGGGTTACTCGGTGACGCCGTAGTAGTCGGTGAGGAACCGGGTGATGGCCTCCTCGTGGGCGAGGAGGTGCGGCAGGTGGGTGGTGAGGGCCGTACGGGTGGCTGCGGCGAGGGCGGTCCTGGTCGCGGTGGCCTGGCGTACGTACGGGTCCAGGCGGCGGACGAGTTCGTAGTTGGACGCGATGTCGGCGCGGACCAGGTCCTGCTCCAGCGGCGGCGTGTCGGCGGCGGGGACCGGCGGCAGGATGCGGGAGACGAAGGTGACCCGGTGCAGGACGCGCCAGCAGGGCGGCTTGCGGTCGGACTGCTGGGTCTGGCGCAGTGCCGCGGCGCTGGGTGCGGAGGAGCCGGCGAGCCAGAGCGGGTCGACGACCTTGTGGAAGAAGTCGTCGAAGTTGTCCCCGGACTCGTGGAGGTAGAAGCTCATGAACCGGTAGGCGTCGACCTTCCCCGGCACCCGGCGGGGGCTGCCGTCGGGGTCGAAACGGGTCTGTCCGTCGGCGCTGTAGGCCTGGAGGTCGCCGGAGGGGCGGCAGTCCACGTCGAGGGAGTAGGAGCGGGAGGCGTCGCGGGCGCGGGTGCGGGTGACGCTGTGGCTGCCGCCGAGGCTCGCGTCGAGCTGGGCGCCGATGCCGACGCCGAACACGGTGAAGCCGAACTCGGCGCCCGCGGTGGCCATGTCCTTGACGGTGTAGGAACCGGCGGTGGTCTCGGTGACGGAGTCCGTGGTGGTGGTCGTCTCGGCGAAGAATCCTCCGTCGGCGGTCCACACGTACGTGTTGGCCAGGTCGCGCACGACGGCCCCGTCGGCAGCGGTCTGCCCGGTGCTCTCGCCCCGGTTGTCGTCGATCGGCCCGACGAAGGTCTCGGCGATCCTGGCGGCCCGCTGCTGCGTGGGATCGGGCGTGCCGGTGGCGGTGGAGACGCTCTCGTAGTAGCTGCGCAGCTGCTGCCGGCGGCGCTGGATGGCGCGTTTGAGGGCGTAGGCCTCGCGCGGCTTGTAGTAGCTGTACTCGCCGTACCGCTGGGCGTTGGGGTAGGCGGGGTCGAGGACCTTGCCGTGTTCGTCGAAGCCGACACCGCCGTCGAGGGTGCCCTGCTTGGTGTACTGGGGGTTGATGGGGAAGGTGAGGATGTTCCAGTCCCTGGGGATGTCGGGGTTGGGCAGCATCCGGTAGGCGACGAGCGTGCCGGTGTGGGCGAGGCGCAGCGCGAACACGTCGGCGGTCTGCGACTGCACCAGAGCGAAGCCGGTGTTGGCGGGCTGGTAGCGGCGGCCGAGCGCGGGGTTGAGCAGGTGGGCGGGGTCCTCCCAGTGGCCGGTGAGGGCGACGGTGGTGGCCCGCGCGGTGTCGGTGGCCTGGGTGAGGGTGGTCGCGTCGGTCCAGGTGTTGGTGAATTCGAGGGTGTTGTCCAGGCTGAGGACGGCGCCGCCCTTGACCGCCGGTTTGGCGGTGCCGATGCCCAGCGGGGCCATGATGAGCAGGGTGTCCGCGTCGTAGGTGTTCTTGAACGCGAAGTGGAAGGCGGCGTCCGCGCTGCGGTCGCGGGAGGAGGACAGCGACTCGGTGACGGAGTCGGCGGTGGTGAATCCGACGCTGGAGGCGCCCCGGTAGTCGTTGCCCTGGCCGGTGAGGTTCTCGGAGGGGACCGGCGGGGCGCCTTCGATGTAGCCGATGAGCTGGGGGTCGTACTGGACCTGGCTGACCCACTCGCTGACCAGGTCACCCACCTTGTAGCCGGTGACCAGGCGCCAGCGGCCCTCCTCGGTGAGGTAGGAGTAGGCGCGTTTCATCACACCGGTGGCAGTGCCGTCGGCCGCGTACTGCATGTCGGCGTACTCGCCGACGGCCGGTGCGGTGGCGACGGTCTCGTGGAAGGGGGTGCGCACGCCGGAGACGGCGGAGCGCACGGCCGCGGTGTCGGTGGAGACCGGAGCGGTGGACAGGACCACGGTCGGCGCGGCGCCGGGGCCGGGCCGCAGGTGGTTGCCGCGCAGGCCCATGTCGCGGACCACGTCGGTGCCGCCGGAGGTGGAGTCCCGGTCGAAGGGCCAGTAGCCGATCAGGTCTTCCTTGTCGCCCTTGAGGCGGGTGAAGAGGTTGTCGCTGATCTGTTCCGCGGTGCGGGCGGTGCGCCAGACCCGGACCTCTTCGAGGGTCCCGTCGAGGGCGTCGGTGACGGTGGTGCCGGCCAGGCGGGCGCCGAGGGTGAACTGCCGTTCCCCGTAGTGCGTCGGGCTGTCGGGGGCCGCCGCGTCGACCGGATCGGTGGCCAGCGCGATGCCGTTGCGGTAGAGGCGGAAGACGCTGGCCCGGGGGTCGGGGTCGCGCGTCCAGGTGGCGCCGCGCAGCCGGGCGGTGTGGGCGCCGGTGGTGTCGGTCGTGGTGCTGCCGGTGTTCTCCTCGAAGGTGAACCGGGCCACCAGACCGGTGTCGCGCGGGGAGACCGGGGTGCCGATGACGGCGGCGTCGCGGGCCTTGTTCCAGATCCGGACCTCGCCGAGGACGCCGCGCGTCCCGTACGTCCGCATGCCCTCCCGGACCCGCCCGATCTCCAGGGTGCCGGTGCCGCTCTCGGGGCCGGGGCCGGTGTAGCGGGAGGTTCCGGTGGGGGTGCCGTCGATGTAGAAGGTGATGTCGTCCCAGGCGTGGACGTCGACGCCCTGGACGACGTCGACGGTCTGGGTGGTGCCGGCTCCGTCCGGGCCGGTGAGGGCGATCTGCCGGGTGCCCCGCTGTTCGGTGGTCTCGCGGCCGGCCCGCTTGACGACGGCGATCCGGGTGAAGCGGCCGGAGGGGACGGTGGCCGTCGACACGAAGCGCCGGACGACCGGACCGGCCTCCTCGAAGGCGAACTCCAGCCTGCCGTCCGGGCGTACGGACAGCTGGTAGGGCACGTGCTCCTCGCCGCCGAGCCGGCCACGGGTGATCAGGCCCTGGGTGGTGCCGAGGCGTTCCAGCGTGCCGAAGACCTCCAGGGTGAGGTCGCCGGTGAGGCCGAGGGAGTCGTCCCCGTCGCTGTCCAGCCAGGACGAGCCGTCGAGCCGGACGGCCCAGGACTGTTCGAAAGCGGAGGCCACGTGGGCCCACTCGCCGGCCGGGAAGACGTCCCGGCTGCGGACGGCGCGCTCACCGACGCCGGCGACGACCCGGTAGCCCTTGGAGTGGGACTCGCCCGCCTGCGGGGTTCCGCCGAGGACGCCGTGGCGGCCGTGACCGGAGGTGTCCAGGAACTGCTGGTCGCCGCAGGTCCACGAGCCGAGCAGGCCGGGCAGTCCGCTGGCGACGTTCTGCCGCATCAGGTCACGGATCTCGTCGGCCGTCCGAGCGCGGTTCCACACCCGCAGGCTGTCGATGCCGCCCCGGAAGGACGCGGCGGCGCCGAGACCGCCGAGCACGAGCCGTCCGTCGCGGGTGACGGTTCGGGCCGTGGAACGGCGGGCGGCCTCGACGCCGTCGCGGTAGAGGACCTGGGTGCGGGTGGCGGGGTCGAGGACGGCGGCCCAGTGGTGCCAGTCGGTGTCGGTGTACGACGCGGCGGTGGTGAGGACCTCGCTCCCGAGGGCGAAGGAGACCGTCCCGGCCTGGTCGTAGGACAGGGACAGCGCGCCGGCGCCGTAGGACAGGATCGTCTCGCTCGCGGTGTGGGCGGCGACGGCCCGCCTGGCCCACAGCTCGATGGTCAGGGCGGTTCCGGACAGGGCGAGGCCGTCGACGGACACCTGGTCGTCGGCGCCGTCGAAGACCACCGCCGTACGGGCGGTGGCATCGGCGAGCAGCAGGCTGTAAGGGGCGTCGGCGTCGTTCGCGGCGTGCACCAGACACGCGGTGCGGGTGGCCCGGTAGGGGTTGACCCACGCCTCGACCGTGACGTTCGAGGCGGTCGTGGTGGTGGGGAGGGCCGCGGCGGGCAGGGCCAGGTACTGGTCGGTGCCGTTGAAGGCGAAGGCGCGGCCGGGGGACGAGCCGCGCCAGCGGCAGGGCTGTCCGACGACGGCGTCGTCGGCGGTGCCGTCCTGCACCCGGGCGTCGGGGGAGGCCGCCGCGACGGTGACGAGGCGGGAACCGCGGGAGAGGTCCGCGCCGGGCCGCTCGGCGCGTGCCAGGGCGGGGTCGTACGGGACGAGGCGCACGGGCGAGCCGGGCGCGGGGCGGCAGGGCCGGTCGACGCGCAGTGCGGTGGCCCCGGCCGGGGCCGACTCGGTGAGCAGCCGGACGCCGTCGTCGGTGGCGATGTAGGCGGGGGCGGCGAGCGGCCGGCCGAGTGGGGCCGCCAGGCCGAGCGTGGCTTCGGCGGCGGAGGGGTCCGAGGCGTCTGAGGGGTCCGGTCCGTCGGTCCGGACGGGCTCGGCGGCGGTGCCGAGCGTCTGCGGGACGTGCGTGGCGCCCGAGAGCACGTCGACGAGCGTGCCGGTGTCGCGGGGCAGGGCGCGCCAGACCTCGCGGTCGCCGGGCAGGTCGATGGTGAGGTCGCACAACCCCGGCTGCCCCTGGACCGCGGTGACGCTCACGCTCACCCCGGTCAGGTCCACTCCGGCGTCCCTGGCGGTGAACAGCAGCGCGGCGTCCCCGATGCCGAGGGTCTTGGTGCCGCGCACCACCTGGGTGTCGTAGTAGGCGGCGAAGAACTGGTCGTTGAGGCCGCGGAAGTACAGCGCGACGTGGCCGGTGGCACTGTCCATCAGGAAGGGCCGTGAGGAGGTGCGGGCGAAGGACAGCAGTCCGCCGGTGGAGCCGAGCCCGGTGGCGTCGGTGCCCAGGTGCGCGGCGGCGACCGTCACGTCGTCGGTGCCGGACAGGCCGTCGGTGAACCGGCCGAGTTCGTCCTGTGCGGAAGTCAGGGCCGCTTCGCGGACGGCGAGTTGGAGGGTGACGTCGTTGAGCTGCTCCTGGGCGGCCAGCAGCGCCTGGAGCTGTTCCTGGGCGGCGTCGTGGGCGTTGCGCGCGGCGGTGAAGGCGGTGTCCGCACCGGACCAGGAGATCCGGTCGATCCGGCACCGGCCCTCGCCGCCGGCCATGACGGTGGAGCTGGTGTACTGGGCCAGGTAGTTGCCGCCGGCGGCGCGGATCGCGAGCGTCTTGCCGCTGTGGTAGGCGACGATCTGGTAGGTGCCCTCGGACTGGGGGATCACGGCGAACAGTTCGTTGGCGGTGTTGGCGTTGCTGCTGTTGTACAGCTGGACGTAGCTGCCCTCGGCGCTGGTGCCGCCGTAGACGTTCATCTGGTAGCCGCCGTTGACGAGGCGGATGAAGTAGAGCTTGCGGCCGACGCCGTCCCGCCAGCCGGAGTAGACGAACCGCCAGCTGCTGATGCCGGGCACGGTGTCCCAACCGTTCAGGGGGTTCTTGTGGTGGAGGGTGTTGCCCTGCGGGCCGACCCAGTAGCTGTGGCCGTCGGGCCTGGTGAAGCGCAGCTGGGCGTTGTCCCAGTCCGCGGGGTTGTCGCGCTGGAGTTCCCACTGCGCCTCGGCCGCGGTCAGTGCGTGCCGCGTGGCGTCCTCCGCGGCCTGGCGGGCCGGGATGTCCGCGCAGGTGGCGGTGAGGGTGACCGACTGGGCCCGCAGGTCCGCGATCTCGGTCCGGAGGCCCTTGATCCGCTGTTCCAGCGCGCTCTGGTGGTCCAGGTCCTCGTGCTCCCGGGTGGTGAGGTCCGGCAGGGTCAGGACGTCGGCGACCTGCGCGAGCCGGCCGTCGGCGCCGACGGCGAGATCGAGGACGGCGAGGCGGGGTTCGGCGTCCGGCGCGGCCGCGTCGCCCGTGGCGCACGACAGCAGCACCCGGGTCTGGTGCTTGGCGGGCTTGGGCACGTCGTGGTACCCGGCAGCCTGGGCCTCCTGCTGGTGGTAGAGGATCGCCGACGGGGCGGAGAGGACGGTGCGGGCGGCGAAGGAGAAGCTGTCCCGGCGGATGCCCGCGTGCTCGCCCACCGGCGCCGTCGAGGTCACCCACGACACGGCCCCGGACAGGGCGGCATGCCGCGCACGGTCCGTCTGGTCGTGCGCCACGGAACCTGACGCCTCGTCGAAGCGGTAGTACGCGACCAGTCCGGGTTCGTCCCCGACCAGCCGGTGGCCGCGATCCTGCCGCAGCTCGTCCTGCGCCCGGGCCCGGTCCCAGATCCGCAGCTCGTCGGCGTCGAACGCCACGTTCCGCCCGGCGCCGCCGAGCACCGCGGTGCCGGTGCCGGGCGGCGGGGTGAACGGACCGGTCCCGCAGGGCAGTCCGTCCACGTGCAGCGTGGCCGTACCGTCCCGGCAGACCACGGCGAGGTGGGCGTACTCGCCGGCCGCCAGGGCCCGGGTCCCGGTGACGGTGCCCGACCCGCTGAGCAGGGGCACGCCGCCCTCGGCCAGCTCCAGCACGAAGCCGTCGGTGTACACGGTCGTGGCCGCCGCCCGCTCGGGCCGCAGCCACACCTCGACGGTGAACTCCGGCCCGTCCCGCACGCCGGCGACCGCCGCCGCCGCGTCGGGCCCGGCCAGCCGCAGCGCGGTCTCCCCGGAGCCGGAGCGGGACGCCACCGGCACCAGCGGCGCCCCCGTGAAGGGGCAGGTGCCGGGCTCCCGCTCGTACACGGCGCCCTGGTAGGCGGGGTCGGGGCTGGTCCAGGCCCGGCTTCCCCGGGTGTCGAACAGCCCGTCCGTGCTCTGCTCCACGCTCAGGGCGTCGATCCGGGAGGTGGCCGTGTTGTGGCTGAAGAACTGCCAGCGGCCGGTGCCCGCGACGCTGGTGGGTACGAGCAGCGCCGTGAACCGCCCCTCGCTCAGGTTCCTTACGAAGCCGAGTACCTGCGTCGGCTCGCGGAACGGACGGCCCTCCATGTCGGTGCCGCCCAGGCTGTCCTTCGCCGAATCCGGCCGGTCCTTGCTGCGGCTGCGCCGGTAGCGGATCTCCCGTACGGGCTTGAGGACACCGTCCACCAGCAGGAAGCGGTCGCACAGCAGCGCCGAGTCGACCAGCGCTGCCCCCGTCGCGCCCCCCGACGCCCGGCCGGGCCCCGCCTCGCGCACGGCGTCCGGGTGTCCGGCGGCCACCGACTGGCGCAGCACCACCACGTACGTGCCGTCCGACAGCACCTGGAACGGGACGGCGGCGGTGAGCCGGGCCGTGCTGGACAGGAACGGGTCGCTCTCCTGCGGGGCGAGCACCTGCGTGTGCTCCGCCTCGACCCGCCCGCCCTTCTTGACGTGAGGCATCGTCACGGTACCGAGCGCGGCGTACCCGACGCGGACGAGCTCCTCGGGAAAGGACAGCTCCAGCGGATCCTCGGTCCAGTAGGCGGCGTCCGCCTCCCCCCGGGCGGGATCGTAGGCACCGAGCGCCAGGACCGAGTACACGATGCGCCGCTGGTCGTCCATCGCGAACGCCACGGTCGTTCCTTGATGGCGGACCACCGTGGTGGAGCTGTAGGTGCGGTCACTGTAGACCTTCACCACGCCGTCACTGACACTCATGAAGCCCGCTCCCTCGGCCGTGCACGTGGACATGACGCACAACCGGGACCCTACGGAAAGTACATCCTCGTAACCAGGGAGTGATTTCGGCCATGCCTGAACTGGCTGTTCCTGGGGTCCGGCTCGGGTTTTGCGGGAGGCGGGGCCCGGATCGGCGTCTTCGCGTCGTAGCGCCGGACTGCGGAGTCTGACGCCCGATTGACATCCGCTGTCTCACCCGCCGGGCAAGGGCGTGTCCCCCTTCGCCGTTCACACCCGCGGCCGAGTGCCGGCCGATTCACCCGTGCGGGTGCTCCACGCCGTACGGGAGCGGCGACGGGATCATCACGCCAGCGGTCCCTGGTCGACTGCCACGGAGGGTTCGATTCGCTTGCGCCGGACGATGAGTACGACGATCAGCGCGATCTGCAGCGCGATGAGCAGGACCATGCCGACCGAAACACCTGGTTCGGGGCCGACCAGGTTCGAGATCAGGCTGGTGTCCCACAGGCCGTGGACCAGCATCGGGAGCAGGATGACCCCGCCGACGCGCAGACACAGGTAGAAGAAGTAACCGGAGGTCGCCACGATCACCGCCTGCCCGATCGCCTGCGGGCCGGTGCTGATGGCATTGCTGACGTGGACCAGTCCGAAGACGACCGAGGAGAACAACGCGGTCCGGCCCTCGCTGAGGCCGGCCCGCCGGAAGACCTGGACACCGACGCCGCGGAACATCAACTCCTCACCGACCCCGACGAACACCCCGAGCACCAGCAGGCACACCACCAGCGACGCCTGCTGCTGGGCGAGATGCCCGTAGTTGAGCCCCGCGACCGCAGCGACGATCATCGAGATCGGCACCAGGTGCACCCACCGCCGCACAGGTGCGCGGTAGCGGAAGACAGCGGGCCACCACCTGAGCCAGGTGATCACCGCGCTCACGAACACGATGGAGGCGCCGATCGGGATCAGCGCGTTGTGGACGATCGCCTCGGTCGTCGGGAACTGGCTCCGGGAGTTCCCGTTGTCCACGTGAATGGCCGCGCCGAGCCCTTGGATGATGCCCAGGTCGACGATGACGATCAGGGCGTAGCCGAGCCAGGTCAGCCGTCGGCCGTGGTCGGCCGCGGCCGGCGGGTCCGGAGCGGAGGAGTCGTTCGTGCCCGGTACCGCCACGGGCACTTCGTGCCCGTCGTCATTGCTCGTCACGCTCATGCCGCCGCTTCTCCTGTCCGAGCCCACACACTCTGAGCCCCCGGCGTCAGCCGGATGCCGTTACAGGGGGAGTACTGTATAAGGTATACAAGCACCTTAATGGGATATTCCGCTATGCCTGCTTGAACAGGAAAGGTCCCGCTGTCACCAGTGGGGCCTTCCTTGGCGCGGGGCAGGGCGCTTCCTGCGGTTGTGCGGTGCTCGCTGACCGATGCCGGCTGCTGACGCGGGCCCTTCGACGCCGTGAAGGTGTGCCGGGTTGCAGGCGCCGGATCGGGAGCCGGGTCGGGAGCCGGACCGTGGTCGGACCACAGAGCCCAGGCGGCTCCTGGCGGGGAAACAGTCGCCTGCCGCGCAGTGCACGGAGCCTGCCCCAGGGCGCACGGGCCGGGATGTCGCGGGTTGCCTGCCACGGGCGACGCCTACGCTCATGAACGTTCACTCCCCGCGAGGTGCCGGGTCGTCTGGACGCGGCCTTCGTCAGAAGCAGGGTGGCCCACGGTACTTTGCGTGACGTGGACTGTGCCGCCGCCCGTGCGGTGACCGGTGTGCTGGGGGGCCTGGCCTGCCACAGACCTGTCGGAGTTGCCCACGGTGCCGTACGCGGTGCTGGCCGGACTGTCCAACGAGGAGTCGGTGGCCGGTCGGGACGGCCGTAGCCGGGTTCGAGCCATCGCCCGGACATCGTCGCCATCCGCAGCTGCCGCGACGTCACCCGGCTGAAGGGTGGGGGAGGGGCGCGCCGGCGGGCCGTCAGTCGGTGGCGCGCTGGGCCCGGTGGGCGGCGACCCGCACCCGGGTGGCGCAGCGCGGGGTGCAGAAGCGCTGCGGGGTGCGGCGGCCGGTGTCGATGAAGAAGCGGTTGCAGTCGGGGGCGGCGCACTCGCCCCAGGCGCAGGTGCCGCGCTCGCTGAGCCACAGGCCGAGGGCTAGGGCGGAGGTGGAGAGCAGCCAGTGGGTGAGGCCGGCGGCCGGGGGCGCCTGGGTGTGCATCGACCAGGGGCGGCCGGGGAGGCGGACGAGGCGGGGGCGGGCCGGGTAGTGGTCGAGCAGGGTGTTGATCGCTTCGGCCGCCTCGTCCTCGTCGTGGAGGGCGAGGATGCCGATCAGCGGGGCGGCGGCTTCGCGCAGCTCCCGGGCGTCGGCGTCGGTGAGGCGGAAGGGCGGGCCTCCGTGGCGTTCCAGGAGGGCTTGCAGATCGGCGGCGCCCGCCTCGGGGTCGGCGCGGACGGTGTTCGCGAGCTCGGTGACGAAGTGGAGGCCGCGGGGGTTGCCGCCGTCGTGGTCCTGGGTCATGGGTACGCCCCTTCCGATCGTTTGCGCACCCCATGGTAACGTCGAAATCAAAGATTAGGCGTTACGAAGGAGTGGCATGCGATTCCCGGCAACGACGTCCGTCCTGATCGTCGGCGCAGGCCCGGTCGGCCTGACCATGTCGCTCCTGCTCTCCGGGCACGGCGTGCCGCACCTGCTCGTCGAGGCGCACCAGGGCACCTCCCGCCACCCCAAGGCCCGTGGCGTGTCCGCGCGTTCGATGGAGATCTTCCGCAGGCTCGGACTGGAAGCCGACATCCGGCAGGCCGGGCTCCCGGCCTCGCACGTCTTCTTCTACCGCGGCCGCGACCTCGTCGACCCGGACTTCGTACGCACCGGCGTGGCCGGCGCCCCGGACGGCGGCGCCGAGCGCACCCCGTCGCCGGGGCTCATCTGCTCGCAGGACGCCCTGGAGGCCGTGCTGCTGCGCCGGGCCCGTGAACTCGCGCCGGACGGCGTACGGTTCGCCACCCGGCTGCTCTCCTTCACCGAGTTCACCGAGTTCACCGAGTTCACCGAGCCCGCCGCCGTCGGCGCATCCGCAGGCGGCGGCGAGGGCGTGCACGCGGTGCTGGAGGACCGGGCCACCGGCGACCGGCACACCGTGCGCGCCGACTGGCTGATCGGCTGCGACGGCGCAGCGAGCACCGTCCGCACCGGCGCCGGGATCGCCATGGCAGGGCCGACCGGCCTCGGCCACTTCCTCAGCATCCGCTTCGAGGCGCCGCTCGGCGAGGTCGTCGCCGACCGGGCCAGCGCGTCCTACTTCCTCACCGAGCCCGGCCGCGGCGGCTTCCTGGCCGTGGACAACGACCGGCACTGGATCTACCAGCACCCCTACGACCCCGGGCGCGACGACCTCGCCGACCTCCTCGGCGACCACCGGCAGCTGGCCCGGCTGGTGCGCGACGCCGCCGGACTGCCCGACCTCGACGTCACCGTCCGGGACACCCAGACCTGGCGGCTGGACGCCCAACTCGCCGACACCTACCGCCGGTCACGGGTCCTGATCGCGGGCGACGCGGCCCATGTGACGCCCCCCACCGGTGGACACGGCATGAACACCGGCATCGGCGACGCCGACAACCTGGCCTGGAAGCTCGCCGCGGTCGTGGCCGGGTCGGCCGGCGAAGCGCTGCTGGACACCTACCAGGCCGAGCGCCGCCCCGTCGCCCGCCAGGTCATCGACCTGTCCCTCGCCAACTCCCGCGCCCGCACCGGCTACCGGATCGACGACGAACTGCTGCTCACGGCGGCCTACCGCTCCACCGCCGTCCACGCCGACCCCGACGCACCCGCCCGCCCGCCGCTGGACCCGGACGGCGAGCACCCCGACGGCGGGCCCGGTGGCCGCCTCCCGCACCTGTGCCTGGCCGGACTCCCCGGGGCGGTGTCGACGCTCGACCTCATCGGCCCCGGCTTCACCCTGCTCACACCCACCGGCGACCCCGCCTGGCAACGCCAGGCCGACACCGCCGCAGCGGCAGGCCTGCCCGTCGTGCTGCGGCCACTGCCCGCAGCCGACTGGCCCGGCCTCTCCGGCCTCCCCGCCACCGGCGCGCTCCTCACCCGCCCCGACGGCCACATCGCCTGGCAGGCGCCCCACCCGCCCGTCGGCGACAGTGAGTTGCGGGAAGTCCTGCGGCGGATCCTGTCGGCGTAGGCGGCCGGCCCGAGGCCACCGGCCGACCCGACGCCACTGGCCGGGACCGTCACCGAATGCCGGCGGAGTACGACCGCGTCACGGTCGACGACGACCCGCGCGGGTACGTCCGCCGGCAGTACCGGCTCTGGCGCGACGTCAGGCCGTAGGGGGTCCCGCCCCCAGCAGTTGGTCCAGCACCCGGCCGAAGACCAGGCGCCCGGCGCGGGCCACGAGCGGGTCGAGCGGCGCGGGCAGGCGCGCGACCCGGAGTTCCTCCGTCCAGGTCACCTCGGATCCGCCGGTCTCCCCGGTCTGCCCGGTGTCCTGGCCGGGGGCCCGTACGCGCAGTTCGGCCCAGCCGAGCACCAGTCGGCCCCGCTTCTCCAGCCGGCACAGCCCGTCGCGCCCAGGTGCGGGGGCGGCCAGGCCGACGATCTCCATCGGGTCGTCGAACCGGAACGGCCCGATGACCGTCCGGGCCAGGATGGCGTCCCCCGCCTGCCCGCCACCGCCCCGCACCACGGTGACCCGGGTGAACGGCACCCGGTCCCCGTGCCGGGGCCAGGCGGTCAGCCGCTCCCAGCAGACGGCCGGGGGCAGCGGCGAACGGCGGGTCAGGACGAAGCAGGCCATGCCTCACCTTAGGGTCCGCCGCACCGCAGGTGCTGAAGACGGAGCCTGGCTCCCTTCGCCAGCAGGTCGCGGCCGATCAGGGAGATCGCGGCCAGGCCTTTGCGAACCGGCGCACCAGTGCACCAGTGCACCAGTGCACCGGTCCGGGCACTCCGGGAGCTGACCCGCCCGCCACGTTCACGTCCCCGCCGGAGCGTGGCCGAACCCCCCTCACCCGTCTGGGAGGGCCTGGCAGGCCCGATGGCGGAGTGAGAGGGGTCCGCGGATTTCCTCGTGCCGTCAGCGGCGTCGGCGTCGCGGCCTCGGCCTGCCGAACCAGGCGGCACCCGCCCCCGTGGCGATGAGGGCGGCGGCAATCCACGCTGCCGGGCCGACGTGTGCTCCGGTCTCGGGCAGTTCAGGCCCGGTCGCGGTCGCGGTCGCGGTCGCGGTCGCGGTCGCGGTCGCGGTCGCGGGCGTGGTGGTCGTGGTCGTGGAGGGCGACGGCGACGGCGACGGCGGCGCGGTGGTCGTGGAGGGCGAGGGGGAGGCCGACGGCGACGGTGAGGAGGAGGGGGACGCCGACGGTGAGGGGGACGGGGACGGGCTGGCGGTGGTGATGTTCAGTCGGGCGGTGGCGGGGCCCGAGGTGACCGTGGCTCCCGTGGCGAACGGCCTGGTCCCGTCGACGCCGGAGGCCGTGGCGGTGTTGGTGACCGATCCGGCGCTTCCGTCCGCCGTGGAGGGTGTGTAGGTGGCCTGGCAGGTCTGACTCTGCCCGGCTGCGAGGGGTGTGCCGGGGCAGCTGATCGACGACAGCCCCGGGAGCGGATCGTCGACCGCGACCGCCGTCCACGGCACGGGGCCGGTGTTGGTGACGGTGTACTGGTAGGTGACGGTCTGGCCGACCTGCGCCGTGGTGATCGGGGCTCCGCCGGCGGTCGCCGACTTGGCCAGCGACAGGCCGAACGGGTCGGGGATGGCGACCTGCACCGTGGTGCCGGTCACCGTTCCCGAGGGGTTGGTGCCGACCGCCCCGACCTGGTTGGTGCAGGCGCCGCCGCTGTCGCTGGAGACGATGTTCCACCCGGTGGCGTACTGCGGCACCACCGCGCCGGCCACGGTGCGCTGTTGCAGCGCCTTGGAACACCCGCCACTGCTCGCCTCGCCCGCCGGGAGCGCGGGCAGCGCCGGGCTGCCCGTCACCGTCGGGTTGGAGAACCCGGCCGTCGAGCCCTGGGTGACGTCCGTGAGCAGTTCGCTGTACGTGCCTGCGGCGCCGACGTACACGACTGCCGGGTCACCGGTCACGGTGACGTCCGCGACTTGGGTGCCCTGCGGGCCGGTGAGCTGAAACTGGCAGGGATCGCCCGAGGTCCCGATCGGCTCGACGATGAAGTAGGCGACTCCGGAAGCGTCGGTGTCGGAGAAGGACAGCGAGCAGTTGCCGGCGATATCCAGCTGGGTCAACGTCGGTGCCGCGGACGCCGTCGTGGGGACGGCCAACCACAGACTTGCGATGAGCAGGCCGAGGCAGGCAAGGGCGGTTCTACGGGCGAGCCAGATCATGCTGGTGACGCTAAGTGACCCAATTCGGCCGTGGGGGCGAGCCACGCGCCCTGGTCACTCGTCCGGCTGATGGGAACGATCGGGCGTCGGGCGCGGATCACGGCGGGGGCGTGCCGCCGAGGAGGGGGGCCAGGGCGAACAGGTCGGACGGGGCGGCGTCGTCGGGGAGCAGGACGACCAGCGGGGGGCGGGCCGGCGGGCCGAGCCGGGCGACCTCGTAGGCGGTGACGCCGCTGCCGGGCGCGGCGACCAGGGCGACCGGGGCCGGGGACTCCAGCAGCGGGGCGAGGACCGGGCGGTAGGCGGCCGGTGAGGGCGGGCCGGCGGCCGGGCGGAGCACGCCGAGCGCCTGCGGCCCCGGCCAGCCGCGCGCGGTGCCGGGGTAGCGGGTGTGCGGGGCGTCGGGCGGGGGCAGCAGCAGCACCCAGCCCGCGCCCGGGCGGGCGGCCCGGCGCAGCACCTCCAGCCGGACGGCCGGGCCGTCCGTCGGCGCGTCCGGGGCCGGCGGGTGGTCGGCGGGCCCGCCGGGTCGGGGAGCGGGGTGTCCGGCGAGGGTGGAGCGCAGCACCTCCGAGGTGCTGAGGCCGCTCGGCAGGTCGGGGAAGGTGCGCAGCAGGTGGGCGCTCTGGCTGAGGAGTTCGACGGCGTCCCGGTCGGCCAGCAGGGCGCGGTCGTGGGTGGTGGTGAGGACGAGTCCGCCGGTGGCGTCGTAGTGGGCGGCGAGGGTGATCGGGTACGAGGTGAAGGTGCCGGCCGGTACGGGGTTCTCCACGTGGATGCCGTGCGCGGCCAGGTCGGTCTCCAGCCGCAGGTGGTGCGGGGCGGTCGGCTGGTGTTCCAGGACGACCAGGCTGTGCGGCCGCTGCCCGCGCGGGGTGGCGCTCCAGCGGTGGGCCTGTCCGGGCGAGACCCACTCGTAGGCGGCGAGGTCGAGCACGCCGTCGCGCAGGGCCGCGAGCAGTTGCGGCACCGTCGTGCCCGGGTGCACCCGGACGGAGATCGGCAGCGGGTTGCGCAGCGCGCCGGGCAGCCGGTCGATGCCGTCCAGCGGGATGCCCCGCCCGGAGACCGTCACCGCGAAGCCGACCCGCACCGCCCGGGCCGGTCGGCGCTGCTCGCGGGACTGCGCCGCGCGGTAGAGCAGCAGTGCCCAGGCGGCCTGGAGGGCGCTGCTCTCGCCCGCCCCCCAGGCGGCCGCCCAGCCGCGCAGCCGGACCGCCTCGTACGGGGTGAGCCGGCGCCGGGCGCGTCCGCTGCCGCGCCGGGTCGGGTCGGGGGCGAGCGGGAGGACGGCGCCGGCGGCGGTCCGGGTGGCCCAGAACTGCCGGGCGGCGTCGCTTCCCTGGGCGTCGAGCCAGCGGGCGTGGTCGCGGACGTCGGGGCGGCGCTCGCCGCCGGGCAGGACGCCGCCGGTCAGGTAGGCGCGGTAGAAGGCCTGGAGGAGCAGCCGCACGCTCCAGCCGTCGAGCATCGCGTGGTGGTAGGTGAGCAGGACCCGGGTGGCCGGTCCCTCGTCCTGGTCCTGCGGGCCGGAGTCGAGCAGGGTGGCGCGCAGCAGGGCGGGTCGGCGCAGGTCGAAGCCGCGGTGCCGGTCGGTTTCCAGCAGGTCGTCCCAGCCGACCGCGCCGTGCGGGTGCCGGGTGACTTCGGGGACGGCCCGTTCGTGCAGCACCATCCAGGGGTCGCCGGCGGTGTCGTCCCAGTCGAAGGCGGCGCGCAGCACCGTCTCGTGGTCGAACACGGACTGCCAGGCGGCGGTGAACCGGTCGGTGTCCAGCGGCCCGTGCCAGTTCCAGGACAGCTGTTCGACGTGCCGCCCGCCGTGGTCGGCGCGCCCGATGACCTGGCGCAGCATCTCCCGTTGCAGCGCGCTGGTCGGCACCGTGACGGGCTCCGGCGGGTGCGCCAGCGCCTCCCGCAGCCGCTCCACGAGTTCGGCGGCGCGCGCGGACGGTCCGGCGGCGATGCCGACGAACAGGCGCCGGAGGCCGTCCCGGCGGTCCTCGACCAGGACGGCGCGCAGCCGCGCTCCGGCGGCGAGGGCGCGTCCGAGGTCGGCCAGGACCCGGTCGAGCCCGTCGGGGCCGTCCACCGTGCGCTCCCAGAGCGCGTCCGCCCGGTCCTGGGGCGTGGGACTGGCCCCGTCGACGGCGCGCAGGGCGGCGCGCAGCACGTCGGCCTCGTACGCCTGTTGCAGCTCGACCAGCAGGAACTCCGGGGGCCGGCCGGCCCCGCGTGGCTGCGGCGGACGCCACCGGCGGGTGGCGGTGCGGGCCAGCGCGGCGTTGACCGCCCCGGTGTCGAGCCGTCTCGGCGGACGGGCGGCGGGCAGGCAGGGCTCGGGCGACGGGGCGCCGGCCACCAGCAGGGTGACGGGTGCGCTGGAGAAGTGACGGTTCGTCATCGCTGATCAGCGGGCACCGGAGCCCGGTTCCTTCCCGTGGGCCGGCCAGGGTTGCGCCGGGGTTACTGGGTGGCGAGGCCGCCGCAGACGTTCAGCGCCTGGGCGGTGATGCTGGCGGCGGTCGGGGAGGTGAGGTAGCCGGCCAGCGAGGCGACCTCCTCCGGGGTGGTGTAGCGGCCGAGCGGGATGTGCGTCTGGAAGTGCTGGTGGATGGTCTCGGGGGTGGTGTTGTAGGCGGTGGCGTACTCGTGGTGGATCCGGGTGGTGTGCGGGGTGTGCACGTAGCCCGGGCAGATGGCGTTGACGGTGGTGCCGGTCGGGGCCAGTTCCTTGGCGAGTGCCCGGGTGAAGCCGATCACGGCGTGCTTGCTCGCGGTGTACGGGGCGCCGAGGGTGACGGCCTGCTTCCCGGCGGTGGAGGCGATGTTGATGATCCGCGGGTGCGCGGTGCCGGTGAGGTGGCCGTGCTTGAGGGTCTCCCGGGTGACCAGGAAGACGGCGTTCAGGTTGGTGTCGATGACGTCGTACCAGAGGTCGTCCGTGGTGGTGGCGATGGGCCCGCCGCCGGTGCGGCCGGCGTTGTTGACCAGCACGGTGATCGGGCCGTGCTCGGCCACCACGTGCCGGATCAGCGCGCTGACCTGGGTGGGGTCGCGCACGTCGCAGGTGGTGCCGTCGGCCTGGTGGCCCTCGCCGCGCAGGGTGGCCAGCGCGTCGGTGATGTGCGGGCCGGTGCGGGCGCAGATGAAGAGGCGGTGGCCGCGGCTGCCGAGCTCGCGGGCGATGGCGAGGCCGATCCCGCGGGTGCCGCCGGTGATCAGGGCGAGGGGTTGCTCGGGTGCGGTGGTCATGGCGGGTCCTGGGGGTGAGGGCGGGCTGGGAGCTCGGGCCGGTGGTGGGTGGTCGGTGGTCGGGGGTCGGTGGGGTGGTCGGGGCGGGAGCTCAGGCCGGGTAGAGGTTGTAGGTGGTCGGGTGGGCCGTGGTCGGGGTGTTGAGGGTGGGGTCGAGGGTGAGGATCGCGTGGTGCAGGTGTTGCAGGTGCGGGGAGGGCTGGATGCCGAGCTCGGTGGTGAGGCGGTGCCGCAGGTGGTGGTAGGTGGCGAGGGCGGTGGTCTGCCGGCCGGCCCGGTAGAGCGCGACCATGGCCTGGGCGTGCAGGCCCTCGTGGTGCGGGTGCTGGTGGGTGAGGTGGGTGAGTTCGGGGATGAGCTCGTTGTGCCGGCCGAGCCGCAGGTCGGTGTCGATGCGGCGTTCCAGGGTGATCAGGCGGCTCTCCTCCAGGCGCATGATCTCGATGGCGAGGATCGGCCCGGGCCGCACGTCGACCAGGGCCGGGCCGTGCCAGAGCGCGAGGGCCTGCCGGAAGTGGGTGGCGGCCTGGTGGTCGTGGCCGTGGTTGAAGGCGTGCTGCCCCTGGGTGGTGAGCAGGCTGTAGGTGTGGACGTCGAGGTTGTCCGGGTGGGTGGTGAGCTGGTAGCCGCCGTGCCGGGTGGTCAGGATGTCCTTGGCGGTGATGTGCGGGGTCGGCCCGAGGCCGTGGGTGATCCGGCGGCGCAGTTGCAGGATGTACGTCTGCATGGTGGTGAGCGCCTGTCTGGGCGGGTCGTCGCCCCAGATCTCCTCGATCAGGGTGGCGGTGGGCAGGATGCGGTTCGGGTAGAGCGCGAGGAGGGCCAGGATCTGGCGCTGCTTGGCGGCGGTGGGGACGACGGAGATGCCGTTGAGGTCGGCGGTGAGGGGGCCGAGGACCTTGAGGTGCATGGCGGTTCTCCTCTCGGGCGCGGGGCGTCCGCTCGGGTGGGCGTCATTCGGCTGCTTGTTCGGGTCAACGGAATGGTGGGGCGGACGCGTCGCACCCTAGTTGGGCCGAGGGGTGGGGGCCGGATTCCTCAAGTGCCCGTCGAGCGCGGTTCCGGGCGCTCTGGTGGGGCGCCTCCGGGCGGAGCGGTGCGGCGGGCCGGTGCGGCGGGCCGGTGCGGCGGGCCGGCGCTCGACGGTGTGACGGGCGGGGCGCCCGGCGCGGACGGGGCCCGGGAACGTACGATCGGCGAATGGCTGACATGACGGAAACCACGCCAGGCTGGCTCGCCCCCGAGGAACTAGAGACCACCCGCGCCAAGATGCCGATCCTGTACGTCGAGGCCGTGCCGGTCCGCGTCGACGACGCCGGCGAGGTCACCCAGATCGGCCTCCTGCTGCGGATCGGACCGGACGGGACGGTCAGCCGCACGCTGGTCTCCGGCCGGGTGCTGCACCACGAGCGGATCCGCGACGCCCTGCTGCGCCATCTGGAGAAGGACCTCGGCCCGGTGGCGCTGCCCCGGATCCCGGCCTCGCTGCAACCGTTCACGGTCGCCGAGTACTTCCCGACCCTGGGGATCACCGAGTTCCACGACCCGCGTCAGCACGCGGTGTCGCTGGCGTACGTCGTGCCGGTGGCCGGCGACTGCCGGCCGCGCCAGGACGCGCTCGACCTGGTCTGGTTCAGCCCGCAGGAGGCCGCCTCCCCGCTGGTGCAGCAGGACATGCCCGGCGGTCAGGGGGCGCTGCTCAAACGGGCCCTGGCGCACGTCGGCTGCCTGAGCTGAGCACTCCGGCCGGGGCCCGCACCTCACCGGATGCGGGCCCCGGCCGGGAGCCGGTCAGGGAGCCGGTCAGGGAGCCGGTCAGGGAGCCGGTCAGGCTCCGGCGGATGCCAGGCGCGCGTTGCGCCGGGCGGTCGCCTCGACCGGGTCCAGCACCGGCACGGCCGCCAGCAGGCCCTTGGTGTACGCGTGCTGGGGGGAGTCGTACACGGCGTCGGCGTCGCCCTGCTCCACGATCCGCCCGGCCCGCATCACCGCGACCCGGTCGCTCACCTGCCGGACCACGGCGAGGTCGTGGGCGATGAAGACCAGCGCGAGGCCGAGGTCGCGCTGCAACTCGCCGAGCAACGCGACCACCTGGGCCTGGGTGGTGACGTCCAGTGCGGAGACCGGCTCGTCGCAGACGATCAGTCGCGGCTGCGGTGCGAGCGCCCGCGCGATGCCGACCCGCTGGCGCTGTCCGCCGGAGAACTCGTGCGGATAGCGGTGGTACCAGTCGGCGTCGAGGCCCACCCGTTCGAGGAGCTCGCCGACCCGGGCGCGGATGCGGCGCTCGTCGCTCCCACCGGCGATGCGCAGCGGGTCGGCGATGGACTCCCCGATGCTGCGGCGCGGGTTGAGCGAGGACACCGGGTCCTGGAAGACCATCTGCAACTCCCTCCGGAGTGGGCGCAGTTCGTTCTCCCCGAGCGCTCCGATGTCCCGGCCGCGGTAGTGGAGCCGGCCGCCGGTCGGCTCCAGCAGCCGGACCAGCATCCGCCCGAGTGTGGTCTTGCCGGAGCCGGACTCGCCGACGATGCCCAGCGTCTCGCCCGCGTGCACGGTGAGCGAGACGCCGTCCACGGCGGCCACGGGGGCCGCGCGCCGGGTGAGGCCGCCGCGGGTGGCGAACTCACGGCGCAGGTCGGTGGCTTCGAGCAGGACGTCGCCGTCGGTGCGCCCGGCGGCTCCGTCGGCGGCGGTGCCCGCGGCAGGCCCGGCAGAACCGGCAGGCCCGGCGGGCCCGGTCGGTGCGCCCGGAGCGTCGACCCGGGGCACCGCCGACAGCAGCGCGCGGGTGTACGGCTCGCGCGGCGCGCCCAGCACCTCGGTGACCGGGCCGTGTTCCACCGCCCGGCCGTCCTTCATCACCAGCACCCGGTCGACGCTCCCGGCGACCACCCCCAGATCGTGGGTGACCAGGACCAGCCCGGCCCCGGTCTCGGCCCGCAACTCGTGCAGCAGGTCGAGGATCTGGGCCTGGACGGTGACGTCCAGCGCGGTCGTGGGCTCGTCGGCGACCAGCAGCCGCGGCTCGCAGGCCAGGGCCATCGCGATCAGCACCCGCTGGCGCATGCCGCCGCTGAACTCGTGCGGGCGCGACCGCGAGCGCCGTGCCGGGTCGGGGATGCCGACGCGGCCGAGCACCTCGACGGCGCGGGCCCTGGCGGCCCGGCGGGAGACGGCCCGGTGGACCCGTACGACCTCGGCGATCTGGTCGCCCACGGCGTAGTACGGGTCGAGGGCGGAGAGCGGGTCCTGGAACACCATGGCCGCCAACCCGCCGCGCAGCCGCCGCAGTTCGTCGCCCTCGGCGGTGACGGCGTCGACGCCGGCGACCCGGACGGAGCCGCCGACCCGGGCGCCGGTGCCGCGGTGCAGGCCGAGCAGTCCGTAGGCGACGGTGCTCTTGCCCGACCCGGACTCGCCGACGATGCCGAGCGCCTGCCCGGCCTCCAGGGTGAAGCCCACGCCGTCGACGGCGCGTACGTGCCCGTCGCCGACCGGGAAGTCGACGACGAGATCCCGGACGTCGACCAGGGGAGGAGCCAGGGGTTCGGCGCTCACGTCAGGACCACCCTTCGATCGGTCACCGCGTAGAGCACGTCCGCGACGACGTTGGCGAGGACCACGGCGAACCCGGTGACGAGGGTGAGGCCGACGACGGTCGGCAGGTCGATCAGGCTGACCGAGCTGACCAGCAGCTTGCCGAGCCCCGGGAGCCCGAACAGCGACTCCGTCAGCACGGCGGAGCCGAACATTGTCCCGAGGTCCATGGCGGTGAGCGCGATCACCGGGGTGAGCGCGCCGCGCAGCGCGTGCCTGGTCACCAGGCGCCGCTCGCTGACGCCGTACGCCCGGAAGGTCCGGATGTGGTCGTCGGCGAGGGTCTCCAGCATGGACGAGCGGGTCAGCCGGGCGTACTTGGCGGACTCGATGAGCGCGAGCGAGACCCAGGGCAGCAGCAGGCCCCAGAACCACTGCTGCGGGTCCTCGGTGAGCGGTACGTAGCTCGGGAACGGCAGCCACTGGAGCTGGGCGCACAGGACGATGAGCAGCACCAGGCCGATGACGAAGACCGGGATGGAGTTGCCGGCCAGCGTCAGCGCGGTCAGCAGCCGCTCGCTGAGCCGGCCCCGGCGCAGCGCGGAGAGCAGCCCGGTACCGACCCCGAGGGCCAGCCAGAGCACCATCGCGCCGAGTGCCAGCGAGGCCGTCACCGGGAGCCGGGCGGCGATCATGTCGGTGACCTGCTCGCCGCTGCGGTAGGAGACGCCCAGGCACGGCGCCGGGCAGTGCAGCAGGCCCGTCCCGGCGCTGAAGTCGCGGCCGGCGACGACGCCCTGGAGGAAGTGGGCGTACTGGAGGTAGACCGGTGCGTCGAGGCCGAGGCGTTCGCGCACCTGGAGGACCTGGGCGGGGCTGCACTTCTCGCCGCAGGCCAGCTGGGCGGGGTCGCCGGGGGCGATGTAGAAGACCGCGTAGACGATCAGCGAGATGGCGAGCAGGACGCCGACCATGCCGATGGCCCTGCGGAGCAGGAAGCGGGTCATGCGGTGGCCTCCTCGGTGGCGGCCGACGGGCCGGGGCGGGCGGGGTCCGGCGTGCCGCTGCCCGGCGATGCGGTGCCCGACGGTCCGCTGCCCGACGAGCCGGCGCCGCGCGCCGTTCCGACCCGCAGCCGGGAGGCCGCGCGGGGGTCGAGCTCGGTGCGGACGGCGTCGCCGAGCACGGTGAAGGCGAGCACCGTGGCGAACAGCAACGCGGACGGGAGCAGCACGTACATCGGGTCGGCGCGGAACCAGGTGGTCGCGCCGGAGAGCATCTGGCCCCACGACGAGGTCGGCGGCTTGACGCCCACGCCGAGGAAGGACAGCCCGGCCTCGGCGATCACGTTGGACGGCAGCAGCACCGCGGCGTAGGTGATGACCGGCGCGGCCAGGGACGGCAGCAGCTCCCGGCGGGCGATCCGCCACCGGGTGGCGCCGGCGAGCCGGGCCGCGGCCACGTAGTCGAGCTGGCGGAGGCTGAGCGTCTGCGCCCGGACCAGCCGGGCGGTGCCGGCCCAGCCGAGCAGCCCGATGACCAGGGTCAGCAGGAGCGGGCGGGGGAAGTCGGAGGGCACGACCGCCATCAGCGAGATGGCGAAGACCAGCGAGGGCAGCGCGAGCATCACCTCGGTGGTGTTGCCGATCAGCTGGTCGAGCAGCTGGCTGCCGAGGCCCGCGGCGAGGCCGAGCAGGACGCCGATGGCGACCTGGACGAGGGTGGCGCCGACGGCGACGAGCAGCGAGATCCGGGCGCCGTGGACCAGTCGGGCGAACACGTCGCGCCCGGTGCCGGGTTCGACGCCGAGCCAGTGCTCGGCGCTGACGCCGCCGAAGGAGCCGGTGGGCACCCCGCCGGCCGCCGAGTCGAGCAGGTCGTTGTGGTAGCTGGTGGGGTCCTGGCCCTCGATCGCGCTGAGCAGCGGTGCCGCTGCCGCGATCAGGGCGAGCAGGGCGATGACGAGGCCGGCGGCGAGGACGGCGCGCCGCGCGAGCAGCCGCCGCCACACCGTCCGGCCCCCGGCGGCCGGGGAGGCCGCGAGGGCCTTCCCGGCCTGGGGTTCCTGTGGAGCCATGGTTGTCCGACCGATCCGTCCGATCCCGTCCGCTACTTGACCGCGACCTGGGAGATGTCGAGCACGCCGGTCCAGTCGCTGATGACGATGTTGCGGACGTCCTTGCCCGACAGCCGCTTGTAGACGGGGTGGAACAGCGGGACGGTCAGGGCCTGGTCGCCGATCCGCTTGTCCAGGGCACCCCAGCGCTTGGCCGCCTCGGCGTGGTCGGTGATCTTGTTGATCTGGTCGATCTCGTCGTTCACCGACGGGTCGTCCAGCTGCGCGGAGTTGAAGTTGTAGCCGTCGGTGACGATCTGCCGGCCGTCGAAGATCGGCGCGAGGAACGGGCCGCCGGAGGGCCAGTCGGCGCCCCAGCCGGAGAGGAAGAGGCCGGGTTCGGTGCTGACGGTGTGGATCGTCTTGGAGTACCTGGTGGAGTCCAGGGCGTCGAGCTGGACGGTGATCCCGGCCGCCTTCAGGCCGTCCTGGACGGCGGTGGCCAGGTTCGGGCCGTAGCCCTTGCCCGATTCGGTGGAGTGGGTGAGCGTGATGGTCAGGCCGTCCGGGTAGCCGGCCTCCTTCAGCAGCTCCTTGGCCTTCTCCGGGTTGCCGGTGGCGCCGGCCGGGAACGGGTCGTAGGGCGTGTACCCGAAGGTCTCCTGGGCGGGCAGGTAGGTGGTGGCGGCCTCGGCGAGCGAGGAGCCGCCGGCGGCGTTGACGACCGAGGTGCGGTTGAGCGCGTAGGCGACGGCCTGCCGGACCTTGGGGTTGTCGAAGGGCTTGACCTTGGGGTTGAACGCCAGGTAGTTGACGTAGCCGAAGTGGCCGGTGCCGACGCGGGCGGCGAGCGCCTTGTCGTCCTTCACCTGGGCGAGCTCGGAGGGGCCGAGGTTGGTGTCGGTGGTGACGGCGGCCGCGTCGGCGCCGGTGCCGGCGGAGAGCCGCTGGTTGATCACCGCCGGGTCGAGCCCGGACTGCACGTCGACGGTGTCCGGGTACGCCTTGCGCTGGTCGTCGTTGGCCGCGGACCAGTTGGGGTTGCGCTTGAGGACGAGGTGTGCGCCGTCGTTCTCGTTCTTGACGACCTGGTAGGGGCCGGAGGAGACGGGGTGCTCCTGGTACTTCGTCCCGGTGTCCTTGGCCTTCGGGACGGGGGCGAACTGCGTCTGGGTGGCCAGGTAGGGGAAGTCGCCCTCGGGCTTGTTGAGACGGAAGGTGATGGTCTTCTCGTCCGGCGTCTCGATCGCGTCCAGACCGCGGCCGTCCTTGTACGGGCCCTGGTAGTCGGCGGCGCCGACCAGCCAGTCCCTCAGGAATGGCGCCCCGCCGGAGAGTTCGGGGGCGAATGACCTTTCGATGCCGTACTTGATATCGGCGGTGGTGATCGCCGAGCCGTCCTCGTACTTCAGGCCGTCCTTGAGGTGGTACGTCCACACCGTCGCGCCCTCCGAGGGGGTGCCGGTGTCGGTGGCGAGGTCGGGGACGACCTTGGTGCCGGCCGCGCCGTCGGCCCGGTTGCGGGTGGTGAGGGTGCGGAAGACCAGGGAGGGCACGTTGCCGCCGCCGGAGGTGTAGAGCCGTGCGGGGTCGAACTGGTCCTGCGGGTTCTGGTTGAGGACGGTGAGGGTGCCGCCCTGCTGCGGCGCGGCGTCCTTGCCGGTGCTTCCACCGCCGTCGCCCTTCGGTCCGCACGCCGCCACTCCGACGGCCAGGGCGACGGTGACGGTCGCCGCGGCGAGGCGGCGGGGGGTGAAGGTGGTTCGAGACATCGGAAAGGGGGCCTTTCGCTACCGATGGTGTACGGAGGAAGGCGGGCGACAGTGAGGCCGTGAGGAGAGTGAGCGGCACCGCGCCCGCAGGAAGGGGCGACGTCCCGGGGCGGCGATCACCGCTACGCGTCGGGACAGGCGGATTCAGCGACAGAGATTGTCGGAAACGCAGTGCGCGGCCACGCCGATCAGCGCCAGCTCAATGGCGGCGCACTCGATCGGGTGACGGTCAGACATGCCGAGAAGACTGTATGACTTTAAGCGGAATGTCAAAACTCCGGATAGCATCCGGCCGCCACGGGAACGCCGGGAACGGATTACGGCCCGGGCACCGGGAGATCGTGCGGAAGCGGGGGGAAACCGGGGCCCGTGCCCGCCGGACCGGCGGGCACGACATCACCCGAGTGGGTGCCGCGACCCTTCGGGGCGCCGGCGCCCCGAAGGCCCGGAACCGCCCGCCGGGCGGCCGTTCCGGGCCCTCGCGCACTTCCGTCTGCGGGTTGCCGCGCGCGGGCGCCTGCCCAAGCATGGGTGAACGTGATCGGCGATCGCGCGCAGCGCGGCCGCCCTACCGAGCGGAGCCGGACGTGGCCCCTTACCTCGAAACCGATCAGGACGCCCTGGTGGCGAGCGCACTCGCCGGATTCGCCCGGGCCCACCCATCGCTCGTCGTCCACGACCCCGACCTCGGATTCGTCCGCGCCCGTGACCGGGCCCCCGGGCGCCGGGTCGGACTGCTCTCCGGTGGCGGCTCCGGGCACGAGCCCCTGCACGTCGGATTCGTCGGCCGGGGCATGCTCGACGCCGCCTGCCCGGGCCGGATCTTCGCCTCACCGCACAACCGGCAGATCTTCGAGGCCTCGCGCGCGGTCGCCGGCGAGGACGGCGTCCTGCACATCGTGAAGAACTACACCGGCGACCGGATCAACTTCGGCATCGCGGCCGAACGGCTGCACCGCCAGGGCATACCGTGCGCCAGGGTCCTGGTGGACGACGACCTCGCCTCCGAGTCCGAGTCCGTCGCCGCCGGCCGGCGCGGGACGGCGGCCACCGTCCTGGTGCAGAAGATCCTCGGAGCGGCCGCCGACCTCGGGCTCGGACTGGCGGAACTCTCCCTGCTGGGAGCCGAGTTGGCCGGGCGCTGCCGCAGCATCGCGGTGGCCGGCGCCGCACACACCTCCCCGGCCACCGGCCGGCCGGCCTTCGAGGTGTCGGACCGGACGGTCGAGTTCGGCGTCGGCATCCACGGCGAACGGGCCGAACTCTCCCTGGAGTGCGAACCGCTGGCCGTCCTGGTGGGCCGGATGGCGCTGCGCCTGCTGGAGGCGCTGCGCCCGGCCCGCGCCCCCCTGGTCGCGCTGGTCAACGGGCTGGGCGCGACCACCGGCCTGGAGCTGTACGCGGTCCTGTACGAACTGGCCGCCGTCCTGGACGCCGGCGGGCGCCGCCTGGCGCGCAGCCTGGTCGGCGACTACGTCACCGCCCTCGACATGCGGGGGTTCTCGATCACCCTGCTCGCCGCCGACGAACAGACGCTCGCGCTGCTCGACGCCCCCGCGTACACGGCGGCCTGGCCGGTCGCGCAATCGGCGCCGGCCCCCGGTCACCAGGAGGTCAGGAGATGACGGGCACGAAGGCCTTCGACGGCCTCTTCACGGCGGGCTGGATGCGGCGGTTCGCCGAGACCGTCGCGGTCACCGAGGAGGAGCTCACCCGGCTCGACCAGGCCGCCGGGGACGGCGACTTCGGCGTCAACCTGCTCACCGGCGTGCGGTGCGCCCTGGCCGCGCTGGACCGGCTGCCACCGGGGCGCCAGGCCGCGGCGGTACCGCTGGGCGCGGCGGCGGGCGCGTTCCTGGACGAGGTCGGCGGGACGAGCGGGCCGCTGTTCGGCCTGGTGCTCCAGGAGCTGGCGGCGGCCGTCGGCACCGGCCCGCTGACCGGCCCGGCCCTGGCCCGGGGAGCGACGGCGGCGCTGGAGGCCGTCCAGCGGGTGGGGGAGGCGCGGCCGGGTGACAAGACGCTCGTCGACGCCCTGCACCCGGCCGCACTGGCCCTGCGCGGCTGCACTCCCGATGCCCGCCCGGACGACTGCCTCGCGGCGGCCGCCGCCGCCGCGGCGGCGGGCGTCCGCCGGACCAGGGCCCTGCGGGCCCGCCGCGGTCGGGCCAGCTATCTCGGCGAACGGGCCTCGGGAGTGCCCGACCCGGGCGCCGTGGGCATCGCGCTGCTGTTCGCCTCGGCGCACGCGGTGCCGCGGACGCTGGACGGCGTGCTGCGCGATGACAGCGCTGCTGACCGCGCGTCCACCGGCAGCGCGTCCACCGACACCGCGCCGACCGACACCGCGTCCACCGACACCGCGTTCGGCGGGCCCGATCCGCTGTGCGGCCCCGAGCCGGCCCCCGCCGGACCGTGAGCGCCTGGCCGGTTCCCCGGCCGGCTTGCGCTCCGCCGGGCGCTGCTCGGCCAGGGGCTGCTCGGCCGGGGGCCGCTCAGCTGGTGAGGGCGAGAGCGCTCCGGCGCCGGACCCAGTCGAGCAGTCCCGGCTCGCCCAGGGTGGCGACCCACAGGTCGACCGCGTCCCGCGCCTCGGCCGACGGGTGCGGTCCGACACCGATCACCCGCAGCCCCGCCAGGACGGCCGAGCGGATGCCGCAGAAGGTGTCCTCCACGGCGAGGCAGTCGGTGGGCTCGGCGCCGCAGAGCCGGGCGGCGGTCAGGTAGACGTCCGGCGCCGGCTTGGGCCCGATCCCCTCGGCCGGGACCACGATGTGCTCGAAGTGTTCGAGCAGTCCGGCGCCGCCGAGTCCGGCCTCGATCACGTCGCGCGGGCAGTTGCTGGCGACCGCCAGCGGGACGAACCCGCTGAGCCGGCCGACCAGTTCGGCCGCGCCCGGCATCGGGACCGGGTCGGCGTCGACGAGCGCCCGGAAGCTCGCCAGCAGCCGGTCGGTCAGCTCCGGCGCCAGCGAGGGGTCGCCGGCGGTCTCGGCCATCAGCCGCCCGCAGTCCGAGTAGTGCAGCCCGGCCGCGCGCGCCGTGAACTCCGGTCCGGCCGTGAGTCCGTAGCCCCGCAGCACCTCCGCACGGGCCTCGTGCCAGTGCGACTCGGTGTCCATCAGCGTGCCGTCGCAGTCGAAGACGACGGCTGCAGGGGTCCAGTCGTTGATTCTCTCCACGGTCATGCCTACGCCCTTCAGGTGGGATTGGCTCTGTGGGATTCGCCGGGGTGCGCGTCGGGACGAGGGGGGGCGGCCACGGCCTGGGGCCGTCGCCGCTTGCCGACCTGTCCGGGGCCGGAATCTGGAGCGCGGCAAAACGACGCGCATCGGCGTCCGGGCCGGAGAAAACGACCCGGAACATAACGATCGCAACGTTACGATCGATATGTTTCGCGGTCAAACTTGGCGGCCCTAGATTTGCCGGGTCTTTACTTCAATAGCCCAACGACCCCACGGCGGTGATATGACCGTTCTGACGAATATGAAAAACGCACAAATGCTCGTACTCGGTGATGCCGACTTCCGGGAGGGGGGCGAACTCGGTGAACCGCACGGCCTTCATCCGGTAGTCGACGGGGTGTGACAGCCGCCCCGCGCTCCGCAGTGCCGCGGCCTGCCGGGCCGCCTCCAGCAGCACCATGCCGGGCATGTGGTCGGACGGGTGGTCGAAGAAGAACGGGTGCGCCGGATCGGCCGGGCAGATCAGGAGGGGGCCATCCGCCCACGAACGGCCGGCCGCGCGCGTCACCAGCACGTCGGAGGGCAGGGCGACGCCGACCTCCGCCGGTGACGGGGGGTCGGGGGGCGGGCCGGAGTCCGCGGGGTCCCCGGCCAGCGCGGTGCCGCGCAGGGCCGGGTAGGCGGGCCGTTCGACGAAGCGCGTGCCGCCCTCGATCCGGGCGAACACCACTCCCCGCGCGGAGCAGTCGACCCGCAGCCGCATGCCGGTGGGCCGGTGGTTTCCGGCCGAGGTCCGCAGGTCGTGCACCTGGGCCCGGCAGAGGACCGCCGCCGGGCCGTCGCCGCGCGGCTCGGCCGCCGGGTCGACCCGGCAGGACACGTCGGTGATCAGCAGGTGCGTGTCGGCCGGCACGCCGTAGTGGCGCAGCGGCAGGTAGATGCCCAGCTGACGGGCGGTCTCCACGGCGATCAGCGGGTCGTGCCGCTCCCCGCGTCCGCGCGGGAAGGTGGGGTGGGAGCGGGGCCACTGGGCCGCCGCCTCGAAGCGGTCGCCGCCTCGGGCCCGGACGTCGGTCAGCAGCACCTCCGCCACGGCGGCGCGGTGGACCAGTTCACGGGGGACCGTGCGGGACCAGCTGAGCGGTCGGGCAGGATGCCGGGCCGCCGAGGAGGGGAGGAAATCCAGCATCTTCATATTTACAGAAAATATCAATCCCCTTGGTTTCGCATGTCGTCAGTTGGCGATCCGGCCCGCGGATCACTACAGTGCGTGCGAAAAGCCGAGGTGATCTTGAAAAGGCAGAGGCGCGTGCAGAATCGGGCGGAGACGACACGGAGGTCAGTCCTCGAATCAGCTGCGCGATTGTTCGACGAACGCGGGTACGCGGGCACCAGCATCAGCGACATCAGCGCGGCCTCCGGCAGGACGAGCGGGGCCATCTACTTCCACTACACCAGCAAGGAGAACCTGGCCCGCGCCGTGATCGAAGCGCACTTCGCCACCTGGCCGGAGCTCGTCGCGCGCCACACCCGCACGCCGGTGCCGGCGCTGGAGCAACTCGTCCGGCTGAGCTTCGCGGTGGCGCGGGCCTTCCGCGACGACGTCGTGGTCAGGGCCGGCGCCCGGCTCTGGTCCGAGCGCGCGGCCATCGACGCCGACCTCCCGGTGCCGTTCGTGGGGTGGATCGACACCGTCCGCGTCCTGCTCGAACGGGCGGGCAGCGAGGGCGAGCTCGCCGCCCGGGTCGACCCGTCGACCGCGGCCCACGGCGTGATCTGCGCGTTCTTCGGGCTGCACACCGTCTCCGACGCGATCGACGGACGGCGCACCATCGAGGAGCGCCTGTGCGACCTGTGGGAACTGCTGCTGCCGGGCCTCCAGAAGAATCCCGACCCGGCCGCCCTGCTCGCCTCGGTCCGGCCCAGGCCGTCCGTGCGCGCCGACGGGTGGGGACTCGCCGGGAATTGACGCGGAATCGACCCCCGGCCTGCCGGGAGGAGGCCACGCCGCCGGGCACCGGGCCCTAGCATGAATCACCACGTCCGGGGCCGGCGGTGCGGCGGAGAAGAGGCGTCAGGGCTATGGCAGCGGTTCAATGGGCGGCCGGGCCGTCCGGTCAGGGGTCGGTCCAGGTACTGGAGTTCCTGTTCGCCTTCCTGCTCTCCGGCCTGATCGGGGTCGAGCGGCAGATCCGCCAGAAGTCCGCGGGCCTGCGGACGTACACGACGGTGGGCAGCGGCGCGGCGCTGTTCACCCTGGTGAGCAAGTACGGTTTCGCCGACGTGGTGCGCGCGGGCACCGTCGAGCTGGACCCGTCCCGGATGGCCGCGCAGATCGTGTCGGGGCTGGGCTTCATCGGCGCCGGGGTGATCTTCGTGCACCGGGGCTGGGTGCAGGGCCTGACGACGGCGGCCACGATCTGGCTCACCGCGGCGGTGGGCTCCGCCGCGGCCGCGGGTCTGCCGCTGCTCGCGGCGCTGACCGTCGCGGCGTACTTCCTCGCGTCCTACGCGATCAGGCCGTTGCTCAACCGCCTGCCCGCGCTGCACCGGCCGCCGGTCTCGTACCGCATCGTCTACCGTCCGGGCAGGGGGGTGCTGCGGGACGTGCTGGACCAGTGCACCCGGGCCGGCTTCGCCGTCTTCGAGCTGCGCACGCTGTCCGGCACGGACGGGGAGCTCCCCGGCGAGGTCTCCGAGAAGCCCGTCGAGGTCGCCCTGTCGGTGCAGGGGCAGGGCGACGCAGGCGGGCTCACCGCGCAGATCGCGGCCGTGGCCGGAGTGCTGACCTGCGTCCGCGGCCGGTCCGACGAGGAGTGACGTCCCGGCCGCGGGGGAGAGCGCGTCAGCGGGCGCCGAGGGCCGGCAGGCGCTCCATGATCCGTTCCATGCCGCTGGTCCAGTTCGCCTCCAGGGCGGCGACGGCCTGCTCCACGTCGTCGTCGAGGAGGCACTGGGCGATCCGCTCGTGCTCCTCGGCGGCGCGTTCGAGGATCTCGTGGTCGCCGACGACCACCCGCTCGTAGCGGTGGAGGGTGAGTTTGAGCGAGTCGATCAGCTCGCGCAGCCGGGTGTTGGAGCAGCCGGAGAGCAACAGCGCGTGCCAGGCGTCGTCGTAGCGCTCTATGGTGCCGTGCGGGGCCTGGGGCGCGGAGAAGGCGCGGGCCTCCGCCAGCAGCCGGGGCGCGATGGCCGAGAGGTACGCGCGGTCGGAGGTCCGCAGCGCCAGCGACTCCAGGGCGATCAGGATGGCCGTGAGGTCGAGGAACTCCTGCCGGCCGGTGGGTGCGAAGCGAAAGCCCTTGCCGCGCTCGCTGGTGATGATGCCTTCGCGCTCCAGACTGATCAGCGCCTCGCGCAACGGGGTGCGGCTGACGCCCAGTTCCTCCGCGAGGTGGACCTCGTTGATCGACTCGCCGGGGGTGAACCGGCCGTGGCCCAGCCGCTCCAGGAGTTCGTCCTTCACCTGTTCGCGCAGCGGACGCCGCTCGATCGCCATCGGGCTTTCCCTTCTTCCTCGGTCCGTAGCGTACCGGCCGGGTGACTGGTCAGGCGGTCCCGGCGCCGTCCACGGCGATGATCGCGCCGCTGACGAACGTGGAGGCGTCACTGGCGAGGAAGGCGACCGTCTGGGCGATGTCCCGAGGCTGGCCGATGCGGCCGAGCGGTCGGTCGGCGGCGTCGGCGTAGAAGGCGTCCGGGCTCTCGCCGAGCTGGCGGGCCTCCTCGGCGAGCATACCGGTGTTGGTGTCGCCGGGGCACACGCAGTTGACGCGGATGTTGTCGGGGCCGTGGTCGATGGCCATGGCCCGGGTCATGTTGACGACGGCGCCCTTGGAAGCGCAGTAGGAGACGGCCCGGCCGCCGCCCCGGATGCCCCAGCCGGAGCCGGTGTTGATGATGCTGCCGCCACCGTTCGCGGCCATCAGCGGCACGACCAGCCCGCTGAGCAGCATGACGGAGCGGACGTTGACGGCCATCACCAGGTCCCAGTCGTCGTCGGCGATGTCGCAGACGGTGGACCGGCGGATGATCCCGGCGTTGTTGAACAGCACGTCGACGCCGCCGTGCAGGTCGACGGCGGTGCGTACGGCCCGTTCGCAGTCGGCGCGTTGGGAGACGTCGCAGCGGACGAAGGTGCCGCCGGTCTCCTTGGCGGCCCGTTCGCCGCGGTCGGCGTCGAGGTCGGCGAGGACGACGGCCGCGCCGAGTTCGGCCAGCAGCGCGGCGGTGGCCCGGCCGATGCCGGAGGCGGCGCCGGTGACGATGGCGCGCTTGCCGTGGAGGTCGATCACTGGGGGCTCCTCTTCAGGGGGTCTTAGGAGGTCTCAGGGGGGCGGGTCTCAGGAGGTCCGGCCGGCCCGGCTGGTCAGATGGTCGGGCCGGTCAGGCGGTCAGGCGGTCAGGCGGTAGACGGCGCTGGCGTGGCGGCCGGTGATCACCCGGACGTGCCCGGACAGGGCATCGTCCAGCTCCGGGTCACCGGTGTCCAGCAGCAGCGGGCGGCCCGCGAGGGCGGCGAGCTTCGCCTCGGTGGCGAGGACGAGCAGCCGCTCGCGGCCGGTGGCGCGCAGCAGTTCGGGGGTGAACTGCTGGTTGCCGCGGCCGAGCAGGAAGCCCTGGCCGCCGATCGGCGAGAGCGCGATCCACGGGGCGGCGGGCAGGGCCAGCAGCTGGTCGGCCCGGGCATCGCGGATCACGACCCGGGCGCCGCCGCCCGGTTGGAGGCGGAGCACGTCCACGCCGGTCAGACAGGCGTCCGCCGCGCCGAGCGCGGTGGCGACGGCGTGCGTCGTGCCGCCCGGGCCGAGGGCGAGCAGCCCGCCGGGGCCGACGCGTTCGGCGACCTCGGCGGCGATGCCGCCCAGCGCCTCGGGGTCGGCGGCGGAACTGCCGGTCTTGCGCTGCTGGACCCGGGCGGGCAGGACCGGGACGGTCAGCCACCCGTGCAGGCGGGCGGACACCCGGCCCTCCCGTAGCGCCGCCTCGTCGCGGTCCACGACCTCGGCGGACGCCAGCCGGACGCCGCCGCCAACCCAGGCCGCGGCCACCTCGGCGGCGGCGCGGGGGTGGACGGCGAAGACCGCGGAGTGCATCTTGACCCCGGCCGGGATGCCGAGGACGGGCGGTCCTGGCTCCGGACCGAGCGGGCCGAGCGATCCGAGCGCGTCGAGGACGTCGCGGGCCGTGCCGTCGCCGCCGCAGAACAGCAGCAGGCCGGCGCCGGCCTCGACGAGGGCGCGGACGGCCGCGCGGGTGTCCGCCGCCGTGGTGCCCGGGCCGGTGGGCCGGTGGACCACCGTCGCGTCGAGGCCGGCCGCCCGCGCCGCGTCCGCACCCATCGGCCCGGCCGCCGTGAGCAAGGTCGAGTGCGTTGCGAGCAGAGCAAATTGACGGAGCATCAGCTCCGTGCGGGAGGTCGCGGCCGGCCGGGCGCCGAGGGTGCGGGCCCGCTGCTGGACCTCGGCGCCGTCGCTGCCCTTGAGGCCGACCCGGCCGCCGAGTCCGGCGACCGGGTTGACCACGAGCCCGATGGTGGGGCCGGTCGTCGGGTTCCCGCCCGCCGGGCGGACGGCGGGAGTCGGACGACCGGCCCCGGGGCCCGCCGTCACGGCCGCTCGCCGAGGACCTTGCGGCGGTAGGCGCGCCAGCTGACGGCCCAGACCGCCGGGTCGTCCAGCGGTTCGTGCCGGATGCGGTGCACGGTGGAGTTGTGCGGGGCCGTGCGGACGGTCTCCGGGTCCTCGTAGGCCTCGCGGGCGACCTCGGCGAGGATCGCGGCGTACTCGTCGAGGTCGGCGCGGGAGTAGGACTCGGTCGGCTCCAGCGTCATCGGCTCGGGGACGACGTACGGGTGGTGGCTGGTCCAGTAGTGGGTGCCGAAGTCGGCGGCGCGGTACCCGAGGTCCTCGCTGTGCAGGCCGGTGTCCTCGTTGAGCTGCTGCCAGCTGTAGCGGACCTGCTCGACGCGCGGGCGCCCCTTGGCGTAGGGCACGGAGACGCCGCGGATCCGCTGGACCTGGTGCATCAGGTAGTTGTTGTTGAGCACGGCGGTCTCGGCGGCCTCGCGCAGCCCCGCGGCGCCCATCGACATGATCCAGGCGTAGGCGCGGACCAGGTTCGGGACGACGCCCAGGTAGGGGCGGATCTTGCCGATGGACTCCGGCCGGTCGTGGTCCAGGATGTACCGCTCGCCGTCGAACTCGACGGTGGGGCTGGGCAGGTGGGGCGCGAGCTCGGCGGTGACGCCGCAGGCGCCGGCGGCGGGGCCGCCGCAGGCGTGCGGGGTGGAGAAGGTCTTGTGCAGGTTGAAGTGGCACAGGTCGAAGCCGGCCTCGCGGGCCCGGGTGATGCCGAGGACGCCGTTGGCGTTGGCCTGGTCGTAGGCGCACAGGCCGCCGGCGGCGTGCACGATGCGGACGAACTCGGCGATCCGGGGGTTGTAGATCCCGGTGTCCTCGGGGTTGGTGATGAGCAGCGCGGCGGTGCGCGGGCCGACGGCGGCGCGCAGCGCCTCGATGTCGGGGTAGCCGTCCGCGTCCGGGTGCAGGGTGATCACCTTGAAGCCGGCGGTCTTGGCGCAGGCGGCGTTGGAGGGGTGCGAGAAGGCGGTGGTGATGACCTCGTCGCGCTGCTCCGCCTCGCCGCGGGCGGCGAAGTGGGCGCGGATGACGGAGACGTTGGTCCAGATCGCGGCGGAGCCGGCGCCGGGTTGCAGCGAGACCCGGTCCATGCCGGAGACCTCCTTGAGCAACTGTTCAAGCCGGTGGACGAGTTCGAGCACCCCTTGGACGGTCGAGGGGTCCTGGGCCGGGTGCAGGGCGGCGATGCGCGGGTCGCGGACGAAGGCGTCGTTGACCTTGGGGCTGTACTTCATGGTGCAGGTGCCCTGGCCGACGTCGACGTTGAGGTCGGCGCCGAGGTTCTCCTGGGAGAGCCGCAGGTAGTGGCGGAGCACCTGCTGCTGGCCGAGTTCGGGCAGCGCGGCCGGGGTGGCGCGGCGCAGCGCGGCGGGCAGGCGGTCGGCGGGGCTGCCGACGGCGGCGGTGACGCCGGGTCCGGGGGTCGGTGGCAGGACGCCGCGCTCGCCGGGCGCGCCCAGTTCGAAGATCAGCTTCTCGTCCCAGCGGGCCTGGTGGAAGCGGCGCAGAGCGGGCTTGGGGGCGATTCGCGGGTCGGTCCCGCCGCTGTTCTGACGATCCGTCACTTGACGATCTCCTCAAGGGCGGTGGCGAGGCGGTCGATGTCGGCCTGGGTGTGGAGCTCGGTCACGCAGTAGCGGCCCTCGTGCTCCCCGGCCGGGGTGCCGGCGTGCAGGCCGCGGGCGAGCAGCGCGGCGGCGACCTCGGCGGCGGTGCGCCCGCCGGTGTAGCGGAGGGTGAAGTCGGCGAAGTGGACGGCCTCGGGGTCGGCGAGTTCCACGCCGGGGGCCTGGGCGAGGCGCCGGCGGGCGTAGGCGGTGTTGGCGAGGATGGTCTCGCCGATCTCGCGCATGCCGTGCGGCCCCATCAGCGAGAGGTAGACCCCGGCGGCGATGCTGTGCAGGGCGGCGGCGGTGCCGACCCACTCCTTGCCCTCCTCGCGCAGGGCGAAGGAGGTGCGCTCGTAGGCGACGTCGCCGAAGCCGTACTCGCCCGGCACGTCGGTGGGGGTGAGGCCGAAGAGGCGGCTGGGGTACTCGGACACCAGGCGTTCGTCGTCGGCGCTGGCGATGAAGCCCGCGTTGCCGCCGCCGAAGCTGGGGTGGATGCCGAGCGGCTGGAGGTCGCCGCAGGTGAGGTCGGCGCCGAAGGAGGCGGGCGGGGCGAGCACGCCGAGGCTCAGCGGGTTGGCGCCGATGACGGCCAGCGCGCCTGCCTGGTGGGCGAGTTCGACGTACTGCGGCAGTTCGGGGTCGACCCGGCCGCAGTGGTCGGTCAGTTCGGCGAAGACGGCGGCGGCGTCGCCGGCGGCGAGGGCGGCGCGGACGGCCCCGGGCTCGGCCGGGACGAGCACGAGGTCGTGGACGCCGCGCACGTAGTCGCGGATCCGGGAGAGCTTGTCCGGGTCGAGGTCGCCGACCAGGAGGAGGCGGCGGCGCCCGGTGGCCCGGCCGGCCATCCGCAGTGCGGTCGCGGCGGCCTGGAAGCCGTCGTAGGTCGGCACGTTGACGACGTCGACGGCCAGCAGCTCGGCCATCAGCGACTGGTACTCCCACAGGGCCTGGAACCGGCCGTGGTCCTCGTATGGCTCACCGGCGTAGGCGGTGAGGAACTCGCTGCGGTTGACGACCTCGTCGACCACGGCGGGCACGTGGTGGCGGTAGCAGCCGGCGCCGAGGAAGCTGCGGCCGGGCGGGACGGCGGTGTTGCGGGCGAGCAACTCCTCCATGTGAGCTACCAGTTGCGCCTCGGAGCCGAGCGGCTCGGGCAGTCGCAGCGGGCGGTCCAGGCGGAGCTCGGCGGGGATGTCGGCGTAGAACTCCTCGACGCTGTGCGCGCCGATCGCCGCCAGCATGGCCTTCTTCACGTCGGGGGCGGAGTTGGGGATGTACGGGTGGGTCCGGGGGGCGCGTGCGGTCATCCTGGCACCTTCCGCGATTTCGGTCACAGGCCTTGACGGCACTGTGTGTGCTGAGTTCTGTATACAGCATTCGGCATTCACTCTTCAGGAGGCAAGATGTCGGGAGGAAAGAACTCAACCGGCACCCGGCACAGACGCCTTGACGCTCCGGTGGGCAGCCGGGCCGGATCCGGACCGGGCCCCACCCGGCGCCGGGTCCTCGGCGCCGGGCTCGCGGGCGGCGCGCTGCTGCTGACCGGGGCGACGGGCTGCGCCACCGGCGGCGCCGGCGCCCCGGACGCCAAACGGCTGGACGCGAGTTCGGGCGGCAAGGTCGCCGGGAAGATCACCATCTGGTCCTGGGACGTCGCAGCCAAGGCCATGCAACGGCTCGGCAAGGCCTTCGAACAGGCACACCCCGGCACCACCGTCGACGTCGTCGACATCGGCTACGACAACGCCTACGACAAGATCACCGTCGGGCTCGGAGCCGGCAGCGGACTCCCCGACGTGCTGACCGTCGAGGGCCACAGGATGCCCACCTACATCGGCAACTTCCCCCACGCGCTGGTGGACCTGACCAGCCGGGCCGGCGGTCTCGCGAAGGACTTCGCACCGTCCGCCTGGCGCACCGTCACCGACGTGGGCGGCCGCGTCCTCGCCCTGCCCTGGGACAGCGGCCCGTGCGCCCTCTTCTACCGCCGCGACCACTTCCAGCAGGCCGGAATCGACCCCGCCACCCTCACCACCTGGGACGACTACCTCGCCGCCGGCACCACCCTCAAGGACCGCACCGGCAAGAAACTGCTCATCCTGGACGCCAAGCAGGACAGCATGTTCGCCCTGCTGCTCCAACAGCAGGGCCAGGGCTGGTTCGTCGACGGCAAGGTCGCCGTCGCCTCACCCGCCGCCGAACGGGCGCTCACCCTGATGAAGCAACTGGTCGACCGGGGCCTGGTCGACTTCGAGAACGGCTGGGACGGCCTGGTCTCCGGCACCCACGACGGCAAGGCCGCCACCACCCCCACCGCCGCCTGGTGGGACGGCACCCTCACCGGCGACATGGCCGACCTGAACGGCAGGTTCGGCGTCGTCCCCCTGCCCGCGTTCGACCCCGGCGGCTGCCGCACCTCCAACAGCGGCGGCTCCACCCTCTGCGTCACCGCCCAGAGCAAGAACCCCGAACTGGCCTGGGAATTCCTCTCCTTCCTGCTCGCCGACCGGGCCAACCAGGCCTCGATGATGGAGCACGAAGGCCTCTTCCCCGCCTACCTCCCGGCCCTGGACGACCCGTACTTCCAGCAGCCGGACCCGTACTACGCGAACCAGCCCGCCATGCGGCTCCTCGCCGACCTCGCCCGGTCCATCCCCACCGTCGAGACCACCGCCGACGACTCCAAGGCCGGCGACATCGTCAACACCGCCGTCAACCAGGTGCTGCACAACGGAGCCGACCCCGGCACCGCGCTGCGCTCCGCCGCCCGCCAGATCGCCACCGCGACCAGTCGCCAGCCGGCCCCGTAGGGACACGCGCCATGACCAGTCTCCAGGCCCCCGCCCCCCGGGTGGCCGCCGCACCCGCGCGCACCGCGCCCACCCGGCGACGACGGCTGCCACGCTCCGCGGCCTGGCTCTTCGCCGGGCCCACGGCCGTGCTCTTCATCCTCTTCTTCGCCTATCCGCTCGGCGCCAGCCTCTACCAGAGCTTCACCGCCCGCCGGGACGGCGCCACCGTCTGGGTCGGCCTGGACCAGTACCGGCGGATGCTGGACGACCCGGCCTTCCTGCACTCCCTGGTCAACACCGGGATGATCCTGGCCGTCCAGGTGCCCGTGATGATCGGCCTGGCGCTGGTGCTGGCCGTCCTGCTGAACCAGTCCTGGCTGCGCTTCCGGGCCGGCTGGCGGGCCGTCTTCTTCCTGCCCGCCGTCACCACGTTGGTCGCCTACGCCGTCGTCTTCCAGGTGCTGCTGCGCACCGACGGCGGCCTGGCCAACCAGTTCCTGCACGCCCTGGGCGCCGGCCCCGTCGACTGGCTCAACTCGCCCACCTGGGCCAGGATCTCGCTGATCGGCTCGGTCACCTGGCGCTGGACCGGCTACAACGCCGTCATCCTGCTCGCCGGCCTGCACGCCATCGGCCGGGACCAGTACGAGGCCGCCGCCCTCGACGGCGCGGGCACGCTGCGCACCTACACCAGCGTGATCCTGCCGCAGCTGCGGCCGGTGGTGCTGTTCTGCGTCATCACCTCCACCATCGGCACGCTCCAACTCTTCGACGAGAACTACGTGCTGACGCGCGGCGGCCCCGGCGACGCGACCCTCACCCCGGTGGTCTACCTGTACAAGGTCGGCTTCCAGCAGCTCGACTTCGGGTACGCGGCCGCGATCGCCTGGGTCGTGGTGCTGGTCATCGCCGCCGTCTCCCTCCTCCAGTTCCGGTTCTACGGAAGGGAACGCCGCCGATGAGCGCCACCTCCGCCCGCCCCCGGCCCGCCCGACCGGCGGCCGTCCGCCCACCGGTGGCCCGCCCGCCGGCCGCCCGGCTCGGCCGCGCCGCCGTCCTGGCCGTGCTCGCCCTCGGCGCCGTCGTCAGCCTGGTGCCGTTCGCCTGGATGCTGATCGCCAGCACCCACAGCAGCTCCGAACTCTTCCACTCCCCGCCGCCGTTCCTACCCGGCGGGGAACTGCTGCGCAACCTGGCGCACCTCCAGCAGAGCATCGGCTTCGGCCGGGTGCTGCTCAACAGCCTCGGCGTGGCCGTCGTCTACACCGCGCTGAGCTCCCTGCTGTCGGCCATGTGCGGCTACGGGCTGGCCAAGTACCGGTTCCGGGGTCGCGGGCTGCTGCTCGGGCTGGTGCTGGCGACCATGATGATCCCGCTCCAGGTGCTGCTCGTCCCGCTGTTCCAGATGATGGCCAGCGTCGGCTGGATCGACAGCTACCAGGCGGTCATCCTGCCCTTCCTGGCCAACTCCTTCGGCATCCTGCTGATGCGCCAGGGCTTCCTGGACTTCCCCGACGAACTCCTGGAGTCGGCGCGCATCGACGGCTCCGGCGAACTGCGCACCTTCTACCAGGTCGTCCTGCCGTGCGTGCGGCCGCAGTTGGGCGCGCTCGTGATCTTCACCTTCATGGGCCAGTGGAACAGCTTCATCTGGCCGCTGCTGATGCTCAACACCGAGGACAAGTACACCGTGCCGGTGGCGCTCAACACGCTGACCGGGCTGACCCGCGTCGACTACTCCGGCCTCATGCTCGGCTCCCTGCTGGCCACCCTCCCGCTGGTGCTGCTCTTCCTGGTGTTCCAGCGGCAGTTCGTGGCCGGCCTGCTCGGCGGAGCGCTGAAAGGATGACCCCCCGCATGACCTCCCGTACTCCTTCCCGCGCGGCCGCGCTGACCCGCGTGCCCGGCCTCCTCTACGGCGGGGACTGGAACCCCGAGCAGTGGTCCGAGGAGGTGTGGGCCGAGGACGTGAAGCTGATGGCCGAGGCCGGGGTCAACCTGGTCACCGTTGGGGTCTTCTCCTGGGCGCGGCTCCAACCAGCGGCCGACAGCTGGGACTTCGGCTGGCTGGACCGCCTCCTCGACCTCGTCCACGGCCATGGCATCGCCGTCGACCTGGCCACCGCCACCGCCTCGCCACCCGCCTGGCTGGTCCGCGCCCACCCCGAGCTGCTGCCCGTCACCGCCGACGGCGTCCGGCTGGAGTTCGGCTCGCGCCAGCACTACTGCCCCTCCTCCGCCGTCTACCGGGCCGCCGCCGCCCGGCTCACCCGGGCCCTCGCCGAGCGCTACCACGACCACCCCGCACTCGCCCTGTGGCACATCCACAACGAGTACGGCGACCACGTCCAGGAGTGCTTCTGCCCCGCGTCCGCCGCCGACTTCCGGCGCTGGCTGCGCGAGCGGCACGGCGACGTCGACGAGCTCAACCGGTCCTGGGGGACGGCGTTCTGGTCGCAGCGCTACGGCTCGTTCGACGAGATCGAACCACCGCGCGCCGCGCCGGGGCCGGTCAACCCGACCCAGCTGCTGGACTGGCGCCGGTTCTGCTCCGACGCGCTGCTGGCCCTGCACCGCACCGAGAAGGCCGTCCTCGACGAGGTCTCACCGGGCGTGCCGGTCACCACCAACTTCATGTCGATGCTCAAGTCGCTGGACTACTGGGAGTGGAGCCGCCACGAGGACCTCGTCTCCGACGACGCCTACCCCGACCCGGCCGACCCCCGCACACACGTCAACGCGGCCATGAACTACGACCTGATGCGCTCCCTCAAGGGCGGCAAGCCGTGGCTGCTGATGGAACAGGCCCCCTCGGCCGTCAGCTGGCGGCCCGTCAACCTGCCCAAACGGCCCGGCCTGTACCGGCTCTGGTCGCTCCAGGCGCTGGCCCGGGGCGCGGACGGCGTACTGCACTTCCAGTGGCGCGCCTCCGTCGCCGGGGCCGAGAAGTTCCACAGCGCGATGCTCCCGCACCGCGGCACCTCCTCGCGCGGCTGGCGGGAGACCGTCCGGTTCGGGGCAGAGCTGCGCCGGCTCGGCGAGATCGCGGGCAGCCGGATCCGCGGGCGGGCGGCCGTCCTGCTCGACTGGGACAGCTGGTGGGCGCTGGAGCTGGACGACCACCCCTCCGCGCGGATGCGCTGGCTCGACCTGCTCCGGCCCTGGTACGCGGCCCTCCACGACCGCGGCGTGACCGTCGACTTCGTCCCGCCCACCGGCGACCTCGACGGCTACCGGCTGCTGCTCGCCCCCAACCTGTACCTGCTCGACACCGCCACCGCCGCCCGGCTCACCGCCTTCGTCCAGGCGGGCGGCCACCTGGTCTGCGGCCCGTTCAGCGGCATCAGCGACCGGCACGACCACCTCCACCCCGGCGGCCACCCCGGGCCGCTGCGGCCGCTGTTCGGCCTCGTCGTGGACGAGCACTGGCCGATCCCCGACGGGGCCGCCACCACCGTCCGGCTCGATGACGGCGGGCCGGAGCTGCGGGCCGAGCACTGGAGCGAATGGATCGACACCGAGGGCGCCGAGACCGTCGCCCGCTACGCCTCCGGCGAGCTGGCGGGCCTGCCCGCCGTCACCCGGCACCGCCACGGCACCGGCAGCGCCTGGTACCTCGGCTGCCACCTCGGCGCGGACGTCGGCCGGGTGCTCGACCTGCCGCTCGCCGAAGCCGGGGTCGGCGCCGAACTGCCCGGCCTGCCGACCGGCGTCGAGGCCACCCGCCGCCGCGCCGCCGACGGCACCGACTACCTGTTCCTGCTCAACCACGGCCCCGCCGCATGCCGGGTGGCGCTGGACCGGCCCGGCACCGACCTGCTCACCGGCGCCGACACCGGCCGGGGCGTCACCCTCGCACCGCTCGGCGCCGCCATCGTCCGGGTTCCCGCAGCCGGCCCCGATCCGGCCTCCCCGTCCACGTCTCCGTCTCCGTCCACGCCCGCCGAGGAGCGCACATGACGCCGTTGTCCCGCCGCCGACTCCTGGCCGCCACCGCCGCCACCGGCACCGCCCTCGCCGTGGCGGGCGGCGTCGCACCGGCCGCCCACGCCGACGACCGGCAGGCCGCCCCGTCCGACCTGGCTGACCCGTCCGCCCTGTCCGACCTGTCCGACCGCTACGCCGACATCCTCGACCTGCACGGCACCCCCGCGCAGGCCTACCCCGGCGACGCCACCGGCAACAACCCGATCAACGTCTTCGCCGACCTCGGCGCCTGGCACGCCTACGCCCTGCCGCGCCCGCAGGACCCGCTCGGCGGCTTCACCGGCCCCCTCCACCTCGCCCAGGAATACCCGTGGTGGCTCAGCGACGGCCTCAACCGCCTCCAACTGACCGAGCAGGGAAGGATCCTGGACCTCGCCGCCGGCGGCGCCCCCCGGCTCACCTCGCTGCCCGGGCTGCTGCGCCAGTCCTACGACCTCGGCGGCCGCCTGGCGCTCACCCTCGAACTGCGCTTCGCCGGCAACCGCACCGCCCTGGTCAGGGCCCGGCTGGCCAACGGCGGCCCGGCCGAACGGACCCTCCAGGTCGCCTGGACCGGGACACTGCTGCGCCCGGCCACCGGCCCCCAGCACGACGCCCCCGCCCTGGTCGCCGCCGAGCGCGGCGTCGCCGTCCGGTTCGCCCGGGTACGGCAGACCTGGGACTACCTCACCGACGGCACCGAGCGCTTCGAGGTCCGCCACGCGGCGCCGGTCCGCACCACCGTCAGCGGCGACGGCCACCGCACCGAACTGGCCGGGCCTGTCCGGCTGGCCCCGGGCGCGGCCCGCACCCTGGACTGGGCCGAGAGCTACACCTTCACCGACGCCGAGCACTCCCGCGCCGTCGCCGAGGCGGACGCCGCGCTGCGCGCCCCCGACCGGGTCGCCGCGGCGGGCGCCGCCCGCTGGGCCGGGTACGTCACCCGGGCGACCGAGGGCGTCCCCGCCGCGCGCCGCCGGACGGCCGTCAAGTGCGTGCAGACCCTGGTCACCAACTGGCGCAGCCCGGCCGGGCGGATCCGGCACGACGCGGTCACGCCCACGCTCTCGTACAAGTGGTTCAGCGGGGTCTGGGCCTGGGACACCTGGAAGCAGGCCGCCGGCACCGCCGTCTTCGCCCCCGACCTGGCCGCCGACCAGATCCGGGCGATGTTCGACCACCAGATCCGGCCCGACTCCGCCGACCGCCCGCAGGACGCCGGGATGATCCCGGACTGCGTCTTCTACAACGACCCGAGCACCGGCGGCGGCAACTGGAACGAGCGCAACTCCAAGCCCCCGCTGGCCTCCTGGGCGGTCTGGGAGGTCTACCGTCGCGGCGGCGACCGGGCGTTCCTGCGCGAGCTGCTGCCCAAACTGACCGCCTACCAGGACTGGTGGTACCGCACCCGGGACCACGACGGCGAAGGCCTGTGCGAGTACGGCGCCACCGTCGACCCGGGCAACGCCGCCCCGGCGGACTGCCTGGCGGCGGCGGCCTGGGAGTCCGGCATGGACAACGCGCCGCGCTTCGACGCCGCCCTCGGCGCCGCCGTCGTCGCCAACCGCAGCGCGCAGGGCGCCCTGCTGGGTTGGTCGCTCACCCAGCGCTCCGTCGACCTGAACGCCTATCTGGCCGCCGACCACCGCGCCCTGGCCGCCATCGCCGCCGAACTCGGCGACCGCACCGCCGCCCAGCGGCTGCGCGGACGGGCCGAGGCGATCGACCGGGCCGTGCGCGACACCATGTTCGACCCGGCCACGGGCTGGTTCCACGACACCGACCTGGCCACCGGCGCCCGCCTCACCGCGCGCGGGCGCGGCATCGAGGGCGCGATCCCGCTCTGGTCCGGCACCGCCTCGCCCGCCCAGGCCCGCGCGGTCCGCAGGCTCCTGCTCGACCCGGCCGAGTTCGGCACCGCGCTGCCGTTCCCGACCGTCGCCCGCAGCTCGCCCTCCTTCGACCCGGCCGGGTACTGGCGCGGGCTGGCCTGGATCGACCAGACCTACTTCGCCATCGAAGGCCTGCGCCGGTCCGGCTGGAGCCAGGACGCCCGCCGGGCGACGGACCGGCTGCTGGCCGCGGCGGCCGGGCTCGGCGGGGACGGTCCGCTGCGGGAGAACTACGACCCGCTGACGGGGGAGGGGCGGAACTCGACCAACTTCAGCTGGTCCGCGGCCCTGCTCCTGCTGCTGCTCCGGATCTGACCGATTTGGCCCGGGCCTGCCACGTCCTGGCATGATCGGGGCATGGTCGAACGAGTCATTGCAGCGTGTGACGGAGCAGCCAAGGGCAACCCCGGTCCGGCGGCCTGGGCCTATGTGGTGGCGGACGCCGCTGGGGTGCCCCAGCGCTGGCAGGCCGGTCCGCTCGGGCACAGCACCAACAACGTGGGCGAGCTGACGGCGCTGGAGCAGCTGCTGGCGTCGACGGATCCGGCCGTCCCGCTGGAGGTCCGGCTCGACAGCACGTACACCCGCGACGCGGTGACCAAGTGGCTGGTCGGCTGGAAGCGCAACGGGTGGAAGACCGCCGCCGGCAAGCCGGTCGCCAACCGCGAGCTGATCCAGCACATCGACGAGCTCCTGACCGGGCGGGACGTCACCTTCGTGTACGTCCCCGCCCACCAGGTGAACGGCGACCCGCTGAACGCCATCGCCGACAAGGCCGCCAGCGACGCCGCCCGGTGGCAGCAGGCCGCGGGCGGAACCGCCGCCGACCTCCCCGAGCCGGACCCGGCCCGGACCACCCCGGCGCGGGCCGCCCGCCCGGCCTCCTCGTCGGCGGGCTCGTCGGCCGGTTCGTCGGCCAGCTCGTCCACGGCGAAGAAGCGCTCCTCGGGCGGTTCGCGGACCCTGGCCGCCCGCTTCCCCGGCACCTGCCCCTGCACCCGCCCCTACGCCAAGGGCGACACCATCACCAAGGTGGGCAGCAGCTGGGGGCACCCGGAGTGCGCGGGCGCCCACGCGTAGGACCTGTCCGACGCCGGACGGGCCGACACCGGCCCGTCCGGCCCGCCCTGGTCGAACTCACCCCCGGGGTGGAGCCGGGTGGAGCCGGGTGGAGAAGCGCCCCGGGTGAATTCTCCACCCCCGCGCCGAGGCTGACGGAACCTCACCAGTCCTAGCGTCGGACGCATGACCCGACCTACCGGCCGCACCACGGCCCGCGCCGGCGGCGCGCTGCTCACCGCCGCCCTCCTGCTCGCCGCACCACTCGCGCCGACCGCCGTCGCGGCCCCGGCGGCGCAACTCGCCTGGGGGTCCTGCCCCGCGCCGACCCCGAACGCCAACGGGGTGCCGTTCACCCGTGACCCGCGCCAGCAGTGCGCGACCCTGCGGGTGCCGCGGGACTACCACGACCCGGCCGAGGGCACGATCACCCTCACCGTCTCCCGGCTGCGCACCGCCGACCCCGCCCACCGGCGCGGCACCCTGGCCGTGGTGCCGGGCGGGCCGGGCGGCTCCGGACTCGACTACCCGGGCGAGATGGCGAAGCTGCTGCCGCCGGACGTCCTGCGCTCGTACGACCTGATCGGCTTCGACGAGCGGGGGGTGGGCAACAGCGCCCCGGTCCACTGCGACCTGTCCGCCGCCGAGCGGGACGCCCAGCTCAACTACCCCTTCCCCGGCCCCGACGGCTCGATCACCGCCAACCTCGACCAGGCCCGGCGGGTGGCCGACGGCTGCGCGGCCGCGAGCGGCGGCTACCTGGCCGACGTGACCACCGCCAACTCGGCCCGCGACCTGGACCGGATCCGGGCCGCCCTGGGCCTGCCCCGGATCTCCTACCTGGGCAGCTCGTACGGCACCTACCTCGGCCAGGTCTACGCCACCCTCTTCCCCTCGCACACCGACCGCGTGGTGCTGGACAGCACGGTGCCGCCGGGCGGGCTGGAGCAGGGGTTCAGGCTGTTCAGCGAAGGCTTCGCCGACTCCTTCCCGGCCCTGGCCCGCTTCGTCGCCGCCCAGGACGCCACCCTGCACCTCGGCGCCACCCCCGAGGCGGTCCGGGCGAGCTACCTCCGGCTGGCCGGCGAGGTCGACCGCGACCCGCTGCCGCTGTCGGGCGGCCGGCTGCTCACCGGCGGCGGCCTGCGCAGCGTCGTCTACGCCTCGCTGGTCAAGCCGAGCTACTACCCCCTCGGCGCGCGGGTCCTGCAACTGGCCGAGGAACGCGACACGACTCCGGCCCAGGCCCAGGCCCCGACGCCGGAGGGCGCGACGGTCGCCGCCGGGCCGACGGGCGCGGGCACCGGCGGATCGGGTGGCAACCCGCTGCCGCAGGTCATCCCCGACAACTTCCTCGCGGCCCAGTTCGCGGTGATCTGCGGCGACTCGGCCTGGCCCCGCGACCCGGCCGTCTACGCCGCCCGCACCGCCGCCGACCGGGCCCGGTACCCGCTCACCAACGGCATGAGCGGCAACGTCTGGCCGTGCGCCTTCTGGCACTACGGCCCGAAGGAACCGCCGGTCCGGGCCGACCCGGACGGCCCGCGCAACATCCTGATGCTGCAGAACCGGTACGACCCCGACACCACCTACAACGGCGCCCGGCAGACCCAGCGCGCCTTCGGGCACCGGGCGGCGATGGTCACCTTCGACACGACCGCGCACGGCGTCGACTTCACCGACCCCCGGGTGCTCGCGCCGTTCACCGCCTTCCTGCTCGGTGGCCGGCTCCCGAGCTGAGCAGACGGCCGGCCGGGGCCCCGACCCGGGCCCCGGCCGTCCGTCCGTCCGTCCGCTCAGGGCTTGGCGAGCCCGCTGCGGGCACCGTTCTCGGTCCGGACCGTGAGGGCGGTCGGCGCGGGCAGGTGTTCCTGGGGGTCCGGCGGGTAGAACTGCCGGGCCCAGTGCCGCAGGGCGCCGATCGGCCCGTCGCCGGGGGCGAGCCGGGGCGGTGACAGGTACTTCTTGGTGGACCAGATCGGGAAGTCGGCCGCCGTGAACTCGCAGCTCCGCTTGAACATCGGGCCCGCCAGCAGGCTCGACAGCGACCGGCTGACCGCCCTGCCGACCGCGGGCGGCAGCCGGGACGGCTCGTCGAAGGAGAACCGGCTCGCCTGCCGGAACTGCATCCGGCCGGGCGCGACCATGGTGGCCATCACCAGTGAGCACATCTTCAGGCCGAGGGCCGGGGTGTGCACGTCGGTGTGCAGGCAGGCGAGGCCGTAACCGTCGACCTCGATCTCGACCTGGCGCCGGCCCAGCAGCGGGAAGTCCTCCTGCACCCGCATCGAGACGTGGAAGCGCGTGCCGTCCCAGTCGATCGGGGCCGCCAACTCGCCGCTCGGCCAGCCGTGCAGGGTGACGAAGTGGCCCAGGTCCACCGCGTTCTCCATGACGTCCTGGGCGTAGCCGGCCATCTCCCAGGCGGCGTGCCGGGGCGGCTGGTGCCCGAGCGTGTGCCACGACGGGATCTCCCAGTCCGGTTGCCGGCCGTCGTGGTGGCGCCAGACGAAGACGGCGTCGTTCACCTCGCGGACCGGAAGCTGCGCCAGGGAGGCCTTCGGCGGCGCGGAGCCGTACCCGGTCCGCACGCACCGGCCGTCCGGGTCGAAGGCGAAGCGGTGGAAGGGGCAGACCAGGTCGTCGCCCTCCACCTCGGCGAGGCCGAGGTGGGCTCCCAGGTGCGGGCAGTACGGGCGGATCGCGCGGATCCGCCCGCTCCGCAGCCGGTACAGCACGACGTCCTCCCCGGCCAGCCGCCGGGTGAGCACCGTGCCGGGCTTGAGCTCGTCGGAAAAGCCGACCGAGGCCCACCCGTCCGGGTACGGCAGGCCCGGCGGCAGCGCGACGTCGCCCGCGGTCGGGCCCTCACCGATGGGCTGGACGTGCTTTAAGGACTCGCGCATGAACTCTCCTCCTGGCCCGCCAGGCTCCGATCTCGGCAGCTCAGCCGGCCCTCCCGGGCGATTCGTCTCCGAACGGAACGCCCCGCATGCTAGCCGCAGACCGATGGGGCCCGCACGAACAACATGGCTGATGCCAAAGAAGTCTGATGATTCATCAGAAAATCTCCGATGCGACCTTCGACGGCCGGACGGCTGAGCGATTCCCGGCCGGGCCGATCCACCGCACCGCCGTGCAGCCTGCCCGGCGTCGGCGCGCAGGCGGGGTGCGAAGACACGCCCTGGACTTCGGGACGGCGGCAAACGCGGTGAGGGGTGCGCGAGTTGACACGGATCCTGGTCATCGGCGGCGGCACCAGCTAACGATCCGCCGCTTCGACGGCGCTCAGCGGGGCCGCCAGGTCCTCCAGGCTGCGCCGTTCCGCCCGTACGCCGATCGCGGCCTCGACCAGCCCCGCGGCCGTCATCAGGGCCGCCCCGATGCAGAACGCGAGCGTGGTGTCGGAGACCTTCCCGCTGCTCACCAGGCCGTTGAAGAGCAGCGGGCCGCTGATGCCGCCGACCGCCGTGCCGACGGCGTAGAAGAAGGCGATGCACATCGCCCTGGTCTCCAGCGGGAAGATCTCGCTGACCGTCAGGTAGGCCGCACTCGCCCCCGCCGAGGCCAGGAACAGCACGGCCGTCCAGCAGGCCGTCATGCCGGCCGCGCTCAGCGCGCCCTGCTGGAACAGCGCGGCGGTGCCGAACAGCAGGAGGCCGGAGCCGATGTACGTGCCGGCGATCATCGGCACCCGCCCGACCGAGTCGAAGAGGTGGCCCAGGAGCAGCGGGCCGAGGAAGTTGCCGACCGCGATGACCGCGAAGTAGTAGCCGGTGTCGCCCTCCGGCACGTCGAAGTAGAGGGTCAGGATGACCGCGTAGCCGAAGGTCACGGCGTTGTACAGGAACGCCTGTCCGATGAAGAGCGCGAGGCCGAGCACCGTGCGGCGCGGGTAGCGGCTGATCACGGTGCGGGCGAGCGTGACGAACCCGAGCGGGGCGCGCTCGCGGATCAGGATCGGCCGGTCGGTGACGGCCGGAAGCGGTCGGCCGGTCTCCCGCTCCACGACCCGCTCGGCCTCGGCCACCACCTCCTCGGCCTCCGGCGCCCGCCCGTGGGTGAACAGCCAGCGCGGGCTCTCCGGGACGTGCCGGCGGACGAGCAGGATCACCAGGCCCAGCACGACACCGATCCCGAAGGCGAGCCGCCAGCCCACGTCGGTGGCGAACAGCGCGGTGTTCAGCAGTGCGACGGAGGCGAAGGCGCCGAGCGCGGCGCCGATCCAGAAGCTGCCGTTGATGATCAGGTCGACCCGGCCGCGCACCCGGGCCGGGATCAGCTCGTCGATCGCCGAGTTGATCGCCGCGTACTCGCCGCCGATGCCGAACCCGGTGAAGAAGCGGCAGAGGAAGAAGAACCAGGCCGTCCAGGACAGCGAGGTCACGGCGGTCGCCGCCAGGTAGACGGCGAGCGTCACCATGAAGAGCTTCTTGCGCCCGAGCCGGTCGGTCAGCCAGCCGAAGAACAGCGCGCCGGAGCAGGCGCCCGCCACGTACACGGCGGCCGCGATCGTCGTCACCTGGGTCGTCGAGATGGCGATGCCGCTGCCGGGCTGCGCGAGCCTGGCCGCCATGTTGCCGACGATCGTCACCTCGAGGCCGTCCAGGATCCAGACGGTGCCCAGGCCGATCACGATCCGCCAGTGCCAGCGGGACCACGGCAGCCGGTCCAGCCGGGCCGGCACGTTGGTCTCGATGACCCCGGTTCCGGCGGACCCGGACCCGGACCCGGCCCCGGGGGCCGCACCGTCGTGCGGGTTCCGCGCGGATGACTTCGCCGGATCGGCCATGCGGGGCTCCTTCGCTCGCCGTATCGAGACGCCCCGTCTGCCCGCTTTCCGCAGGATCGAACGCGGGCGTCCTCTTCGCTACGCTCGGTGAGCTTCGACGCTCCCTCCGTCATCATCCCCCGGGGGCGGAGGAGCCGCCCGGGGAGGCGCTGCTCCTGGCGGGCTACTGCTCGACGTACTTGCGCAGTACCTGCTGGTAGTCCGCGAACTCTGGCTCGGTGTGCAGCTTGGAGACGTCCTTCTTCAGGTAGACCATGCTGGGGCAGCTGGGTTTGGCGCTGCCCAGCAGCTGCTCGGTGCCGACCTTCCTCCCCGTCCTGGCCTCGTACACGGTCACCTCGTACCTGCCGCGGTAGAGCTTGAGGGTGTCCGAGGTGAACTTGCAGTCGGTGAGGAACTCGCCCTCGTCGGGTGAGCCCAGGCAGGCGATCAGCTGGACGCGGTACGGGTCCAGGCGGGTCCCGCTCCAGTAGTCCGGCGAGCCGGCGGCGGGGGAGGCGGGGTGCGAGGAGCCGGACTCGCTGACGGTGAACATCGCGACCGGGTGCGGTCCGGCGCCGGTGTGCTCGGCGGTCTTGGGGAAGTACTTGCGCGCGATGTTGGAAGCGCAGCCGGCGTCGAGGTCGGAGATCCGGCTGAGTGCCTTGTCGCTCGCCTTCGGCTCGAAGATCACCCAGTACACGCCGTACCCGAGGAATCCGACCATCGCCAGCGCGACCACCCGTGCGGCGATCGTCCGTCCCTTGCGCCGGCCGGGTGTCAACTGCCGTGCGGCGCCGGTGGCGGCGCGCTTCCTGGTCGCCACGGCGTAGGCGAGGAAGAGGATCGGGGACGCCGCCACCACGGCGAACAGCACGCCGATCGGGGCGTTTCCGCCGTTGAACGCGATCATCGAGAAGACCACCGAGATTGCGGCGAGCAGGACTATCAGCTTGGCCATGAACATGCCCTCCCACGGGTCGACAGCAGCCGCGAGACTACCGCTGCCGGGGTGGGGCGCGGGCGCCCGGACCCGGTCCGGACGCGCTCCTGGGGCCCGCCGCTGTCGCCGCGCCGGTGTTCCGCCGGAATTCCACCCGCATTTCCGCACCAGCGGTGATTTTCTTCCCCGCCGCTTTCCGGAGCTCTTTCGAAGTCGATTTCCGGAGGTGGTGGAGAGGAGGTCGAGAGGTGCTGGAAAGGGCTTTCCGGCGGGGGTGCGGTGTGTTGTGGTGGGGTGGTGGTGGAGCCGGTCCGCACCTCCGTGGCGGACCGGACCGGCCGGACAGCCGCTGGTGGGCGGCGTAGACGCTCGCGCATGGATGTGAGTGCGGTGGCTATGGTTCGCCGACTCGGGGTGGATTTGAATGGTGCCATGACGACGAACCGGCCGGGCTCGCAGAGCGGTAGGGGCCCGCGGATCGCGTCGGACCTCCCGATCGCCGCCGGCGCCTTCGGGACGTCGGTTCCGTCAGTTTCCTCCGTCTCTCCGAATGAGGTGCTCGTGATGGCTCGTAAGGGTGTTGTGGATCTTCCGGTCGGTGCTGGTGTGGTGCTGGTGGTGGGTGGGACGGGTAAGACCGGTCGGCGGGTGGCGGATCGGTTGGCGGG
>NZ_JBFBHW010000043.1:0-78912 GCF_040685395.1 Kitasatospora sp. NPDC088779 | reverse complement strand
GACGAGGTGGACCGGGTCGACGGCGGTGTCCTCGACGAAGGCGAGCGGACGGCGGGTGCCCTCGCCGGCGGCCATCAGCAGGCCCAGGCCGGCCGGGCGCAGCGCCCGGATCGCGTAGAAGTTGCGGGACTTGACCGTCCCCGGCGGCACCCCGAGCCGGGCCGCCGCCTCCACCACCGAGCGGTCCCGCAGGTGCAGTTCGACCAGCACCTCGCGGTGGTGCTTCTGCACCCGGCGCAGGGCCAGCGCGATGTCCCGGGCGACGACCACCTGCTCGTACGGGTCCTCGGCGAGCGGACGGTCCTCCAGCGGCTCGCCGATCACCTCCTTGGCGCGGGCGGCGGCCATCCGGTAGTGGTCGATCGCGATCCGCCGGGCCACCGTGAACAGCCAGGGGCGGCTCTGCTCGGCCCCGGCCGCCAGCGCCTCGGGGTGCTGCCAGGCGCGCAGCAGGGTCTCCTGGAGGATGTCCTCGGCCTTGCCCCGGTCGCCGCCGGTGGCGCGCAGCAGCGCGCGCAGCAGGTAACCGCCGTGCAGCCGGTGGATCTCGGCGAGCGTGTCCGGGTCGAGGGTCGGGCGGGCCGCCTTCGGCGTGCCGGGCGCGGGGGCGGATCCCGTGGTGGCCGACGGGTCCGTGCCGGCCGGCGGGCCGACGGGCGGCTGGGCGACGGACGTGGGCTGGGCGACGGGCTGCTTCGACACGCGCGGCCTCTCAGATCGGGCAAGGGCAGGGCGACACACCGACCGGACTTCCCCGGCGGCTACAAGCAGCAGACTGCCCGCAGCCGCCAAGGCCGCACCAACGATCCGCCAACGCCCCGGCCCCGCACGGCCGGGCCGCAGGCCAGGACTCCGCACGGACACCAGCCAGCCATCTCGCAGCCATCTCCCGGCCGCCCCACGGCCACCAGGCCGCCCCTCAGGCCTCGTTGAGCACGCGCACCAGTTCCTGGACCCCGTCCTCCCCCCGGTGCTCGATCAGCACCGCGACCCAGGTCGCCAGCTGCTCCCGCTCCACCGCCGACCAGGCCGGTGCCGAGGGGTGCTCGTCGACCACCAGCGCCGCCGCCAGCTCCCGCAGCCCCGGTGCGGGCTCCGGCCTCCGCCGCTCGGTCGGCAGCGCCCGCAGGGCGAGCCGCCGGGCGGCGGCGGTCACCTCCTCCGCCGTGCCCTCGGGCACCACCAGCGCAGGCGGCCCGGGCCTGCTCGGTTCCTCCTGCCGTACCAGCGCCGCGACCACCTCGCGCACGTCCGGCCCGTCCGGATCCATCGTTGTCCCTCCCCCATCCCGTCCCACGGGAGTCACGCCGGCTGCTCCTGCATGGCACTCGTTCCGCATCGAGTGCCATCCGAAGACGGTATCTACTGACAGCCGGTCCAGCAGAGGGTTTTCCGGTACGGCCGGGCAGCTGCCGCTCAGCTGCCGCCTGCACACCGGTTCGGCCGGCGACGAGGCGCCCGGCTGGGCCTCCGCGTTTCGGCAACACCGCGGCCACCGGGCGGGCGCCCACCCCGCACCACGACACCGGCCCCGCCCCAGACCGCCGTCGAGGCCGGGCCGCCGCCGGTGGCACCGGTCGCACCGGCCGGAGGACCGGCCGACGACGGCGGACCGGCCGTCGTGACGGCGCGGTTCCTGGTGGCGCGCATGAGCTCCTCCGAGCGTGACGAGGAACGCGAGGTGCGCCCTGTCCCGCTCAACGGACCTTCCACCGGGGGCGGTTCACCGATCCGCAGGGTGACGCGCGTTGAACCGGAACGGGCCCTTCGCCCGTAGTCCCGACTGAACGCACCGACGGTCCGGCCCGGCGCACCGTGAACCAGGAGGTCACCCGATGGCTTTCTCCGACGGCAGCCCCGACGGAGCCGCCGCCACCCCGGAACGGCCCGACTACACACCCGCCGCCTGGCCCGAGCCCGTCCCGCTGTTCCCCCGGCAGCCCCTCGACCCACTCGGCACCGTCCTGATCCCGCCCGCCGAACGGCGGCTGTTCACCCGCACACCGGCGTCTCAGGCGCAGCCGCCCGCACCGCCCGGCGACCCCACCCCCACCGCCCTGCTCGCGGTACCCACGCCGTCCCCGGCCACGGCCCCCGCCGCACGCCAGGACCGGGCGGCCCACCCGCGCGCCCTGCGACTGCCCTTCGGCGGCGGCACGGAGGCCCGGCGCCGCCGCCTCGTGGAGCGGATCCGGACCCCGCTGCGCAGCTGCCACCGCATCGCCCTCCTGGGCAGGCCCGCCGAGGGCGTCCCGGTCACGCTCGGCGCCCTCCTGGCGCAGCACCGGCCCGACCCGGTGATCGTCCTCGACCTCGCCGACGCCTCCCGCGTCTCGCACGCCGACCGGCGGATCCTCGACCGGAGCGCGGCCGGCCGGCTCGACATCCTCGCCGTCCGCCCGGACACCCCGGGCCCCGCGTTCCGGGACGCCCTGACCGACCTCAGCGGCCGCTACCCGATGATCCTCAGCGACACCACGGCCGCCGCGGACGACGTCCAGCTCACGGCCGTCGAACTCGCCGACCAACTGGTCATCTGCGAACACGCCTCCGCCGACGGCGCCCGCAACGCCTCAGCGCTGATCGACCACCTGACCTTCCGCGGCCACGGCGACCTCGTCCGCGGCGGCACCGTCGTCTTCGTCCCCAGCCCGCCCACCGAGCGCCCCGTCGCCGACCGCCAGCTCCTCGCCCACTTCCGCACCCTCTGCCGCGACGTCGTCCTCCTCCCCGCGCACACCCCGGGCACCCCCGGCCGGCTCCGCCCCCACACCCACCTCGCCTACCTCGAACTCGCCGCCCTCGTCGGCGACGCCCTGGCCATCCGCCACACCGTCTGAGGCCGCACCCCCGCCCGGAGGACGGATGGGCGGCCTCGGGGTACGTGCGTCACGGGACGAACCAGGGGGCGCCCCCGCCCGGAGAGCGGCTACGAGCGCCGGGGCCACCGGGAGCCCGGCGGTCGAGGGCGCGGTGCCCACGCCCGAGGAGCGGCGCGACGGTGCAGCGGGAGGACGGCCGGGCCGACCTCTCACGCCTGGCCGTCCTCCGCCCTCCCCGGGCGCCAGCCGCGAGCACGGGCACGCGGCGTGACGGCGCCGGCGGCGGCAACGAGGGCGATGACGGCCAGTGCGGCCAGGGAGATCACCACGGCCTGGGTGGGGGCGGTGGAGGCGGGTGGAGCGGGGGGCATGGCGAGGGCGGCCGGTGTCGCGGCGGGGGGCGCCTGGTCGGGGACGGAGAGCTGGGTGACGGCGGCGACGGGGTCGATGGTGCCATAGCCGACCTGCGGGTCGGGGGTGGTGACGGTGTGGTAGGCGGTGGTCTCCAGGCGCCGGATCAACTGGTCGGCGGTGAGGTCCGGGTGGCTGCCGAGGGTGAGGGCGGCGGTGGCGGCGACGAAGGCGGCGGCGAAGCTCGGCCCGGCGCCGGTGTAGTTGCCGCCGGCGGCCGGGCCGGTGCCGGTGACGGCGTCGCCCGGGGCGGCGAGGTCGACCCGGCCGCCGATCGGGACGGCTCCGGCGCCCGAGGGGAGGGCGCCGCCGGGGGCGAGGTCGCGGACGGCGAGGACCTCGCCGTAGGCGGCCGGATAGGCCGGTCCGGGTTTCCCCGAGCCGGGCTGGACGTCGGGGGCCGCAGGCGCGACGATGACCGCCCCCTTGCTCCGGGCCGCCCGCACCGCCCCGGCGAGCGCGGCGTTGCCGGCCGGCAACGCCGCCCCGACCGCGATGATCCGCACTCCCCGTTCGCTCGCCGCCGTGATCCCCTGGGCGAGCAGGTCCGCCGTCGTGGCACCGCCGTCGTCGGTGACGGATACGGCGAGGATCCGGGCCCGTGGGGCGAGTCCGGCGAAGCCCGTCCCGTCGCGGCGGTCGGCGGCGATCAGGCCGGCCAGGAAGGTGCCGTGGCCGACGCAGTCACGGGCTGGGTCACCGCCTCCGGTGAGTTTGGGGGCGTAGTCGAGGCGACCGGCGAGCAGGCCGGTGCCGTCGGTCACGCCGGAGCCGAGGACGGCGACGGTGACGCCGTCACCCTGGCTGAGCGGCCAGACCCGGTCGGGGCGCAGGAAGGTCTGGGGCCAGGGCGTGAGCGACGTGCGCTTGGTGGACGGGGGCAGGCAGCCGGCCGGCTTCCCGGACGCGTCGCGCCGCAGCTGGGTGACGCCCGGGAGGCTGTCGTCGCCGGCGGGGGTGTCGGCCAGGGCCGTGCCCGCCGTCGGCAGCAGCAGTCCGACGGCGAGGAGGGCGGCCGCCGTCCTCACGCGAGGCTGCCGATCCGCCCGGCCGGGATGTCCTGGGGCAGCAGCAGGCTGAGTTCGTCCAGGTCCGCCACCTCCAGCCGGGAGAGCCGGCCGGCCTGCCGGGTGATCATCGACTCCAGCACCTGCCGGGCGAAGCGCCCGTTCCCGAAGGACCGGTCACGCGGGACGGCGGCGAAGAGTTCGCCGAGCGCCGCCAGCGTCTCCGGGGTGCAGTTGTACCCGGCGGTCTCCGCCTGGAGGCGGACGATGGTGACGAGTTCGTCGTCCGCGTAGTGGTCGAAGGTGATCTCGCGGGAGAAGCGGGAGGCCAGACCGGGGTTGGAGGAGAGGAAGCCGCGCATCTCCTCCTGGTAGCCGGCCACGATCACCACGACCTCGTCGCGGTGGTCCTCCATCAGCTTCATCAGGGTGTCGACGGCCTCCTGGCCGAAGTCGCCGCCGGTGCCGTTGCGGGGCGTCAGGGTGTAGGCCTCGTCGATGAAGAGCACGCCGCCGCGGGCGCGTTCGAAGGCGTCGCGGGTGAGCTGCGCGGTGTGGCCGATGTAGCGGCCGACGAGGTCGGCGCGGGCGGTCTCGATGAGCTGACCGGCCGGCAGGACGTCGAGTTCTGCGAGGAGTTCGCCGTAGAGCCGGGCGATGGTGGTCTTGCCGGTGCCAGGTGGGCCGGAGAAGACCAGATGGTGGCTGATGGTGGCAGCGGGCAGTCCGGCCTCGACGCGGCGGCGGGTCTGCCGGGTCAGGTTGACCAGGTCCTCGACCTGTTCCTTGGCCGCGGCGAGGCCGACCATGCCGCGCAGCCGGTCGAGCAGGCCGGGCTCCTCGGGCTGGTCGGCTCCGGCGGCGGCGCGGGCGACGGCGGCGGCGGCCTGCTCGCCGACGTCGGCGGGGAGCAGCCGGCTGAGGTCGGCGTTGTCGAAGTCCTCCAGTTCGGCGAGCCGGGAGGCCTGGCGGTCGACCATCTCCTCGAAGACCTTGCGGGCGGCGCGACCGTTGCCGAAGTCGGCGCCCTTGGGCATCCGGTCGAAGTGGACGGCGAGGGCCTCGCGGGTGCCGTCGGCGAGCTCGTAGCCGTGGCCCCCGGCGGCGTGTTCGACGATGGTGGTGAGTTCGTCGACGCTGTAGTTCTGGAACTCGACGGTGCGGCTGAACCGCGACGCGAGGCCCGGGTTGGAGGCCAGGAAGTCACGGATCTCGTTCTCGTACCCGGCGACGATCACCACCAGGTCCTCGCGGTGGTCCTCCATCAGCTTGACGATGGTGTCGATGGCCTCGCGGCCGAAGTCCGGTCCGGTCCCGCCGGAGCCGGCCGACAGGGTGTACGCCTCGTCGATGAAGAGCACGCCGCCGAGCGCCTCCATGACGACCTCGGTGGTCTTGAGCGCGGTGCCGCCGATGATCGAGGCGACGAGGTCGGCGCGGGCGACCTCGACCAGGTGGCCGCTGCGCAGCACGCCGAGTTCGGCGAGGATGGCGCCGTAGAGCCGGGCGACGGTGGTCTTGCCGGTGCCGGGCGGGCCGGCGAACACCAGGTGGCGGCTCATCGGGAGGGAGGGCAGCCCGGCCTGCTCGCGGCGCCGGGCCAGCTTGTTGAGGTTGACCAGGGTGGCGACCTGCTCCTTGACGCCCTCCAGCCCGACCAGGGTCTGCAGGACGGCCTGCGGGCCCTGCGGCCCGGGAGCGGCGGGGGCCTCCTGCGGAGTGCCGTCGGCGGACTCGCCCTCGTCCCCGGCGGCGGTCGCCGCGGCGGTGACCGTGCCGTGCGCGTCGGGCGAGCGGTTGTCCCGGCTGTCGAGGTTCTCGACGGCGAGCCGGTCGGTGGGCTCGCTCTGCCGCAGCCCGGCACCCTGGTTCTCGGCGGTGACGCAGTCGGTGAGCCGGACGGGTTCGGCGGACTCCGAGCGCAGGCCGTCCACGGTGTTGTCGGTCAGCTGGCAGCCGGTGAGGGTGGCGCGGGCGCCGGGCAGCAGGTGGAGCCCGTGGCGGCGGTTGGCCCGCAGCCTGGTCCTGGTCGCGGTGAGTTCGCCGCCGTGTTCGACGCTCGCGCCGTCGAACGCGTTGTCGGCGGACTCGACGTCGCGCAGGGTGGCGATGCCCTCGGCGCCGATCGAGATGCCGCAGGCCTTGCTGCCGCGCACGAGGCTGCCGCCGAGGTAGGTGTTGGCGCCGTCGGCGATCCGGATGCCGTTCTTGCCCGCGTCGAGCACGGTGGCGTCCTCGATCCGGCCGCGCCCGTCCCGCACCACCTCGACGCCGTGGCCACCGGCGTCGGTGACGGTGATGCGGCGCAGCAGCGGGTTGGCGCCGTCACGGATGACGATGCCGGCGCCGGCCGCGTCGCGCACCTCCAGGCGGTCGAACTCCGCGGCGCTCTCCCCGGTGAGGTCGACGCCGTCGGTCTCGCTGTCGCGCACCACGGCCCGCACCAGGCTGGGGCTGGCCGATTCGTCGACGTGGATGCCGGCCTGCGCGGCGGCGGTGACCTCGCAGTCCTCGAAGGTGCCGCGGGCACGGCCGGCGATGTGCAGGCCGTGGCCCTGGCTGCGGACGGCGCGGCAGCGGCGCAGCAGGGGGTCCGTGCCGTTGGTGAGGACGTAGCCGTGGCCGCGCACGGCGGTGACGGTGCAGTCCTCCAGCACCACCCGCGCGGTGGAGCCGAGGAAGACGCCGACCGCGCTGTCGCGGACCTCGGTCCGCAGCAGGCGGGTGGTGCTCTGCTCCTCCAGGGCCACGGCGGGTTTGTCGGTGGCGGAGATCTCGCAGTCCTCGATGACTCCGCGCGCCTCCCCGTTGGCGCAGATGCCGTTGCCGCGCGCGTCGCGCAGGACGCAGCGCCGCACGGTGGGGTTGGCCCGTTCGCCGATCACCAGGGCGGAGGTGCCGAGGTGTTCGATGACGCTGTCCTCGATGACGCTGGCGCCGGTGGAGGTCTCGACCAGCCCGGCGCCGGCGGTGTTGACCACCCGGCAGCCGCGCATGGCCAGTTCGCCCTGCTGGCGGGTGAGGACGGCCGTCCAGGCGTTGCCGATCACCTCGCAGTCCTGTAGCGCGAGCTGGCCGCGCGGGACGTCGACGGCAGGCAGGTCGTCGTCCTGCCCCTGGATCACCAGGCCGGTCAGCTGGACGGCCTCGGCCAGGACCTGGACCACCGAGCCACGGCGCGGACTGATCCGCACACTGCCCCGGACGTCCTCGGCGGTGATGGTCACCACCTTGGTGAGCACCAGGTTCTCCTCGTACCGGCCGGGGCGTACGGAGATCACCGCGCCGCTGCGGGCTGCCTGGAGGGCCTCGCCGATCGTACGGTAGGAGCCGCGTTCCCGCTGCTCCGCGCAGACCGTCAGCACCGGGCGCGACATGCCTGGGGGTTCCCTTCGTCGTGGGGCGTTCGTTCGTGACCTGCTCGGAGGATGAGGGTCAGGTCAGGGTGTGCAGGTGACGCGCATGGCGCTGGCGGCGTGGTGGGCGTAGGTCTTGTTACCGCCGACCCAGTCCTGGCCGCGGGTGTGCAGGGTGACGGACAGCGAGCCGCGGTACTGGAAGGTGCCCTCGCCGACCCAACGGCCCTGGTTGGAGGTCTGGTTGATCTTGAAGTCGCTCGACCCGCTGCCGCTCTGCACGGTGTAGTAGGTCGGGTTCCCGCCGACCTTCTTCACGTCCCCGCTGGCCGGGATGTAGACGTCCAGGGTGCAGCTGGTGACCTTGTCCACGGTGAAGGTCCACACCACCGAGTTCTTGTCGTCCGAGCCGTCCCCGGACATCGGCACCGAGGTGTACGTCCCGTTGCAGCCGTCGCCGCTGTAGCCGCCGGAGTTGCTCCGCCAGCCGGAGTCGCCCTGGTCGAACCAGCCCTTCTGGCTGTACACGCCGCTCTTGTTGCCGCAGTACGGGCCGGTGACCACGACGGTGGGCGCGGCCTTCTGCGGGGGCGGCGGCGCGGGCTGCTGGGAAGCCGGCGGCGGCGCGGGGTTCTGCGGGGCCGGCTGCTGCGGCGCGGGGTTCTGCGGGGCGGGGTTGGCGGCGCCACCGGCCGCGCTCCCCGCCGCGCCACCTGCGGCGGCAGCGGCGGCGCCACCGGAACCGGAACCCGAGCCGGAACCCGAGCCGGAGCCGGAGCCGCCCTGGGCGCGACCTGGAGCGGTGGTCGAACTCGCGTTTCCACCACCGGAGTTAGCGGCTCCGCCGGATCGAGCGGCAGTGCCTCCCGCGCCTCCGCTGCTTCCGGTGCCGTTCGGGGCCGAGGCCGGCTGGTCGCCCGGGGCGGGCGTGCCCGTGCCGGCGTCCGCGGCCGGGACCACCGCGTCGGGCTGACCGGGGGCAGGGGTGCCGCCGGAGCCGCTGGTACCACCGTGCTCGTCGAAGTTCGGGACGAAGCCGTTGCCGCCGTCCCCACCACTCTGCCCGTAGCCGGGCGGGGCGTCCGCCTGGGCCGGGCCGCCCTTGTGCTCGTTGCCGCCGAGCTGGGTCACCACCACGGAAGTGCCCACCAGCACCAGGCCGACGGCGACGGCCGCCGCGATCATCGGGCGGGAGACCCGGCCCGGCCGGGGGCCCTGGTCGGTGCCGGTGTCGGTGGAGGGCTCGGCGACGCTCGCGGCGGCCACCGCCTCGGGCGTCCCGGCGGCGGTGGGTGCTGCGGTGGCGGGTGCTGCGGTCGTCGTGGCCGTGGCCGGTGCGGGCACGGGCGGGACGGCGGGAGGTGCAGCCGGCTGCTCGCGCTCCGGCTGTGCGGGCAGCACCGCGGTCGCGGCGCCGGAACCCGCCTCCGCCGCTTCACCCTTCGCCGAGGCGGTTCCCTCCGAGGCGGCCGCCGCCGACGCACCCTCCGGCGGCTCGACCTCCGCCGCCAGGGCCCAGTTCACCTCCGGGAGCTGGAACCCGGCGCCCGTCCGCCCCGCCTCGCCGCGCTTCTCCTCGGCCACCATGCATCCCCTGCACTCGACGACACTCCTGTGGGGAGGTACGGACGGAGTGGCCGAACCGGTTCAGCCGCTACGAGCCGACCGTCCAGACCGGCTCCTCGTCGGAGTCCGGCGGGGTCAGGACGAAGGACACCGCCCGCTCCAGCACCGCCGCGTCCGGCGCCGCCCACGGACCGTCGCCCTGCGCGCGGACGTGAGCGAGCAGCTCCGGGTCGGGCGCCAGCCCGTACTCCTCCAGGTAGTACGTCACGGTGTCGGTCCAGATCCAGGACCCGTCGGTACGGAAGCCCATCGGGACGATGGAGCGCCGCTGCCGGTCCACCACGTCGTCCATCAGCATCGGCGTCAGCAGCACGGGCGCGCCCGCGCGCAGGTAGCCGACGAGTGCCTCGCGCTCCGCGCGCTCCTCGATCCTCGGCCGGTCCGGCCCGAAGCCCGGCCCCGTCACCGGGTCCACGGCGTCGAACACCGACGCCAACCGGAAGTCGTCCCGCATCGTCCCGCTCGTCCCGCTCATCCCGCACTCCTCCCGCCGGTTCGCCCCTACGCTTCGTCCGACGGACGGAAGGCCGCCCCGGGTTCATCGCGGTGCCGGTCCGTCGGCCGACGGCCCGACCGGCCGGGTCGGGGCCAGGGCCCACCACCGGCCGGGGAGAGTGGGAGGGGCGCCGGTGCCGCGCCTCGGACCAGGTGATCCGCGCCACGACGCGGCCGCCCGGCCCCCACAGGACGTCACCGTCCGGCCGCGCCGCCGAGGTCCAGGAGGTAGCGGGCCGGGTCGGCGGGGCGGATCCGGTCGGCGGGAGCGACGGCGTCGCGCCGGGCCAGCCAACTGCGCAGGCGGTCGGGGCGCGGGCGGACGCCGCCGATCTCGTGGAGCAGCACGCGGGCCGGACGCCCGGTCGTCTCGTCCGGCAGGTCGACGTCCACCACCTCGAACTCCGTCCCCGGGGCGAAGATCACGGTCGGCTGGTCGCCCGGCTCGCCGAAGACCGAGCTGCGGCGGCCACCGACGGACCAGATGGCGAACTCCACCCCGACGTCCTCGCCGAAGTCCGCGCCCGGCGCCGCCAGGCCGCTGACCGGGGCCCGCTCGGTGACCACGGTTCCCGGGGTGTAGGCGGCCAGGTCGGCCGACTCGACCGGGCCCGCCACCAGCACGCCTCCGTAGTGGCTGGGCAGCCGCCGGAGCCCGGCCGCGAGGCAGCGCAGGTACGGGCCGAACGGGCCCGGGGCGCCCGACCGCGCCGCGGCGCGGAGCTCGGCACGCTCGGCGAGGACGGTCGAGTCGGTGTGGTGGAGCAGCACGGCGACCAGTTCGGGCCGCGGATCGCCCTCGTCGGCCCGGGCCCGCAGGCCGGGCAGGCGGGTCGCGACGTCCTCGGCCCGCCGGACGAAGCGCTGGTAGGCGGGCCCGAGGAGGGTGACCAGGGCCGCACGGTCCTCGGCGGGGGTGGAGAGCTCGACCAGGTCCGACAAGGGGGCGGTCGACTGCGCCTGAGCTTGCTCGGGGGCAGGCCCCGGGGCCTGCACTGGCGTGGAGCCGGCCGCAGGCTCGGGCGTCGAGTGTGCCCCGGCCTGGCCCGCCATGGTTCCCGGCGGCTCCGTGGACTCGGCGGCCTCCGTGGACACGGCCAGCTCAGGGTCGAGTGCCGGGGCAGGGGTCGGCACCTCCTCCGCTACGGGGATGCTCTCCTCCGAAGCGGCTGCCGGCGCGGGCCCGGGGCCGGCCTCCCCGTCGGGCGGCGTCCGGTCTCCTCCCCCGGGTGCGACGCTCGCCCCCGGCTCCACGGCCGGGCCGGGGCCGGCGTCCGGGGCCACCGTCGTGCCGGTGTCGCCCACCGCGGCCGCAGTCGGCCCGGGGGCGGGCTCGGGGGTGGGAGGGGAAGCGGGGCGTTCCCCGGGCTCTCCTCCGAAGACCCCCATCGTGGCCATAGGGACCGGTACGGCCACCGGATCCGTCTCGATCCCGCTCTCCGTCCCAATCCCGGCTTCGGACTCCGTCCTGGTCTCGGTCTCCGTCCCGGTCCCAGCCTCCGTCTCGATCTCGAACACCGGACCGGTCGCGGCCACCGGCTCCGGCGCCCCGGGCTCGGTCGACACCGGTAGCGGCGCCGGGTCCGCCTCCGCCGACGCTCCGAGCTCCACCGACGCGGGCTCAGGTACAGCTACGGGCCCCGCCGCAAGCGCGGGCGCCGCCTCCGGGCCGGGCGCCGCCACGGCAGCCGAAGCAGCGGCGGGTCCGACCCAGTCGAGCCCGTACAGCCGGGCGCAGAAACGCCCGACCGCCCCGGACTCGACGTCCAGCGTCCCCTCGACGGCGAGGGCGAGGCGCGCGGGCGCCGGCGGGAGCGAGCCGAGCACGGCCCCGAGGTGGTCCCAGAGTGTCTCGGGGACGGGGCGTCCCGGGGACCCGACGACCAGCGCGGGGCCGGCCGGGTCGGGCCTCCGAAGGCGGGGGCCGCGGTCCGCGGTGGCGGCCGGGCGGAGCCAGAGTCCGGCCGCGACGGCTTCCAGTTCCCAGCCGGGGAAGGCCGGGTAGCGCGCGGGCCCGGGGGCGGCGGGCAGGTCGGGCCGGCTGCGCCAGCCGACGGCCGTGACGGTGCGGTCGGTCGGGCAGGCGACCAGTTCGGTGAGGTAGGGCTCCCACCCTTCGGTGCCGTCCGCGGCGAGGTGGACGTGGCGCAGCCCGGCCGCGCCCCGTACCGGCAGGCCGACGGCCGCCCGGACCTCGCGCCCCAGCGAGGCCGCCGCGACCGCCGCGAGTTCGATGAGCTCGACCGGCGCGGCCCACGGCGCGCTCAGGGTGAGGCGCGCGTCCTCCGCGACCGTCCCGAGCAGCAGCGCGGCGGCGTTGGCGAGTTGGGCCCCGGTGGGCAGCCGCCCGGCCGGTTCGCCGAGGACGAGCAGCAGTCCGCCGTCGGTCGCGGCCGCGTGGTCCAGCGCGGCGGGCCGCGCCCGGCCCGCGATTTCGGTGACCCAGTACGCATCGCGCGTCAGCGGGGTGATGGCGGCCGCGGCGGGCCACCGCGCGCCGAGCGGTTCGGCCCGGAGCTGGGCGCCGCCCGGCGGGCAGCGCCACCAGGAGCCGTCCGGGGCCGACAGCGTTCCGTCCGGCTCGATGCTGACCATCGCGTCGGGCGCCACGATCGTCAGCCCGGAGCGGGCGGCGAGCAGTTCGGCGGGCCGCCGTCCGTCCGGCCCGATCGCGGCGAGTCCCGAGGCGGCGAGCACCAGCACGTCGGCGCCGCGCTCACCCGCCGCCCGTACGAGGTCGTCGAGCGAGGCGAGCAGGACGGGCGCGGCGTCCGCGGCGGCGGCCAGCAGCAGCAGCGCGCCGGGTTCGGCCCCGACGGGCGCGAGGGCTTCGGCCAGTCCGGCGGCCTCCGCGCCGGGCGGCGCGATGACGTAGTGCGGGCCGAGCGCCCGCAGCGTGGAGGCGGTCACCGGCCGGCCTCCGGTTCGTCCGCCACGTGCCCGGTCTGCACCTGGACGGTGCGTCGCCGGGTGATGTAGAGGCCGCGCCCGGCGGGGAACTGCCGGGGCTTGACGTTGCCGAACAGGTACCCCTCCGAGGGCGGGCAGGAGAGCAGCAGGGAAGGCGAGTTGACCTCCTGGAGCTTGCGCATCAGCGGGTCGCCGAGAGCTCGCCCGACGCCGTTGGCGCCGCGCGCGACGACCAGGTGGAGGCCGATCTCGGCGCCCTGGGAGAGGTCTTCGAGCAGGGCCGCGAAGGGGTGGGCGCCGCTGGTGGAGCCGACGAGGTCGTAGTCGTCGACGAGGATGAACAGTTCGGGCCCGGTCCACCAGTCGCGCAGCCTGAGCCGGGCGGGGGTGATGTCCGCGGGCGGGATGCGGTTCTTCATGGCGCGCGAGGCGCCGTCGACGATCTGGCGGAGCTTGTCGACGGCCACCGCGTAGCCGAGCTGGTACTCCTGGGGCACCGCGTCGAACAGGCCGCGCCGGTAGTCGACCAGCATGATCCGCGCCTCGGCGGGGGTGTAGGCGGAGGTGATGGCGTTGATCATGAGCCGCAGCAGGTTGGTCTTGCCGGATTCGCTGTCGCCGACGACCAGCAGGTGCGGGTTCTCCTCGAAGTCGTGCCACAGCGGCGAGACCTCGGTGTCCTCCAGACCGATCGGGACGCGCAGCCGGCCCTCGGGGGCGGGGAGCCCGGCGGCGTCGAGGGTGAGCGGGAGCATCCTGACCTCGGGGGCCCGTGGGCCGGTCCAGTGGGCGGCGACGGCGTCGACCAGGTCGGCCACTCCGTCGCCGAGGTCGTCGGTGTCGCCGGAGCCGTCGATCCGGGGCAGGGCGGTGAGGAAGTGCAGCTGCTCGTCGGTGAGGCCGCGGCCGGGCAGCTTGGGGACCTTGGCGGCCGCGCGCATGTTGATGACGGAGTCGACGGAGTCGCCGAGCCGCAGTTCGAAGCGGGTCTGCAACTGGTCGCGCAGGCCGCCGCTGATCTCGCCCCAGCGGGTGGTGGCGATGACCAGGTGGACGCCGTAGTTGAGGCCGCGCTGGGAGATCAGGGTGAGCGGCTGGACGAGGTCGCCGAACTCCTGGCGCAGGGTGTTCCAGCCGTCGATGACGAGGAAGACGTCGCCGTGCGGGTCGTCGGGCAGTTCCCCGGCGGCCTTGCGGCGGCGGAAGGACGCGATGGAGTCGATGCCGAGTTCGGCGAAGTACTGCTCGCGGCGGGTGATGATGCCGTTGACCTCGGCGACGGTGCGCAGCACCCGTTCGCCGTCGTGCCGGCCGGTGACGCCGCCGAGGTGCGGCAGTCCGCGCAGGGCGGAGAGCGTGCCACCGCCGAAGTCCAGGCAGTAGAACTGGACTTCGCGCGGGGTGTGGGTGAGGGCGAGGCCGGTGATCAGGGTGCGCAGCATGGTGCTCTTGCCGCTCTGCGGGGCGCCGGCGATGCCGACGTGCCCGCCGGCGCCGGCCAGGTCGGCGGTGAGCAGGTCGCGCAGTTGCTGGAAAGGGCGGTCGACGATGCCGACCGGCAGGCCGAGCGAGCCGTGGGAGCGCTCGTCCTCGGTGGTGAGGCCGCGTTCGGGGTGCGGGACGAGCGGCGGCAGCAGTTCGTCGAGGGTGGGCGGGACGTCCAGGGGCGGCAGCCAGACCCGGTGGGCGGGCGGTCCGGCGTCGCGCAGCCGGCCGGCGGCGACCTCCAGCAGCGAACCGTCGGACGCCTGCTCCTCCTCGGGCTCGGCCGCGGTCGCCGGGAGGTGACGCGGCAGCACGTAGTCGGTGCCGTAGGCGACGACCTGCCCGGCGAGGGCGGCCTGCTGGGAGGCCCGGCGCTTGGGCCGGTACGGCCCGGAGACGTAGGCGGCCTTGAACCGGGTGAGGGTGGAGATGTCGCTGCGCAGGAAGCCGTTGCCGGGCTGGGAGGGCAGCTGGTAGGCGTCGGGGACGCCGAGGACGCCGCGGCTCTCCATCGCGGAGAAGGTGCGCAGGCCGATCCGGTAGGACAGGTGGGACTCCAGCGCGCTCATCCGACCCTCGTCGAGGCGCTGGGAGGCGAGCAGCAGGTGGACGCCGAGCGAGCGGCCGAGCCGGCCGATCATCACGAAGAGTTCCATGAAGTCCCGGTGCGCGGACAGCAGTTCGCTGAACTCGTCGACGACGACGAAGAGCGTGGGCATCGGGCGCAGCGCGGCGCCGCCGGCGCGCGCCGTCTCGTAGTCCAGCAGCGAGGCGTAGCCGGCCTCGCGCAGCAGCTCCTGGCGGCGGATGAGTTCGCCGTGCAGGGCGTCGCGCATGCGGTCGACCAGCGCGGCCTCGTCGGCCAGGTTGGTGATCACGGCGGAGGTGTGCGGCAGGCCGTCCAGGCCGAGGAAGGTCGCGCCGCCCTTGAAGTCGACCAGGACGAAGTTGAGCACCTCGGAGGAGTGGGTGACGGCGAGCGCCATCACCAGGGTGCGCAGCAGTTCGGACTTGCCGGAGCCGGTGGCGCCGATCAGCATGCCGTGCGGGCCCATGCCGCCCTGCGCGGACTCCTTCAGGTCGAGGTCGACCGGGCGGCCGTCCGGGCCGAGCCCGAGCGGGACGCGCAGCCGCTGCGCGATGCCGCGCTGGCCCCAGAGCGCCTCGACGTCCAGGGTGTTCAGGTCGGGGATGCCGAGCAGGGCGGTCAGGTCGAAGTCCGTGGCGAGCGGCTCGGCGACGTCCACGCCGTCGGCGATGCGGTAGCGGGCGAGCAGCGCGGCGAGGCGGGTCGCGGCGGGCACGGCGAGCGCGTCGGGGCGGCCGAGGTCGGTGACGACGTCCTTGCGGTTGCGGTCGGCGCCGATCATGGCGAGCCGTCCGTCGTCGATCCGCAGCCGCAGGGTGGTGCGGGCGGCGCGCCACTCCAGGCTGTCGGACAGGTCGATCAGGACGGCGTTGCGGTAGCCGGTGAGCGCGGCGCGGCTGCCGGTGTGGGCGCCGGGGCCGTCGAGCACCAGGACGGTGAAGGGCTCGTCCCGGTTGGGCACGGCGTCCGGTTCGAAGCCCGGGCGGCTGGTGAACTCCTCGCCCAGCAGCTGCTCGACCTCGCCGAGGCTGCCGGCGACCAGCCGGACCGGGCCGGCGCCGTCGGTGTCGGTCGGGTGCAGGGCGTGCGGCAGCCACTTGGCCCAGTCCCAGGAGGTGCGCCGCTCGGCGTCGGTGACGACGGCGATGCGCAGTTCGTCCGGGCCGTGCACGACGGCGAGCTGGGCGAGCACGGCGCGCACCAGGGCGCGGGCGGCCTCCGGGTCCTCGGCCCGCAGCAGCAGTTGGGCGAAGCCGCGCAGGTGGATCGCCATCGGCTGGTCGGCGACGGTGCCGTAGGCGTGGATGAAGCGGCGCAGCGCGTGCGCGCACAGCGGCTCCAGGTCCTCGACCGGCTTGGTGGCCAGCGGGGCGAGCGGGGTGGCCAGGCGCTGGGCGCCGACCGCGATCCGGACGTCGCTGAAGTCCGGGTGGGCGGCCCGCCGCTCCCACAGCCGGGTGGTGCCCACCAGTGACCACAGCTCGTCCGGGGCCGGGTGCCGCCAGGCGAGCGCCTGCCGTTGGGCGTCGACCGAACGCCGCACCTGGCGGCGCACCTGGGAGAGGTAGCGCAGGTAGTCGCGGCGCTCGCCGCGCAACTGCTGCTTGCGGTCGCTGGAGCCGCGGATCAGCTGGGTGACCAGCATGCCGACGGCGGACAGCGCCATCATCCCCATCGCGAGGTAGCTGAGCGCGCCACCGCCGCCCTCGCCGCCGCCCGGGTGCAGGAACATGAAGACCATCGACAGCGAGCCGAGCGCCATCGGGGCCATGCTGATCACGCTCGCCATGCCGCTCTGCTTCTCCGGCAGACCCGGCGGCTCCTGCAACTGGATCTCGCCGTCCGGCATCTCGGGCCCCGGGCGCCGGGGCGTCCGGGTGACCAGCACAACGCTCACTCAGGGCTCCTCACTGTGACGGGCTCCTCACTGCGACAGCCGTCCCTCTGGCTCACGGACGGCGTGGCACCCGGGGTTCAACCGCGGTTGAACGCGGCGCGCCGAGCCGCCCGTTCAACCGAGCGGAGAACACCACCGAGCCGGAGGACTGGCGTGAGCAGCAGTGTCGTCGCAGGACTGTGCCGATTGAGGTTCCACGCGCCGGAGGTGGTCTTCGAGCTGGCCGTCCCGGCCGACGTACCGCTCGGCGACCTGCTTCCCGCCATCCTCGGCCACGCGGGCCCGGACCTCGCCGAGACCGGGCTGGAGCACGGCGGCTGGGTGCTGCAACGGCTCGGCGAGGATCCGCTCGACGAGGAGCAGAGCACCGAGGCGCTGAAGCTGCACGACGGCGACGCGGTCCACCTGCGCCCGCGCCACCAGGCCCTGCCGCCGGTCCACTTCGACGACCTGGTCGACGGCGTGGCCTCCGGCATGAACGAGCGCGGCGACACCTGGCGCCCCGCCCTCACCCGCCGCCTCGCTCTCGCCGTCACCCTCACGGCCCTCGCCGCCGCCTGGGTGCTGCTCGCCCTGCCCGGCCCCGCCGGCCCGCGCCAGGCCGCCGCGGCGGCCGTCGCGGCCCTGCTGCTGCTCGGCGCCGCCAGCGCCTCCCGGGCCATGGCCGACGCCGGCGCGGGCGCCGCGCTCGGCGCCGCCGCCGTCCCGTACCTGGGCCTCGCCGCCCTGCTGCTGCCCAGCGGCCCGGGCGGGGACGACCTGCTCGGCGCCCGGGTGCTGGCGGCCGCCTCCGCCGGGGCCGGCGCGGCGGTGCTGGCCCTGGCGGCGGTGGGCGGGGCCGCCCCGCTCTTCCTCGGGGTGGTGCTGGTCGCGGTGCTCGGGGTGCTGGCGGGGGTGCTGGTGCTGGCGGGGCTGACGCTCGGCAAGCTGGTCGCCGTGGTCGCGGTGGTGGCCGTCCTGATCGGCGCCTTCGTGCCGTCGTTCGCCTTCCGGCTCTCCGGTCTGCGGCTGCCGATGCTCCCGCGCAACGCCGAGGAACTGCAGGAGAACATCGAGCCCGTCCCGGCCGCCGCCGTACTGCCGCGCGCCCTGATCGCCGACGACTACCTGATGGCCCTCTACACGGCGATCGGCGCCGTCTGCGCGGCCTGCCTGACCGTCCTCGCCTTCACCGACGGCTGGGCCGGCCCGGCCGAGGCCTCGGCGCTCAGCCTGCTGCTCCTGCTGCACGGCCGGGCCGTCGGCAGCATCCGCCAGCGGCTGAGCATCCTGCTGCCCGGGGTCTACGGCGGCCTGGTGCTGCTCTCCCGGGCGGCGCACACGGCCTCGCCCGCCGAGCGCCTCGGCCTGCTGGGCGGCCTGCTGGCGGTGGCCGTCGCCCTGCTGGTCGTCGCCTGGACGGTCCCCGGCCGGCGCCTGCTCCCCTACTGGGGCCGGATCGCCGACATCCTGCACACCCTCAGCGCCCTCTCCCTGCTTCCGCTCGCCCTCCAGGCCTGCGGCGTCTACCACACCCTGCGGGGCCTCGGCGGCTGAGCCGCCAAGGCCCCCGGGGCGGGCCCCGGCCGGATCATCCGGCCGGGGCCTCGCCGTCTTCGTCCGACGGGGCCTTGTACTGCTCACGGCAGATCTGGTAGATCCTCTTCAGCTGGTCCTCGGTCAATTTCCGGACCATTTCCTTGACTTCCGGGGTCCAGAAACCCTTCCGCATTTGTTTGATGGTCTTCTCGTCCACCCCGGGGTTGGCCTGCCTCGTCAAGTACTCGGCGAGAGCCTCCTCCAGCCCCTCCCTGATCGCCTTGAAAGCGGCGTTGCTGACCTTCTTGTCGATGGTTCCGGTGTAGTCCTCCGCCAGGACCTTCCAGTGGTTGTCGGCTATCCAGGTGACTCCGAGCGCCTTGAGTCCGTTGGCGCCGAACTCCGGCACGGCAGTCGCGCAGACCTTGGCGGCCGCCGACTCGATCTCGTGCGCCATGTCCTCCGCCAGAGCCAGCTGCCCCTCCACCTGCTCCCACGCGTCAGGAGCGAGGCGCTCCTTGAATTCGTTGAATTCACGCAGGTAGGGCAGGGTCTGCTTCGCCAGTTCGAAGCCGGTCATCTCCTCGACGGCCTTCATCTGATCCAGGCCCACGCGCACGGGATCCGCCAGGTGCGGGTGGGACTCGTGCCCGACTTCCATGGGCCTCTCGTGACGGCCCAGATAGAATTCGATCGCACTTCGAATCACCTTCGGATCGCCCCCCAGGAACTTTCCGGGGAACGCGCCTTCGAGCATCCGGTCATTCGCCCTCGCCTCGGTGATGAATGCCCGGCCGTAGTTCCGCCCCATGGCTTCCTCGAACTTCAGTCCGCGCGTCCATCCCTTGGACTGCTTGAGGTTCGGCAGCCCGTCGCCCTCGTTGCGGTGCGGGCTGATGTCGATCGAGACGATCTTGATTCCGGCGAAGGAGAGCTCGTCCATCACGCCGCTGCGCATGCCGACCGCTCCGACCACCTCGTACGTGTCGGAGAGGTACTTGAGGAGCGCGAGCTCCTTGCGGCGGTTCCCGACCGACGGCCAGTTCCAGTACTCCCGCAGGGCCGGCCCCTCCCAGACGGCGGGCTCCTCGCCCATCGGAACGATCGTGTGACCGTCCCCGAGCGCCGCCTTGGCCTGCTCGATGATCTGCACCACGCCCTCCGTACCGGTGTCGAGGGCCGGTGCGTTGGCGCCGGCCCGGCCGCTGTGACCGCTGCCCCGGTACACCACGAGCACGTACTTCTTCCCCTCCTCGAAGCCCCCGAAGTCCGGATTCGCCAGGTCCCGCCGGAAGGCCTCGCCCTCTTCCGGGGTGTAGTGCCCGTAGCCACGGGCGAACTCCGTCACCCGGGCGTCCTGGAACGTCACCTCGCCCGTCGGATCCTGATAGTTCGCGGTGCGCTTCTCGACCATGCCCACGGCCCGTGTCAGCTCCTGCACCTGCACCTGCTCCTTGGTCTCCGCGTTCCTCGTCGCGGACGGCACGGCACTGTTGACCAGTTTCAGATGGTCGGCGACGAGCGGCCGCTTGAGGTAGGCGGCGAGATCCTCCGACGCGTCGGTCTCGTTGCGACCGAACTTGCTCGGCAGTTGCGTCTCGGTCGTGTACACCACCGTGCGCCCCGATCGGATCAGGTCGTCATGCAGATTGATGATCTGTTCGACCTGGCCCTTGGTGGCTTCGGTGACGTTCCAGATCACCAGGCCGCGGTCCGGATAGGCGACCAGGGCGGCGCGCATGTGGTACATGTCGCCGGAGTTCTCCGCCCTGATGGTGTAAGTCGTCTTCGGAAGCAGCTTCAGACCGTCCGCCGATACGTGGTCACCGGACGCCGTCACCCACAGGTGGGTGTCGGGCGTGATCGACGGGGGAACGACCGCGCTGGCGGACTGTTCCACGTTCTCCTGTGCTTCCTTGAGCTCCCAGCGCAGGCCGCCTCCCTCCTCCTCGGTGTTCCCGCGGACGGTCCACACCTCGGCGAAGCCGCCCGGTCGGGTGACGGCCACCGTGGCCACGGTGGCGGAATCACGCAGCCGCAGCTCCAGCGCGGTGCGGGCCGCTTCTCCGGTGCCGTAGTCGTACGCCAGCCGTTCCAGCCTCCTCGACCCGGGTGCGCCGCCGCCGTCCGTCGGGCCGTACACCTCCCCCTCGATCCGGTTCCGCTTCGGCGGTTGGAGCAGTTCCAAGGCGCGGGTGCGCTGAACCGACCACTCGGCCGGGGGCCTCGGCGCGGCCGGGGTCTCCGCCACCGGCAGGGGCACCGTCACGTGGAAGGTCATCAGGACCGAGTAGACGGAATCGCCGTCGCTGCTCGAAGATCCGGCGGCGGTCTGGTCCTCATCGCCCGCATGCCCGGCGACGACCTGATCCTCATCGCCCGCATGCCCGGCGACGACCTGATCCTCATCGCCCAGATGTCCGACGCCGACCTGGCCCACGTCGCCCAGGACGACCGGCACCGGCTGGTCCGGGTCGATGGGGTCGTGCTCGGTGGCCTGGGGGACGGGCTCCTCGTCCGGGCGCAGAAGTTCCTGGCCATGTGCGGTGGACTGGACGGTGCCGTGCTCGGTGACCGCCAGGTGGTACCAGTCGCCGGCCCCCTCGACCCTCGGGAGGCCGTTCCCCGTGTAGCCGACGCGCGCGGCGACGACCATGCGGGGCTGGTCCCCGCCGGTGAGGTGGACCAGGCCCCCGGCGGCGAAGGCCTCGGGGCGGCCGAGGCGCTCCAGCGCCGGGCTGAGGGGCAGGTTGTTGGCCTCGGCGAAGGCCCGGCGGGCCGCGAGCGCCTCGTGGAGGGCGAGCAGGGTCCTGTCGGCGTAGGAGGCCTGGCGCTCGGCGCTTCCCTCGGGGCCGGGAGGGCGGTAACCGGAGTTGCAGGAGAGGAAGCGCAGCGGCTCGCCCTGCCACTGGCCGCCTTCGGCCAGCCGCAGCAGCGCGCCCGCCATCTCCTCCGGGCTCAGCTCCCTGCCGAGCCAGGTCGGCGCCCCGTCGTGCTGGAGGGTGTGGTAGGCGAGGGTGAAGTACCGGGGATCCGCCGGGAGGTGGCTCAGCGCCTCCAGGACAGCCTGCGCGGCGGGGGTGCCCCGCTCGTTCAGGTCGGCGAGGTAGTGCACCCCGTTGGCGGGGCCGGGCAGGGGCGTGGCGAGCGTCTCGGCGACGGCGTCGGCGGTGGAGCCGCGGCTGATCGTCTGCCCCTCGGGGTGCAGGACCGAGTACAGCACCCGGTGGTTGCTCACCGACTGGACGACGGTGGTCTCGCTGATCGGGATCTCCATCTCGATCGGGACGAGGCCCTGCACGGTCTCGGTCCGGTCGCCGTCCCGGAAGGTCAGCTGGACCTCGGCCTGGCCGACGTAGCGGGCGGCCGGGGTGGGGATCTTGGCGTTGGCCACGGTCTTCCCGGAGGAGCCCGCGGACGGCCCCTCACGCCACCGGTGGCCGCCCCCACCGACGACGCCGGTGGTGAACTCGGCGGCGCCCTTGGCGCCGAACTTGGCGCCGAGCTGGCCCTGGACGTTCCACCGCCGCCAGTCGAGACGGGTGTGCCGCCCGCCGCTGGTGGAGTCGTTGGCCGGGCTGAAGGCGGCCACCCGGTTGTCGCTGTGGTACTCCAACTGGACGATCGAGATGGTGGCGCTGATGCCGGCGTCGTCGACGAACAGGCGCTTGCCGGCCGACGGGGTCTCGATGGTCCGGCCGTCCTGCACCACCGCGTCGCGGCGCGGGGCGTTCGGGTGCTCCTCCGACGGCGGCAGGATCTCCCGGCCCCGGGCGACCGACCCGAACAGGGCGGACAACTGCGCGTGGCTGTGGGTGTTCCGGGCGACGGACTCCAGCCAGGACCACGTCCCCTCGCGGAAGAAGCGCTCACCGAACACGGTCAGCAGGTCCCGCACGCCGGAGGTGTCGTCGAGCCAGCGCACGACGCCGGTCTCGTGCACCCCGTGGGTGAACACCGATTCCGGCGGCCGCCGGACGACCTGCGTCGCGGACGGCACGGCCGGGGGGATCGGGGGCAACTGCCGGTCGGGATCGTCCGGGCGCGGCGGCCGGACGGGCTCGCCCCGGCCGGACTCCAGCAGCACGTCGGCGTGGATCCGCGTCTCGACGACCGTCCGCCGGTACAGGCCGACGCGGGCGAGGCGGTCCCCGGTCCTGACCAGCTCCCGGTTGAGGGCCTGGAACTTGGACGGGGCGGCGCTGCCGCCGGCGTCCTGCCGCTCCCTGTCCTGCCGTCGGAACATCTGCTCCCGTGCCTCGCGGCTGGGGCGGATCTTGTGCGGGGAGGCCAGGCTCACCGCCGGCTTGCGCTCGAACTCGACCTTCAGCACCACGTCCGCGCGGTAGGACCGGCCGTCCGTCACCTTGCTCTTGACGGCCGTCCCGCTGGCGGTGCTGGCACTGCCGTGCTCCAGCCGGTCGACGCCCCACGCCCCGGTGACGCTGCCGCCGCCGACGAACGCCGCCCCCGTGGCCAGCACGTCGGTGGTGGCCAGCAGGCTGCCGGTGATCGCGGTGCCCTGGCCGCCGCCGGTGTTGGTCCCGCCGTCGGCGCTGGTGAGCGAGGTCTGGGCGCCGTGGCCGATGTTGAACTCGACCACCGGTGCCGGACCGGTCGGGGTCAGTTCCCGTACCTCGGCGGTGATCCACGCCCGGCTGCGGCCGTGCTTCACCACGATGGGGTGGCCGGCCATCACCGACTTGAGGTCGGTGTGCAGCCGGTCGAAGTCCAGCTCGGCGAGCAGCTTCCGCTGCATGCCGGGCCAGTCCTTGCCCAGGAAGCCCGCGGCCCTGCGGCCCAGATCCTGGACGACCTCGTGGACCGTCCCCTCCCGGCCCAGCCCCCGGTAGACGGCGGTGACGACGTCGGAGGAGCCGAGCCGGTGGCTCGGCAGTTGCCGCACGGGCGCGGCCGGATCAATGGTGCGGTGCGGCGCGGCCACCACGGCCGACACCGGAACGGTCAGGTCGTCAAGCCTCGCCGACCGCTTCGACGGCTCGAACGAGACGGTGAACTCGGCGGTGGAGTCGGACAGTCGGGCCAACTCCGTGGCCTTGGCCCGGCTGTTGGTGCCGCCGGTGCGGTCGATCGAGAGCCCCTTGACGAAGTCCCGGGTGTGCGAGGCCTCCCCGGCGAGGTCGACGTGCGGGACGGAACCCCCGAGCTTGAGCCGGAACCGGAACCGGGTGCGCAGGTCGGAGGTGGTGCCGGTGGTGGTGCGCTGCTGGCTGCCGACCTCGAACTCGAAGCCGGTGACCAGCGTCTCCCTCGGCCGGGGGTTGATCAGCTCGGCCGCCACCACGACCGTTCCCTTCCACCCGTCGAGGTCGACCGGGATCCGGATCCGCTCGCCCCGGCTCAGCCGGGACAGCGCGGCCTTGAGGCCGTACGGGTCGACCGCCCTGGCGAGCCGCGCCAGGACGCGCTCGGGCACCGGGTGGCCGGACTGCCGTTCGAGCGTCTCCCTGATCTGCCTCAGCACGGCGGTGTCGCCCCTGCCGAGGCTCAGCACCACGTCGGACTGGCCGAGCCGGGTGACCGTCCGCTGCGTGGCCACCTGCTCCGCGACCTCCTGGTGCGGGGCCGAGGGAGCCGTGAAGCCGTTCCGGTCGTGCTCGCCGACCTGGCGCAGCGCCGTGTGCACCTGCTCCAGGCTCAGTTCGGCGGAGAGCGGGACCGACCCGCGATGCTCCCCGTTGACCGTCACGTCCAGGGTGATCTCCGTCCGGAACAGCTCCTGCGCACTGCCGTACTTGCCGTTCGCGTAGCTCTTGCTGGACTCCCCGCCGCGCCACCCGTCGCGGACCCGCGACTCCACGGAGGCCGTGACGTTGCCCTGCATGGTGTCCTTGAAGGGCTTGCCCGCGGCGTCCAGCACCTCCCGGGTGTGCACCGGACCCTTGCCGCCGCCCTGGCCCTGCACGGTCTTCGTGTCGGAGCGCAGGTGACGCGACGAGTCGAAGGTGCTGCTCTCGCGGATCGGGTTGAGCTCGGCGTTGCTCTGGGGCCGCACGTGGTCGATCCGGGTGACCCGGGCCGTGACGGAGACGTGCATCTTCTCCAACGGGCCGAGGGTGACCTCGGGACCGCGCAGTTCGGATCCGCGCGACATCCCGACCAGGTGGGCGCTGACGGCGGCATGCGAGTAGGCCTGCAGGATGTCCTCGCGCACCGCCGACCAGCCCTGCTCGCCGCCGAACACCTCCCGGCCGATCCGGTCGAGTTCGGCGTGCAGCGGGGCGACGCTGCGCAGGTCCCGGACGGTGGCGGTGTCGGGCAGCCCCTGCCAGAACTCGTCTCGGGGGGCCAGGACTTCGTCTCCCACCGCGTGGGCGTGCTCGGGGGGCGTGAGCTGCTGAGCAGCGGTGAACACGGGCGGCTGCGTGCCGGGCACGACCTCCTCGACCGGGGTGACGAGGGTCGCCTCGGCCTGGTCGATCACCACCCGGAAACCCAGATCGACGTGGGCGTCCTGGTCGGCGGGCTGGGCCAGCCTGCTCCGCCAGCCGAAGGTGACGGTCAGGTCGGCCGCCCCCTCGAAGAGCACCGCCGGGTTCTTGACCTTGGTGCCGAGCCCCAGGTCGTCACCGGAGCCGTGGAGCTCGACGTCGTCCCGGCCGGCCCGGCCGCCCAGCCCGCCCCCGGCACCGCCGTTCTTGGCGATCCAGTTGCCGACCGAGGACGGCAGCGTCTGCCAGTCCTTGCTGCCAGTCTTCTGCTCGACGTGCGAACGGGTCGTCGCGGTGGCGATGTTGAACTCGGTGCTCGGCAGGGTGTGGACCTGCTGCATCCGGGAGACGGTCCCGCCGCCGATGGTGATCACCGCGGCGGGCCCGGTCAGGCTGTCGTCGACGATGGTCAGCTTCTGGCCGGACATCACCCCCTTCAGCTCCTGGTGCAGGGTGCCGAGGTCGAGTTCCTCCAGCAGCCTGCGCTTGAGGGCGGGCCAGCGCCCTTCGAAGTACTGCTCGGCCTGGCCCTCGAAGCCCGCCACGAACGTGGCCAGGGCCGCCGCGCCGTGCCCGGCCGGCGCGACGGGCTGGTTCACCGGGGCGAGCTCGATGTCGCCCGCGGCGTTCGGCACGGGCGCCGGCGGGCGGGCGGTCGTCCAGACGTCGGTCACGATGTGCGAGCCGGCCAGCCGCAGGTTCTCGGCGGTCTCCCGCGGCACCGTGTAGTGGGCCTGGGGCACCTGCGGCGCGTTCGCGGTCTCCCGCACCGGCACGGCGACCCGCCCGGTGAAACCGAGGTCGATCGGCTGCGGCACCTTCCACGGCCCCGGTGCGCCCTGGAGGCGGGCGTCCAGGAACTCCACCCGCACGTTGAACGGCGTGTCGAACAGCGCCGCCGGCTCGACGGTCTTACCCCGGGCCAGTGTCCTGCTGGCCTCGGCGGTGGCACTGCCGTGCAGCCAGCCGTGCTGATAGCCGAGCGTCTCGGTGAGATCCCCCGAGCTGCCGAACTTCGCCTTGAACTGCACACCGAGGTTGGCCTGCGTCAACCCGTCGGAGGTGACGCCGATCATGCTCTGCTGCTCCGAGCCGTACTCGAACTCGAAGCCGGACACCGTCTCGACGTACGTGCCGTCCCCCGCGCCACCCGTGATCCGGACCGTGCCGGACCACTGGCCCGCCTGGAAGTCCACCTCCCGGACATCGCCCCGGGACAACGCGGACACCGTCGGCCGCAGCACCTCGCCGCCGAACAGGCTGTTCGCCAGCGTCCGCGCGGCATCCCGGTCCCCGTGCAGCGCCTCGGCGAACCGGTCGGTGAGCTGGTTCAGAATCCGCACGTCGTCGTGGTTCAGAGCGACCAGGACGTCGTACGCGGCCAACCCGCGCTCGCCGACACGGGACGGCGGTAGCGGGGCGGGCGGCGGCGGAGGCTGCACCTCTTGCTGCTGTTGTTGCTCCAGCTGCTGTTGCTGTTGCTGTTGATCCTGCTGCTGCTGCGAGCTCTGCGTGACCTCATGGGAGTTCGCCACCGTCAGCGACTCTTCGGTGATCCCCTCAGTGATCCCCTCAGTGATCCCCTCAGTGGTCTCCTCGGTGATCCCCTCAGTGATCCCCTCAGTGGTCTCCTCGGTGGTCTCCTCGGTGTGCGAGGAGGTCTGCTGGAGCGCAGCCCCCTCATCGTCCGTGGTCAGCGGCAGGCCGCTCTCTTCGGCGACCACCGATTCCTGCGTGGTGGACTCGTCGTGGGAGACGGTGTGGTCGACGGCCTGCTCTACCGACTCGGTCTCGGAGACGACGTGGGAGGTGTCCTGCGACACGACCGCCGTCTCCTCGGGCACGACGATGTGCTGTTCCTCGCCCCTTCCGTCCATGAACTCCCGGAAGCCCTGGAACATCTCCTCTACGCGCTGCTCCTCGGCCCTCCCGTCCATGAACTCCCGGAGACCCTCGAACATCTCCTCTACGCGCTGCTCCTCGGCCCTCCCGTCCATGAACTCCCGGAGACCCTCGAACATCTCCTCCTCGGCCCGGACGCGGCTGACCTGGTTCGAGGGCCGCGCCTGGACGGACTGCGGGTCGGTGCCGTAGAGGTGTTCCAGCAGCGGCAGCAGCTCCGGCTCGTTCTCACGGACCCAGTCGACACCGTTGTTGCGAGGCTTCCCGGTCTGCGGATCGTTCCCGTGGTTCGTCCCGAGATACGTGTTGCTCAGCTGAGCGAAGAACTCGTGGACATCGGCCGAGGAGTAGTTGCCGACCAGCTCACCCGCAGCATTGCGCCGCGATCCATCGGGCCAGACCGTCACGGACTCCTCACCGAACAGATCAGCCAGACCGTCCGCGAGACGCTTCCCCCGGTACGCCTCCTCGACCAGCGCCCTCTGCTCACGACTCAGCCCGAACTCCAGGACCGCGTGCGCGAGTTCATGAGTCGCCGAGGAATACCCCTCCGGCTGCGTGGCATGCGGACCGACCGTCGTCCGCTCACCGAGCAGGTTCTCCTCGGGGATCGCCACCACAAGCTCGTCGTTCGCCCCCCGCAACTGGTCAACACTGCGCCCGTTGCCCGCCTCACCATCGACCAGGACACCGCGAAGCCGCTCGAAACCCGCAACACCGGTCAACGGCACGTCACGCGGCACCACCACCACGCGCACACCAGCCGCCACCAGCCTGGCCGCGACCTCCTTGTCCTGCAACATCCGCGCGACCTGCAACTCAGCCTCACGCCGCGAAGCAACCGGCTGATGCACACGGGGGTCCACGTCGATCACCAACCGCGCCGCCGCCTGCGCGAAGTCCTCCGCCGACAACTCCGACCGCAGGCTCTCCACAAAAGCGGTATCGGCCGCGAGCTCCCGCCGGGCCTCCGGACCGAGGTGCTCCAACGCCTGCACCCGCTCATGCAACGGCCCCGGAACCGGCATACCACCACCGTGCTCCACCGCCAGCGGATTCACCACCACCGACTCCTCCGACACCCCCGAAGGCGCCGGCCGAAGCCTCTTCTCCGCCGAATCCTCCGGCTCCGAGTCACTGTTGTGCTCAAGCGGCCGCTTCGGAGCCCCATCGCCCTCCTGGGTGCTGGCGGCAGCCGGTACCCCTTCCGGAGCGGGGACAGGGCTCAGCGGGGAGTAGTGACTGTCGGAGAGGAACAGGGAGACGTCCCTGTTGCCCTCGGGGGCACCGGGTACCGGCGCCAAGGAGTGCCAGTTGACCCCGTCGAAGATGTGCAGCCGCACCCCCAGAGCCGAGGCGACGATCGACGGGATCAGATCACCGTTCGACCCGGCCCACCACCCCCTCGTCTTGACCATCCAGCCGAGATCATCGGGCTTCGCCCCGTGCGTCTGCGCGAACGCGGTGACCAGCTCCATGTTGTGGCCGATCCACCTGGAGACGCGGTTGCGCAGCATCGCCGCGTTCTGAGGGCTGACGGCCGTGCCCATAACGTGGTTGACGGAGTGGTAGAGACAGTCCCCGTCGCGGGGCACCTCGTGGATCTGGTAGCCCATCTCGTACAGGTACGCGCCGTCGTGGAGGCTGCGGTGGTACGACTGCAGTTCGGGCAACAGGGGCAGTCCCTCCTCGGCCATCCTCCGGTACACCTGCCACGGGGGGTTGTCGGCGTACCGCGGCCCGTCGGCGAAGACCTCGTCGAACTTGCCCAGGTAATCCTCCACCGCCCGTCCGCCGCCCGAGGCCGTCACGACCTCCTGGCGCAGCTTGCCGTACCGGTGCCGCAGGTGCTGGACGCGGTTGGCGGCGAACTGCCCGGCGTCGAGCGGCCGGTCACCCGAAAGCCCCAGCTGCTCCCGGATCTTGGCCACAGCGTCGTACCCGAAACCGCGTTCCTGGCCGTAGACGTCGACGGGCTTGCGCCACCGGAGGATGTCGCCCCTCAGGTGGAAACCGTGGTTGGGCTTGGCCTGCGGCTGGTTGCCCTTGCCGCCCCCACCCGACTGCTTCTTCTCCTTGCCCTTACCGCCCGCCCCCGACTGCTTGGAGGCGCCGTGCTTCTCGTCGTACGGGATGGTGTACCGACCGGACGCGGTGGGCGGGGTCGGGATCACCACCCGCTCGTAGCCCGGCGCCTTGCCTCCGAATCCAGTCTCCCCCACGTCGTTTGCGTGCCACTTCTCCATCCGCTCCCGTCCGCTGGAGCCCTTCTCCTCCAGGTACGCGACCTTGTGGCCGAGCAGTGCGGCGGCTTCCAGGTTGCCGGAACGGGCCCCGAGGTGGTTCATGTCGTACTGGCGATTCAGGAAGTCGTACAACCTCAACTGGCCGGTCCTGAGGTTCTCCGTCCAGACGGACGGGTCCGATCCACCGTCCTTCCAGAAGCCGGTGACGTGGTGGATGGTGTCGATCCCGAGCTCCTCGCGCATCTCCGCGACCAGCTCGTTCCACTTGTTCTGCCGAGAAGGATGGGGGTCACCGGTGATGAGCACCATGCCCTGCTCACGGGCGACCTCCCGCAGGATCTGCCGCACGCCTTGGAAACTGGTGTCGTGCTCCATCCGGCCGCCCAGGTCGGCCCACTGCGTGGCCTTGCCGGTGAAACGGGACCAGAGCACCAAGACCTTCGAACCCCGGGCAGGCAGCGTGATCCCACGGCCCGTCAGCCAGTCGGCGATCCGCTGATCGTGCGCGGGGGTCATCTTCCAGGCGTCGCGGACGGTCTGGCGCAGTTCGTCCGAGAACACCTTGGCGACCTTGTCAGTACCGAACGTGACGCTCTTGACCGCCGCCTCCTGGTCCTGCTCGGAAAGCACCTCCCAGTCCTCGGCCACGATGCGGCGGGCCTCCGCGTCCATCACCTCGTAGAGGCGGCCCGTCTCCATGGTCGGCACCTCCACGGTGTGGATGCGATCCCCGTCGATCCCGATGGAACGGTAGAACGCCTCGATCTCCAGGGACTTGTCCTTGGGGTTGACGGCGCGGCCCTCCGCCGTGCGCGGCCCCCGCGCGATCAGGACGTGCAGGTTCGAATCGTTCAGCAGCGCCACCGAGATACCGAACTGGTCACCGGAGGAGTAACCCGGCTGCTTGACCAACCGCCGGTGCTCCGGCGGCAGGTTGTCCTCGTGGATGTTCGCCCTCGGAGCGACGTCCAACGGGCCGCCCTCGTGCGAACCGGTCCCGTGCGGGGCCGAAACCGGGTCCACCCAGACATGCTCACGGTCATGCGGCGACGCCAACTCCCGCGCCTCATCCCAGGTCCGACCATGCGTGGGAGCCGGGTCGAGGTGCCCCACCACGGACGAGATCAGCTGCAAGTGCCGCTCCCGCAGACCACCCTGCCCCAGACCACCCGGCGCCGGAGCCCGGTGATCACCCAGCAGACTCCCCTCGACCGCAGGACGATGAGACAGACCCGAAGCCCGGTACTCGTCCCGCAGACCGATCTGGTGGCCCAACTCGTGCGCGTAGTCGATCGGATCCGCGTCCAGCCACCAGGACTTCTGGTCCATCTCCCGGCCCCGCGAGACCAGGTCCACCGTCAGATGCGCCTGCTCACCCGGCCTGGCAGGCAACACCGTGACATGCATCCGGTCGCCATTGGCCAACCGGTAACCGGGCGCGTTGAGATACTCCTCCACACCCTGAACGACCTTGTCCCACACCAGAGCGGTGTTGTGCCCCCGACCACCCTCGACGAAGTCGATCCGCACCGTCAGATCAGTGACCGGACCCTCGTGATCGAACCGACGCGCCTCGAACGAGGAATGCACGACGAAACGGGGCGTCCGATCCAGCACCATCCGCGGCGCCGGCACAGGCGACTCCACGGACTCGTGGACGACCACCGATTCCTGCGGGGTGGACTCCTCGTGGGAGACGGTGTGCCGCTCCTCTCCGGTCGCTTCCATGAACTCACGGAAGCCCTCGTACATCTCCTCCTCGGCCCGGGCCCGGCTGACCTGGTTCGAGGGCCGCGCCTGGACGGACTGCGGGTCGGGCCCGTAGAGCTGCTCCAACAACGGCAGCAGCTCCGGCTCGTTCTCACGGACCCAGTCGACACCGTTGTTGCGAGGCTTCCCGGTCTGTGGATCGTTCCCGTGGTTCGTCCCGAGGTACGTGTTGCTCAGCTGAGCGAAGAACTCATGCACATCCGCCGACGAGTAGTTGCCGACCAGCTCACCCGCAGCATTGCGCCGCGATCCATCGGGCCAGACCGTCACGGACTCGTCACCGAACAGATCAGCCAGACCGTCCGCGAGACGCTTCCCCCGGTACGCCTCCTCGACCAGCGCCCTCTGCTCACGACTCAACCCGAACTCCAGGACCGCGTGCGCAAGTTCATGAGTCGCCGAGGAATACCCCTCCGGCTGCGTAGTGTGCGGCCCCACCGACGTCCGCTCACCGAGCAGGTTCTCCTCAGGGATCGCCACCACAAGCTCGTCGTTCGCCCCCCGCAACTGCTCGACGCCGCGCCCGTTGCCCGCCTCACCATCGACCAGGACACCGCGAAGCCGCTCGAAACCCGCAACACCGGTCAACGGCACATCACGCGGCACCACCACCACGCGCACACCAGCCGCCACCAGCCTGGCCGCAACCTCCTTGTCCTGCAACATCCGCGCGACCTGCAACTCAGCCTCACGCCGCGAAGCAACCGGCTGATGCACACGGGGATCGACGTCGATCACCAACCGCGCCGCCGCCTGCGCAAAGTCCTCCGCCGACAACTCCGACCGCAGACTCTCCACAAAAGCGGTATCGGCCGCGAGCTCCCGCCGGGCCTCCGGACCGAGGTGCTCCAACGCCTGCACCCGCTCATGCAACGGCCCCGGAACCGGCATACCACCACCGTGCTCCACCGCCAGCGGATTCACCATGACGGAACCCTCCGACACCCCCGAAGGCGCCGGCCGAAGCCTCTTCTCCGCCGAATCCTCCGGCTCCGAGTCACTGTTGTGGTCGAGTTGCCGCTTCTGCCCACCCTCGTCCACCGGAACGGTGACGGGGGCCGGCTCGGAAACCAGCAAGGAGTAGTGGCTCTCGGAGAGGAACAGGCGGACCTCTCCATTGGTCGCGGGGGCACCGGCTATCGGCACCACGGGGTGCCAGTTGACCCCGTCGAAGATGTTCAACCGCACCCCCAATACCGAGGCGACGATCGACGGGATCAGGTCCCCGTTGGACCCCGCCCACCACCCCTGGGACTGGGCCATCCAGCGAAGGTCCCCGAAGGTCGACCCGTGCTCGGTCGCGAATGCGGTGACCAGCTCCCGGTTCTGGTTGATCCATTCGGTGACGTGGGCGCGCATCTGCAACGCGTCAGCGAACCAGTACAGCTGCTGGTTGACGGAGTTGTAGAGACAGTCCCCGTCACGGGGCACGTCTTGGATCCGGTAGCCCTCGGCGGCCACGAGCGCATTGTTATGGGACGCGCGGTGGTACGACCAAAGTCCGGGCAGCTTGGGCAACCCGTTGGTGACCATCCATTGGTACATCTGCTCGGGGGAGGCGTTGGCGAACTCCGGCTTGTCCTTGAAGAAGTAGTCGAGCTCGCCGATGTAGCCCTCCACCCACGGTTCGCTGCCCGAAGACCTCAGGAACTCCTGGCGCAGCTTCTCGTACCGGTTCCGCAGGTGCTGGACGCGGTTGGCGGCGAACTGCCCGGCGTCGAGCGGCCGGTCACCCGGAAGCCCCAGCTCCGCGCGGATCTTGCGCAGCGCCTCGTAGTCGAAGCCGCGTTCCACGGCGTAGACCTCCACGGGCTTGCGCCACAGGGCGGTCTCGCCCCGCGGCTGGTGACCGCGGTCGACCGTGCCCGGCAGCTGAATCTCGTTCTTTCCCGCCGGCGCGTTGCCCATGCCCCGCTCACCCGCCGGCAGGAAGGAGCCGTGTTTCGCGTCGAACTGGGTGGTGTACTTGCCGGACGCGGTGGGCGGGAAGTCGATCGTCACGCGCTCGTAGCCTGGCGCCTTGCCTCCGAGTGCGGCCCTGCCGGTGCTGTAGTCCAGGTGCCACCGCTCCATCCGCGCCCGTCCGCTGGAGCCCACCTCCTCCAGGTACGTGACGTCGTGGCCGAGCAGCGCGGCGGCTTCCAGGTTGCCGGAGCGGGCCCCGAGGTGGTTCATGTCGTACCGGCGGTTCAGGAAGTCGTACAGCCTCAGCTGCCCGGTCCTGAGGTTCTCCGTCCAGACGGAGGGGTCCGATCCGCCGTCCCTCCAGAAGCCGGTGATGTGGTGGATGGTGTCGATCCCGAGCTCCTCGCGCATCTCCGCGACCAGTTCGTCCCACTTGGTGTTCCGGGAGGGGTGGGGGTCACCGGTGATGATCACCATGCCGTGTTCGCGGGCGAACTCTCGCAGGATCTGCCGCGCCCCCTGGAAGCTCGTGTCGTGCTCCATCCGGCTGCTCAAGTCGTCCCACCGGGTTGCCTTGCCGGTGAAACGGGACCACAGCACCAGAACCTTCGAGCCCTCGGCGGGCAGCGTGATCCCACGACTCGTCAGCCAGTCGGCGATCTGCTGGTCGCGCACGGAGGTCATCCTCCAGGCTTCGCGGACCCTCTCCCGCAGTTCGTCCGAGAAATCCTTGGAGACCTTCAAGGAGGCGAACGTGACATCCCTGACCATCGCCTCGTAGTCCGTCTTCGAGACGGCGCCCCAGCCTTCCGCCATCTGCCCGGCCCTGCCGTCCAGCACCTCGAAGAGTCTGCCCTTGTTCATGCTCGGCACGTCCACCATGTGGATGCGGTCCGCGGGGATCCCGATGGAGCGGTAGAAGGCCTCGATCTCCCGGGACTTGTCCTTGGGGTCGACGGCGCGACCGTCCGCCGTCTGCGGCCCGCGCGCGATCATGACGTGCAGGTTCGCGTCGTTGAGCAGAGCGACCGAGATGCCGAACTGGTCACCGGACGCGTAGCCGGGCTGCTTGATGACCCGCCGACTGCCCGGCGGCAGGTGGTCGTCACCGAGCACCCTCGGTGCGACGTCGAGCGGGCCGCCCTCGTGCGAGCCGGTCCCGTGCGGGGCCGAGACCGGGTCCACCCAGACGTGCTCACGGTCATGCGGCGACGCCAACTCCCGCGCCTCATCCCAGGTCCGACCGTGCGACCCTCCGCCGGTCGGCACATCGAGGTGCCCCACGACCGACGAGATCAGCTGAAGATGCCGCTCCCGCAGACCACCCTGCCGCAAACCATCCGCCGCCGGAGCCCGATGGTCACCCAGCAGGCTGCCCTCGACCGCCGGACGGTGCGGAAGATCCACCGTCCGGTACTCGTCCCGCAGGCCGATCTGGTGGCCCAACTCGTGCGCGTAGTCGATCGGATCCGCGTCCAGCCACCAGGACTTCTGGTCCATCTCCCGGCCCCGCGAGACCAGGTCCACCGTCAGATGCGCCTGCTCACCCAGCCTGGCAGGCAACACCGTCACATGCATCCGGTCGCCATTGGCCAACCGGTAACCAGGCGCGTTGAGGTACTCCTCCACACCCTGAACGACCTTGTCCCACACCAGAGCGGTGTTGTGCCCCCGACCACCCTCGACGAAGTCGATCCGCACCGTCAGATCAGTCACCGGACCCTCGTGATCGAACCGACGCGCCTCGAACGAGGAATGCACGACGAAACGCGGCGTCCGATCCAACACCATCCGCGGCGCCGACACCGGCGACTCCACGGACTCATGCACGACCACCGTCTCGTCGGAGGTGTGGACGACCGCCTCGCCGTCGGGCCGGGGCCGCAGCGTGAGGTCGGACGGGGCCTCGGTGTGCGACGGTGCGGGCTGCTCCTCGGGCCGGGTGGTGGCGCCGGTCAGCGCCGTCTCGATGGACTCGGGGAGGTCGTCCTGCCGAGGGCGTTCGTGCGAATCCGTCTCGTGCGAATCCGTCTCGCGCAAATCCGTGTGGTGGCCCGCCCCCTCCGGGGTGTCGGGGCGAGCGGTCGTCCGGACCAGCGCGAGCTGCTCCTCGGCGGCCGCGGCCTCCTCCTCCCGGCGGCGGGCGAAGGCGTCCTCGTGGCCGCGTTCGTGGGCGCGCCAGCCGGCCGCGTCCAGGTGGGCGAGCTTCCACAGTTCGCGGTACCGCTCGAAGAACTCGTCGCCGTACTCGCGCTTGAGGAAGGCGATCACGTCGTCGGTGAGGACGTGCGGCGCCGCCCGGTCCTCGAACCCCGCCGCGGCGTCGTGCAGGGCGGGCGCGGCCTCGGCCTCGAAGGCGGCGTGCTCGGCCAGCTCCTCGGTGAGTTCCCGGTGCCGTGCGTCCCACTCCTCCTGGCGGACCTTCAGGTCCTCGGGCTTGCCGAACACCTGGTCGAAGGCGGAGGTGATCCGGTCCCGGTGGCCCTCCTTCAGGCGGCCGATGCCGTGCCCGGTGAGGCCGCCGTGCTCCTGGGCGGCCTTCTCGGCGGCCTCCTCGGCGGCGCGGCGGGCCGCGAGGCGGGCGGCCTGGTGGGTGAGCCGGTCGTGGACGGCGCCGGTGCCGGTGAGCTCGTCGAGCTCCCGCCCGAACGCCTCGGTGTCCTCGGTGTTCCGGTTGAGGTGGTCGGCGACCAGCCGGTCGACGTCCCGGGCCAGTTCGCGGGTGACGGTGCCACGGGCCTGCTGGACGTCGTGCTCGGTCGCCCCGAAGGCGGTGGCCCGGTCCTTGCGCTCGGCGCCGGCGTCCGTGTTCCAGGATTCGGTCGCCTTCTCCGCCTCCGTGGCGGCGCGCCGGATCGCCGCCTCGCGGACCGCCTGGACGGCGAACTCGTGCGGCAGGCCCTGGGCGCGGCCGGCCAGCGCCAGGCCGAAGAGGTCCGCGGCCTGGGTACGCTCGCGGCGCGGTCCGGCGGCCGTGTCGACGGGGCCGGCGACCTCCTCGAAGTCGGTGCCGAGGCGGTCCCGCAGCTGTTCCCTGATCAGGGTCACGCTGTCGGGTGACAGCTCGGGGCGCTCCGTCACCCCGGCGGCGGCGAGCAGCTCCCGGTCGGCCGGGGAGAGGCGGTCGTACCAGTCGGCGGTGGCCCGCTCGACCAGGTGCTCCGCCTGGGCGAGCGCGGTCTCGTGGTCGGCGCGGAAGTCGAGCTCGCCGCGCAGGTGCTCGGTGAGCCGGTTCAGGGCGTGCTGGGCCTGCGCGTTGCCCGCGCCGGTGAGGTCCTCCGGGCGGGCGTAGATCCGGGCCACCTCGGCCTCGGCCCGGGCGCTGAAGCCGCCCCGCGCCTCGCTGCGGATCAGGTCCCGGGTCACCGCCGGGAGGTCGGCGTGCGAAACCGTGACGGGGCCGTCGCCGAGGGTGCGCGGCGGGGCGCTCCACTCGGTCACCGTCCGGTCGAAGCGCTCCATCGCCACCCGGACGGCCGCCTCGCGGACCGCGGCGAGGTGGGTGAGGCCGTCGAGGCCGTCGAGGATCTGCTCGCGGTCCTGCGGCCGGGCCGTCAGCTCCTGGTACATCAGGTCCTTGGCGCGCTTCCACACCGCCGTGGGCAGGCCCGGCGGCGCGTCGTCGGGGAAGCGGACGGGCCCCTCGGTGAAGGACTCGCGGAGCAGTTCCTCGGCCTGCGCGTCATGGACGTGGCCGCTGCCGTCCGGGTCCTGGCGCAGCTTGTCGGCCGCCTCGGCGAGCTTGGCGTCGTAGGCGTCCTGGAGGTCCCGCTGGGCCTGGCGCCACTGCTCCTCGCGCCGGCCGTCCTCGTCGGCGCGGACGTGTTCGGGCGCGTCGGTGTAGTGGTAGGCCGGTGGCGGTTCCTGTCCTGGGGCCGGCTGTCCGTGCTCCTGCGCGGATTTCGCCGCGTCGCCGAAGACCGCGGCCTCCGCCATGTCCGTGTGCTTGGGCCCCGACGTGTAGTGCTCGGGCAGCGGCGAGGGGTACGAGCGCACCAGCGGCTCGCCGGCCTCGACGCGCGCCCGGCCTTCCTCGGACGCGGGGTTGACGTACTCGTACCAGTTCCCGCCGCCCTCGACGACCGGCTTGCCGTCCCGGCCGAAGCCGACCTTCGCGGCGACCACGACGTGACCCGTACCGGGGCCCTCCTTCATCGCGGTCGGGGAGTCGAACCCCGGCACCACCCAGACCGGACCGTCGGCCGCCACCGCCTTGACGTCGGCGAGCTTCGGGTCCGCCCAGACGTGCTCCATCACCTCCTGGACGTACCGGGAGTTGAGCGGCCCGTTCAGGTCGCAGGCGACGAACTCGATCGTGCGCCGGTCCCCGCCGAGGTGCCCGGTCTGGGCGAGCCCGCGCACGACGGAGGCCAGCTTCTCCACCGACAGCTCGCGGCCGTTGTGCATCGGCATCCCGTGCTCGTTGGTGTGGATCACCAGGGCGAAGCGGGACGGGTCGAGGGGCAGGCGCTCCAGGGCCTTCAACGTCTCCTGGGACGGCCTGTCACCGAGCACCCAGCCGGGCTGCCGCTCCGGGCCGGCGGACGGCAGGTGGTGGCCGTGCTCCTTCGGGGCGTTGGACTCGTCGACCTCCAGGTACTGCAGTTCCTCGTTGCGGGCGTGGGTGTTCTGGTTCTCGTGGGTGTTCTGGTTCTCGTGGGCGCTCTGCTGCTCGGGGGTCTTCTGGTTCTCGTGGGAGTTCTGGCTCCCCCGGGGGTTCTGCTGCTCGGGGGTCTTCGGGTTCTCCCGGGGGTTCTCGTTCTCCCGGGGGTTCTCGTTGTCGCGGGTGTTCTCGTTCCCCCGGGGGTTCTGCTGCTCCCGGGGGTTCGGCTGCTCGTGCCCGCCGGTCACCGGGACGTGGGCGGGGGCGGGGACGTTGGATTCGGACGTCGTGGCGGGCGCGGGCACCGTCTCGTGCGCCGGGGGTTGCTGCGTCGACTTCTGCCCCTGCTCGTGCGAGCCGCCGCCGGACGTCGGTACCTTGGCCGGCGGCTCGGGCTTGTTCGACGTCTCCTCGGGGGCCTTGGCCTCCGTCTTGGTCGGAGCGTCCTTGGTCTGCCGCTCCCCCGTCGTGGACGGCTGCGACTTGGAGCCGTCGGAACTGGTGGGCAAGTCCTTCGGCTGGGTGGCGTGCTCGAAGTTCCCCTCCGCCGCCAGCCGCGCCTCGCGGGCCTTGGGCCCCTCCGGCCGGGGGATCAGCAGCGAGGTCGGGTGCCCCATCAGCGTGGACGCGATGGCCAGCAGGGTTCGCGGGTGTCCCAGGCCGTAGTACTTGTCGTCGCTGCTGTTCCTGGACTCCTCGTCCCACGCGCGGATCTTGTCCTGGAAGCGGAGCCGGGCCGGGCCGGTGAGGGTGTGCCCGGCGTGGCCGATCGCGCCCATGGCGACGCCGGCGAAGAAGGTCTCGGCGGTGACCGAGAACGAGCCGTCGCCGAAGATCGAGTTGTAGGTGCCCTCGGTCAGGATGTTCTGGACGCCGCCCTTGAGGTAGCCGCCGATGCCCTCGCCGAACTTGTAGAGCATCTGCAGTCCGGTCTGCGGCCGCAGACCGTCCATCAGGTGGAGCGTCCGGTCCGCGAGGTCCTTGACGGCCTGGTGCTCGCCGCCCTTGCCGGCGTCCTTGACCGCCGCGTCCAGGAGCTTGCGGACGGTCCCGAGGTCCACGGCGTAGCGGGCGCCGCTGCCGGCGATCGTCTCGGCGACCTTCCGCCCGGCCTCGTTCGCCAGGTCCTTGGAGATGCCCAGGCTCCCGAGCTGCTCCTCGAAGGACTTGCCCATCTCCTGGGTGAACTTCTCGACGTTGGACAGCTTCTTCTCGGCGGCCTTGACCGCGTCCTCCGCCGCGTCCTTGCCTGCGGTCTTGGCCGCACCCTCCGCCGCGCCCTTGGCCGCGTCCTTGCCTGCGGTCTTGGCCGCCCCCTCCGCCGCGTCCTTGGCCGCACCCTTGGCCGTCGTCTTCGTCGCACCCTCCACGGCGTCCTTCGCCGTGGTCTTGGCCGCGCCCTCCGCCGCACCCTTGGCCGTGGTCTTCGTCGCACCCTCGACCGCGTCCTTGGCCGTGGTCTTGGCCGCACCCTCCGCCGCGCCCTTGAGGCCGTCCTTCACCCCGGTCTTGCCGAGGCCCGCCAGCCCGCCCTCGCCGGTCTTCTTGAGGGTGTTGAGCCCCGCGTTCTCCAGCGAGCGGCCCGCGCCCTTGGCGAGGTCTGCCGCGGTCTTCAGCTCGGCGCCGGCCAGGTTCTTGAGGTTGTTCTGCAGCTCCTTGCCGATGCCGCCGCCGAACATCTTCCCGAAGAGCTTGCCGAAGCCGAAGGTGAACAGTTCCAGCGGGCCGGTGAGCAGGCCGTTGATCGCGCCGAACTCGATCGCCTGGAGGAAGGTGTCCTTCTCCCAGTGGTCCTTGTGGCCCTGGCCGATCTGGATGCCCTGGATGATCCCGTCCATGATCATGGAGGTGGTGATGTTCAGGAACTCGTGCAGGGCGATCTGCTTGAACAGCCAGATGAAGACCTGCTTGACCAGCTCCCTGGTCGCCACCTCGGCGGCGAAGATGGTGGCCAGCGAAGCCCCGAAGGTGAGCGGGATGTTGGCGATGGCCCAGGCGATCTGCGCGGCCAGCTGGACCAGCTGGGCGATGATCATCCACTTGGCGTACTCGACCTGGTTGGCGGTCTTGTGGGCGTAGTCGCCGAGTTCCTTCGCCGAATCCCCGGAGGCCGTCACGTAGTCGGTGCCGCCGTCGGCGCCGATCAGCTGCCCCATCTGCTGGACGAACCGGTCGGCCGCCTCGCCCTCGAACTCCTCCTTGACGTAGTTCACCAACTCCAGCAGGTAGGAGCGGAGTTCGGGGACCTTCTTGTAGATCTCCAGGTAGTCGTCACCGGCCGTGCGCAGCCGGTCCTCGTTGGCCTCGGGCCACTTCATGCCGGTCACGAACCCGAACAGCTTGGCCAGGGCCGGGGGAAGCATGATCGACACGGGGGCGTACTCCTGGCGTTCGTCGAGGGTTGGGCGAAGCGGGCCGGACCGAGAACCTGACGGATCGTCAGTTCTGGTTCTTGGCTTCCTCGTCGGCGTTCTTCAGCATCTCGGAGGTCTTCTGACCCTTGGTTCCGGCGCCCTCGACCTGGTCGCGCACCTTCTTGAACAGGTCGTCGAGATCGGCGGTCGGCCCGTCCACGTTCTTGTGGTACTCCTTGCCGATGTCGTCGTTGCCCGCCGAGCTCTTGTTGAACTCGTTGATCTCGTCGGTCCACCGGCGGACTTCCTCGATGGTGTCCGAGAGCGGGCCGAACTTGGCGAACTTGTCCTTCAGGTCCGCCATCGCGGTCAGCTGGGGCTTAGCCACGGAACTCCTCCTGCCGGTCGCGCTTGCGGCGGTCCGCCGCGGCGGCCTCGTCGGCGTAGCCGGGCCGCATGTCCCGCAGCGGCGCGAAGAGGTCGTCGAGTTCGGTCCCGCCGGTCATCGAGGCCCGCAGGGCCTCGCCCAGGCCGCTGAACGCGCCCATGGTCTCCGCGACCCGCTCGCCGATGTCGGCCCGCGCGGTGTTCAGCACGTCGGCCAGGACCTGCCCCAGCTGGGCCGGTGCCATCGACCGGTACGCGGTGGTGTGGAAGACCAGGGACACCACCTGCCCCTGCGCCCCGACCGTCGCGGTGACCATCCGGTCCTTGGACGTCACCGAGGCGGTGGCCGCCTGCAACTCCTTGGCGGCCACCGCCATCTTGGCCTGCTGCTCCTCCAGAGCGGCCATGGCCTGTTCGATCTGCTCGGCGTACGACAACGCCTTCACCCGCACTTCCGTCTCGTCCCGAATCCCGATGACGCGTCCCGGGCCTACGGGGGTGAGGCCCGGGACGCGCCGGCTCGTGGGGTCGTACGGTTCTCTCTACGGATGGGCGGGGTCCTGCGGTTCGACCGCCGACGCGAATCGCCCGGTCAGCGGCCGATGACGCCCGTCACGGCGCCCGAGTCGGTGCCCCAGACCTCCTCGTCCTCGGCCAGCCAGGTGGTGCGCTGCCGTTCCTTCTCCCCCTGACCGCCCGCGCCCGCGCCGGCACCGGCGCCCATAGGCGGCATCATGGGGCCGCCGCCACCGGTGGTGGAGACCCCCCGGCCCATCAGCTGGGCCTCCTCGCCGGCCAGCCCGGCCGCTGACGCCCGCTCGGCCGCCATGGTGCGGGAGGCCATGGCCTCCTCGGCGGCCGTCGCCCCCTTGTCGATGCCCAGGGCGGAGGCCAGGCGGTCGCTGACGCCGATGCGCGGCGGCCCCTGAGCGGCGATGCCGCCCATGGTCTTGGGGCCGGAGCCCTGGCCGCTGAAGGGCTCGCCGAACAGGTCGGTGCCGCTCTTGAGGGAGCTCGAACCGCCGGAACCGCCGAAGGAGATTCCGCCGCCGCCGAGCGAGCTCGGCAGGCCGGTCCAGCTGCTGCCGCTGCCGCCGCTGCCACCTCCCCCACCGAGGACGAGCCCGCCGCCCCGCCCGGAGAGCGCGTGCTCCTCGTCGGACAGCAGCTGCTCGAACTGCGAGACGGGCCGACCGCTCGCGGTGCGGACGGTGCCGTCCGCGTCGATCTTGTCGTCCTTGCGGAGCACCACCGGGTTGCCGTTGGAGTCCTTCAGCAGGTTGCCCTCGGGGGTGGTGACCGTGCCGTCGTCGTTGATCTTCGAGCCCGGCGGCACCTTGAACGGCGTATTGGACGTCGACCCGCCCGAACCGCCCGAACCGCCCGAGCCGCCCGACCCCGTGGTCGGCTGGCCCACGACGGTGCCCACCGGCACGTGCCGGGGCTTGCCGTCGGGGCCGAGCAGCGGCTTGCCGTCGGGGCCGATGAGTTCGCCCTTGCCGTTGACCGTCGTCCCCGGCGGGACGTACATCGGCTTGCCGTCCTTGTCGAGGACCGGCTTGCCGTTCTTGTCGAGCAGCGGCGCCTGGCCGTTGCCTCCGCCGATCCCCCCGATGCCACCGATGCCGCCGATGCCACCGGTCCCGGTGCCGCCGCCCTTGCCACCGCCCCCGCCGCCGATCCCGCCGGGCTTCGGCGGCGGGGGCGGCGCGATGCCCGGCGGCGGAGCACCGGCGCCGCCCTTCGGCGGGCCCTTGGTGTCGTCCTTCGGGCCGTCAGGACCGCCGGGCCCCTTGTCGGGGCCGTCCTTCGGGGGGTCCACCTTGTCCGGCGCCAGGTCCATGCCCGGGGCCGCGAACGACATCAGGACCCTGGCCGCGGCCTCGTAGGCGGTCGCCAGGGCGGTCCCGGCGTCGGTGGCCGCCTTGTCGAGCACCCTGACGACCTCGTCCGTCCACTGCTTGGTCGCCGCGTTGTTCAGGACCGTGGCGAAGGCGGCGACCGACGCGGTTCCGGTGGAACCGCTCGTCATGGTCGTAGAGCCGCCGGTGACCGTGGCCTCATACGAATCCCCTGAGGCGTCGTTCGTCGGGTAGCGGGTCGCCGTCAGCTTCTGGACTTCCTGCGTGAACGCGTAGTGGATGCACAGGTCCGGCCAGGCGTACGTGGCGTGCTTGTCCGGGTCGTCGTTCTTCTTGTACGCCCACGAGCCCGTGGGGTCCGTCAAGGCGCTGTACCCGCGCCAGGGGTTGTACCCGTTGTTGTACATGTCCTGCTGGACCTTGACCAGCGCATCGCCTGCCGCCTTCAGCTTGTCGGCGATGCTGCTGCCCGCGGCCGGCGCGGGGGCGTCGTCCTTGAACGCGTCGAGGTCGCCGCTGAGTCGGTAGTGCAGCGTCTTGAACTCGTTCTGCAGCCCGACCAGGACCTCCTTGAACCGGCCGGCCGCACTGCCCTGGAAATCGCTGCCCGCGCCGTCCACGGACTCGGCCCACTGGTGGATCTTCGCCCGGTTGTCCGCGAAGAACGTGTCCACCAGGGCGAGGATCCGCGCCGCCTCGGTCAGCGTCTTGTAGTTCGTGTTGTCGTTACCCGGGCCCCCCTGGAAGATGGCCCCGCCGAGGATCTCTCCGGGGTCGGTATGGAACAGGTGCAGCACGCTCCCCGTCTTACCGGAGGGCTTGTCGTCGAAGAAGGGCCAGTTGTAGGTCACACCCAGGATCGTGGTGAACGCGGTGGTGGCGTTGCCGTCACCGTAGTCCCACTCCGCCCACATGTCGTAGCCGGCGTTGTGGGTGGACAGGCCGTCCTTCTTCTTGCGCAGGTTGTTGTTGTACCGGGAGTCCGTCACCAGCTCCTGCCCGGTGATCCACGGCTGCCCCGTGACGTCCCCCCGCTTCACGATGGCGCTGTGGTCCGACCCCGCGAACGCCTCCAGCATCTGTTCCCAGGTGTACGTGACCTTGGGCGGCTCTGTCTTGGGCGGCTCGTCCGCCATGGTTTCCTCCGAACGCGGTGACACGGGTCAGGACATCGGTGTGCCGTCGGATCGGGCGGCCCCACAACCGTCCGATCCGACGACGGCCCTCACTTGGGCGGGGCGGGAGCTCCGGTGACTCCGCCGAGAACGTCCTTGAGGACGTCCATCATCTGGGCCTCCGTCAGGGCTTCACCGTCTCCGAGGTGAAGCTTCTCCCGCGCCTTGATCAGGTCGAGCACGATCTTGTCGACGTCGCCCCGGATGGCCTCGATCGATTCGCCCACGCTCTTGGAGAAGGCGTCGAAGTTGGCCTTCAAGGCCTTCGTCGCGGGGAACGATTCCCGCCCCGGCTTCAGGGCCGGCACCTCGCTCCAGGACGTCTTCTGGCCGTTGACGTCCTGCTCGAAGGCGTTCAGGTCCTTCACGAAGGTCTCAAGACCCTCGACCGTCACCTTGATCGTCGATTCACCCATGGTCGCGTGCCCCCGCCCGGACTAGAACTGCTTGCCGGCGTTGTAGTCCGATTCGATCATGATGTCGTGCATCTTGGTGAGCGTGCCCGCCGCGCCCTCGATGTCCTCGTCCATCTTCGACTCGTTGGCCGCGACGACCCGGGAGAGCTCCTCGAAGGCGGTGGCGGCGACACCCTGGAAGTGCCCGCCGTCGATCACGCCCCTCAGCTTGCCCATGAGCTCGTCCAGGTTGCTGCGCATCAGGTTGCCGGCCTGCCGGAGCTCGGCCGCCGACTGCTCGACCGTCTCGTGGTGGAGCTGGATGTTTCCGAAGTCCATCGGTTCGCTTTCCCTAGTCTTCCTGCTCTTCCGACGCGCCCTCAGGCGCCCTGGAGCCCGTTGTAGATGCCGTCCGCGGCGTGTGCCCGGGCGTCGTCCTCGGCCTGGGTGAGGATCTGGTTGGCGCCCTGGGTGGACTGGACGAAGTGCTCGAAGGCACCGATGACCTGCTGGTAGCGCTGCATCCAGTCGTCGACCCTCGACTGGAACATGCTGCTCGCCCCGGAGATGTAGCCGGCGGCGAGCTCCTCCTTGATCCGCTCGACCGTGCGGCCGGCGGTCACCATGTTCTCGATCTGCTGCTCCAGGCTCGAAAGAACCTGGCGGATCGCCTCGTCTTCCTTCGTCAACATGGACGGTGTGCCCACGGCATGCTCCCTTCCCTGCACGAGCGGGGGCGCGACTGCGACCCCGCACACGTTCCTGACCGACTCAACGGGCCCGCGAGACCGGGTGGTTCAGCTGCACGGGGCCGAACCGGGCGCGGCGGCCGCGGCGGCGGCCGTCGAGGCGGCCGTCGGCGTGGCGGCGGCCCCGTCGGCCACCGCCGCCGGGTCGAGGAGCGGCCCGGCGGGGAGCAGCCCGACCACCGGGGCGGGCACCGAGACCGGCGTGGCGCCCCCGTAGCCGAGCTGTTTGGCGACGGCCGTCGAGGGCAACGGATACCGCACCCCGGCCTCGGTGACCAGGTACTCGGTGCTGCCCGTGCCCGCGCCGGAGACCGCCTTGACCAGGGCCCCGCGCCCGGGCCGGACGGAGATCCGGTCGGCCACCGCGCAGGTGCCGCCCGCCGCACCCGACGGGACCGTCGGCGGGCGGCCGGTGTCCGCCGCGGCCGCGTCCAGGAGGGTGATCGCGGTGACCGGGGAGCCGGCGCCGGTGTGCAGGTCGGCGCAGACCCCCTCGCCGTGCAGCGGGGTGACCAGGGTCGGCGGCGTCTCGGGCAGTCCCGTGGCCGGAGCCCCGCCCGGCGCGGTGTGGGCGGCCAGGTCGACCGGGCCGATCAGCGCGGGCGCCGGGGCGTTGTTCGCGTACGCCTCCTTCTGGGTGCGCGGATCGCCGCGCAGCAGCTCGTACAGGGTCGTGGTGAGCGGGACCAGGCCGTCCTTGGTGAGCAGGTAGTGCGCACCGCCGGCGACGTCGAAGAGCTGGCCGATGCGGGTCGGCTTCCCGGAGAGCACCGGGCCGTCGCCGCCGCGCCCGGGGACGGCGGGGGAGGCGAGATCCGGTCCGGCGGGCAGCGCGTTCAGCACCCCGGCCGGGACGGGGAAGGGCGTCGCTCCGCCGTAGCCGAGTGCCTGCAGGGCCTGGTTGGCGGTGTCGACGCGCAGTCGCTGGCCCTGCCAGAGCAGGTGCACCGTCCCGTCCGGGAGGGAGACCAGCACGGCCTGACCAGGGGTCAGCGCCTTGCCCTCCTTGACCGGGTCCATCAGCAGGCCCAGCCGGGGCGCGGGGGCGCCGGTCGGGCCGGGCTGGACGGTCCCGCACACCAGCCAGGTGCCGCCCGCGAGTTCGGCGGCCGGCGGCAGCCCGTCGGGGGCGCCGACGATCCCGACCGGAGCGCCGCGCGGCACGTCCGCGAGCGACGCCCGGCCGACCTGGGCGACCGCCATCTGGTCGCCGGCCACCAGCCGGGCGCTGGTGTCGTTCAGCACCGGGTGCAGCTGCCCGCCCACGAACAGGTAGCGGGCGCCCGTCTCCTCCACCACCACGAGCGTGCCGGGCTTGGTCCAGCCGGCGTCGCCGCCGGGCTTGATGACCCCGTACACCACGACCCCGAGCCCGATCAGGACGGCCACGGCCAGTCCGGTCGTGGTGCCCCGGGTGGTCCGCCCGGTGGGGGTGTCCGGCGCGTCGGGCTCGGCCCGCAGCATGCCGGAGGCCAGCCTGCTCATCACGAACAGGTGCGCCTGCACCTGGTCGCGTCGGGACTGCATCCAGTTCCTCCCCGGTGTCCGGGCGCGCCGCTTCCGCGCCCCCACCCCGGTGCTACGGCCCGGAGGGGCGCGAGAGTTCACCGGGCTTCGTCGACCGCGGTTCTCCGTGGCTCGGCGTCAAGTCAAGTTGTCTGTACAGCTCCGGGCCCCTTGGCGGCCATCGGATCGTCATCGAACTCCCCGGCCCCGGTCACCTCGGTCACTTAGAAACATGACTGGTCCGGGTCGAACCGATGGTCCGGCGCCCGTCAGCAAGGAGCCCCACCCGATGAGTCCGATGCCCGAACTGTCGCGCCGCAGCCTGCTCGGCGGCGCGGCGGCGGCCGCCGTGCTGTCCGCCCTCCCGATCAGCGTCCAGGAGGCGCTCGCCGCGCCGGCCAAGCCCGGACGGCTGGCGGACATCCAGCACGTCGTGGTGCTGATGCAGGAGAACCGCGCGTTCGACCACTACTTCGGCACCCTGGCGGGCGTCCGCGGCTTCGGCGACCGGACGGCGGTGCGCGGGATCAACGGGCGCTCGGTGTTCCACCAGCCCGACCCGGGCCGCAAGGAGGGCCACCTGCTGCCCTTCCCGATGAACGCCGCGCACACCAGCGCCTACCAGCAGGGCGCGCCCGCCTTCGGCTTCGTGGACTCCATGAAGGCCTGGAACGACGGCCTCGCCGACGGCTCGGTCACCCGCCGCTCCGGCGGCTGGCTCGGCCAGGGCTACTACGAGAGCGCCGACATGCCCTTCTACCACGCGCTCGCCTCGGTGTTCACCACCTGCGACGCCTACTACGCGTCCGTCCAGTGCAACACCAACACCAACCGCGACCACCTGATGACCGGGACCAGCGGCGGCACCGTACGGGACACCCCGGTGACCGACAACACCGAGATCCCCGGCGGCTACGAGTGGACCACCTACGCCGAGCGCCTGGAGCGGGCCGGCGTCAGCTGGAAGACCTACCAGGCGCTGGACAACTTCGACGACAACGCGCTCGCCTGGTTCGCCCCCTTCGTCAAGGCCAAGCCCGGCGAGCCGCTGTACGAGCGCGGCATGCGGGCCGTCGGCGACCCGGCGAAGAAGAACGACCCGTTCGCGATGGGCGACGCCCTGGTCGACGCCTTCGCCGCAGACGTCCAGGCCGACCAGCTGCCGCAGGTGTCCTGGATCGTCGCCCCGGCCGCGCTCTCCGAGCACGCCAACTACGCGCCGCCGAACGGCGAGCACCTCACCGCCCGGCTGCTCGCCGCCCTGGCGGCGAAGCCCGAGGTGTGGCAGAAGACCGTCTTCATCCTCAACTACGACGAGCACGGCGGCTTCTTCGACCACCAGCTGCCGCCCGTCCCGCCGCTGGCCACCGGGCGCGGCAAGTCGACCGTGCCGGTGGACGGCGAGGTCGTCGTCCGCGTCGGCAAGGGCTCCGCCACCTACCACCGGGTCGTCGGTCAGGACGGCAAGTACCGGGTCAAGGCCGCGGACGGCTCGCTCACCTGGTCCGACACCCTGCCGGCCGGCGAGACCCTGGTCTCCGGCCCGTACCCGATGGGTCTGGGCGTGCGGGTGCCGATGGTCGTGGTCTCGCCGTGGACCCGCGGCGGGGTCGTCGACTCCACCGTCTACGACCACACCTCGGTGCTGCGCTTCCTGGAGCAGCGCTTCGGCGTCCAGGAGCCCAACATCAGCCCGTGGCGGCGCACCGTCTGCGGCGACCTCACCAACGTCTTCGACTTCTCCGGCCGCAACCCGGTCTGGCCGCAGCTGCCCGACACCAGCGGCAACCGGCAGAAGGTGGTCGACACCGGCAAGCTCCCCGCCCCCACCGTGCCCAGCCCGCAGGCCTTCCCGCAGCAGCAGCGCGGCACCCGCTCGGCCCGCCCGGCGCCCTACGACCTGCTGGTCAAGCCCCGGCTGAAGGGCGGCGAGCTCACCCTCGACCTGGTCAACCAGGGCCGCCAGGGCGCGGTGTTCGCCGTCTACCCGGCACCGGGCGGCGCGCCCCGGCACTACACCGTCGGCGCGAAGAGCCGGCTCTCCGACGTCTGGACGGTCGGCCCGGAGGGCTACGACCTGCGCGTCCACGGCCCCAACGGCGCGCTGTGGCACCTGCGCGGCGATGCCGCCGCCACGTACGAGGTGTCGCTGTCGGAGGAGCGCGACGGCAAGGTCCTCGAAGTCGACGTGATCAACCGCTCGCGCACCGCCCAGACCTTCCTGGTCGGCGACCTCGCCTACGGCGACGGGCTGCGCGAGGTGCGGGTCGCGGCCGGCGACGACCGGACCGTCAACCTCGCGGTCCGGCCCGAGGGCTGGTACGACGTCGCGGTGGCCGTCCGCGGGGACCTCACCTTCCGCCGCCGGATCGCCGGCCGCTTCCCCTGGGACGACCGGACGGTCACCGACCCGGCCCTGGGCCTGGCCGACCCGCTCGCCGTGGACGTCGCCCTCGGGGCCGCCTCCAGCACCATCGACGAACCCGTCCTGCTGCCCGGCCGCCCGGCCCGGGTCTCGGCCGTGCTCACCGCCACCGCCGCGCTCACCGCCGTCGAGGCGCAGCCGGTCGTCCCGCCGGGCTGGACGGTCACCGCCGTCACCGCGCCGCCCGCCTCGCTCGCCGCCGGCGCCACCGCCACCGCCGTCTGGGAGGTCACCCCGCCCGCCCAGCTGCCGGACGGCGCCACCCACCGGATCCTGGTCACCGCCCGGGCGCTGGCCGGCGACCGCTTCGCGATCGCCGACGGCGAACTCGCCGCCCGCCCCGCCCCCGTGATGGCCGGCCACCTGCTGGGCGAGGACTTCGAGTCGCTGGCCGGCGTGCTCCAGCCGCAGGACGGCGTGCTCGGCTGGACGGCTCAGGCGCCGCAGGGCTGGTCGGTGGTCAACGCCCCCGGCATGCCGCAGGGCACCGTCCGTCTCCAGGGCTGGACCTTCCACACCAAGCGGGAGTGGTCCACCCCGGCCGGGCAGGACCGCGGCAACTTCACCCGCGGCCTGGGCGTCCTCGCCGTCGCCGACCCGGACGACTGGGACGACACCGGCTCCCCCTCCCGGAAGGGCGTCTTCGACTCCACGCTCGTCTCCCCCGCCGTCCGCCTCCCGGCCGGCGCCGACACCCTGTACCTGGCCTTCGACTCGCACTACCGGCAGGAGGCCCCGCAGAAGGCGTCCGTCACCGCCGTGTTCGACAACGGCACGGAGACCCGCCTGGTCTTCTACAGCGCCGACGCCACCGGCAACGACAACGCCGGCAAGGACGTCCAGAACACCCTCGTCACCCGCCGCCTCGCCGTCCCGGCGGGGGCGCAGGCGGTGACGCTGAAGTTCCGGATGTACGACGCGGGCAACAACTGGTACTGGGCGGTCGACCACGTCCGCCTGGACAGCCGGCCGATCACGGGCTGACCGTCCGAGAGCGGCCCGATCGGCCGTGCCGCGCCGAGCCCGGAAGCCGGGGCGGCTCGGCACGGCACGGCCGGTCAGGCCCGGCCACTCAGGCCCGGCCGGTCGGTCAGGCCGGGCCCGAGGAGCCGCCGGAGGCCCCGGCGGCGGCCTCGGGCTGCTGTTGGGTCGAGCAGTGGATGCCGCCACCGCCGGCCGCGATGGCGTTGATGCTCACCGGGACGATCTCGCGGCCGGGGTGGAGGTCGGCCAGCACGCCCGCCGCCCGGTCGTCGGAGGCCTTGTCCCCGAACTGGGGCATGATCACGGCCCCGTTGACGACGTAGTAGTTGAGGTAGGTGGCCAGGAAGTCCTTGCCCCGGTCCGGCTGCCCGGTGAGGTCGGGTTCGGCGAGTTCCACGATCCGCGGCTTGCGGCCCTTGGCGTCGGTAGTGGAGCCGAGCACCTGCAAGGCCTGGTCGGAGGCGCGGGACCAGATGTCCGGCGGGGTGTCCGGGCCGGGGCGGTGGATGACGACCACGCCCGGCTCCGCGAACCGGGCCAGGGCGTCGATGTGGCAGTCGGTGATGTCCTGCCCGGCCACGCCGGCGAACCAGATGACCTTCTGAACGCCGAACAGCTCCTTCAGGGCCCCCTCGATCTGGTCGCGGCTCGTGCCCGGGTTGCGGTTCGCGTTGACCCACGAGCTCTCGGTGGCCATCAGGGTGCCCTCGCCGTCGACCTCGATCGCGCCGCCCTCGCCGGTGATCGGCGCCTGGATGCGCCGGATCCCGTAGTGGTCGAGGAGGTTCCGGGCGACCTTGGCGTCGTTGTCGTGGGTCTGCTTGCCGCCCCAGCCGTTGAAGTTGAGGTCGACGCCGGCCAGCCCTGCCGGGCCGGTGACGAAGGTCGGGCCGGTGTCGCGGGCCCACAGGTCGTCCACCGCCAGGTCGAGGACCTCGACGCTGGAGCCGCACAGCTGCCGGGCCGCGGCGCTCTGGTCCGGTCGGGCCATCAGCACCACCGGTTCGAACCGGGCGACGGCCTGCGCGACGTGCGCGATGTCCTGGCGGACGGCGGGCAGTTGGTCGCCCCACACCGAGTCGAGGGCCGGCCAGGCCATGAACGTCCTGGTGTGCGGACGCCACTCGGCCGGCATCGCGTACGACGCCGCGGCGCTCGCGGCTCCTCCCGTGCCCGTGCCGGCGGCCGTGGTCGGCTCGTCCTTCGGGGACGAGGCCCCCGACGAACCGCAGCCTTCCACCATCGCGACCACGGCCACGGCCGCCCCGGAGCGCAGCACGGCCCGGCGGGACAGGGCGGGTTCTCTCACGGCAGGTCCCCTCGTCGACGCGGATTCCACCCCGAAACGGGCGATATCCGACAGTAGGGGCGGCCGGCGGGTCCGGCGGCGAGCCCGCGCGGCGCCGATCGGGCGAATCGGGCGATCCGCCGGGCCGGGAGGGCCGGGTGGGCCGGGTGGGCCGGGTGGGCCGGGTGGGCCGGGTGGGCGCCTCCCGGGAGAGACTGAAAGTTCAGTCAATAATTCGAGTACAGTGGACCACCATGCCAGACCGTCGAACAGAGATACTGAGAGCGGCCACGAGACTCATCGCGCGACGCGGCGTACGCGGACTGCGGGTGGGGGAACTGGCGGCCGCGGCCGGGGTGTCGACCTCGCTGATCTACTACCACTTCACCGACCGCGCCGGGATCCTCCGCGAGACCCTGGAGTTCATCGGCGAACGGGCCGACCGCTACACCGCCGAACCGGAGCCCGGGGCGCCCGCGAACGACCCCTGGAGCGAACTGGCCCAGGCCCTGCTGCTGGAACTCCAGGACTCCACCGAGGTCCGCGAGAACAGCACCGCCTGGGGCGAGTTGCGGGCCAGCGCGGTCTTCGAGTCCCGCCTCCGCGAGGACCTGGCCAGGGCCACCCACACCTGGGTGCACGAGATCGCCGGCCTGCTCGGCCGCGCCCACCCGTTCGGCACCGCGCCCGCGCACGCGGCCTCCGCCGAACGCCTCACCGCACTCCTGGAGGGCCTCTCCATCCGGTGGCTGAGCGGCTCGCTGCCGCTCGACCGCGCGCGCAGCCTGCTCGGCGAGGCGATCGGCACGGAGATCGCGGGCTGGCGGGCCGAACGTCTCCCGGGCCGACCGGACAGGCCCTAAGGCAGCGGTTCCTGCATCGTGGAGCAGTGGATGCCGCCGCCCCCGGCCATCAGGCGGTCGACGTCGAGCTGGACGACCTCGCGCCCGGGGAAGGCCTCGGCGAGGGTGCGCCGGGCGGCCTCGTCCTTGTACACGTCGCCGAACTGCGCCGCGATCACGCCCCCGTTGACGACGTGGAAGTTCAGGTACGAGTCGACGAACTTCGAGTCCCGCGAGCGGACGGTGTCGGGGCCGTCCACCCGGATCACCCGGAGCCGGCGGCCCCTGGCGTCGGTGGCCCGGGAGAGGATGTCGAACTGCTCGCGGGCGTCCCGGGCCCAGACGTCGTGGCGGTCCGCCGGGGGCAGTTGCACCAGGACGACGCCCGGCCGGACGAACCGGGAGGTGACGTCGATATGGTCGTCGGTGATGTCCCGGCCCTTGATCCCGGGGACCCAGATCGTCTTGTCCGCGCCGTACACCTCCAGGACGGCCTCCTCGATCTCGTCCCGGCTCATGCCCCGGTTGCGGTTCTTGTTGACCAGGCTGCTCTCGGTGGCCATCAGGGTGCCGTCGCCGTCGGTCTCGACCGAGCCGCCCTCGCCGACGAACTCCGCGTAGGAGAAGGGGAGTCGGAGCATCTCGGCGATGCCGCGCGCGACCTCCGCGTCGTCGCGGTGGGTCTGCTTGCCGCCCCAGCCGTTGAAGTTGAGGCCGACGGCGTCGAGCCGCCCGTAGCCGTCGCGCCGGAACACCGGGGCGGTGTCCCGCATCCAGAGGTCATCGGTGGGGACGGCGTCCGTCACGGTGACGGCGGATCCGCACAGGGACCGGGCCTCCCGGACGCTGTAGTCGTCCGGGGCACACATGACCACCGGCTCGAATCGGGCGATCGTCCGGGCGATGAGCGCGATGTCCTGCTGGACACCCGCCAGCTGCCGGCCCCAGACGGACTTGCGGGACGGCCAGGACATCCAGGTGCGGGCGTGCGGGACGTCGTCGCGGTCCACCCACCACTGCGGGAGCCCGGCCTCGCCGGCGTACGGCAGCCCGTGCTCCGCCTGGTGCGGGGGCGGGGGCGGGGCCCCGAAGAGGCGGTCGAACAGGGAACGGTTGTCACCGTGGGTGTTGCTCATGACGATCTCCGAATCAAGTATTGCCCACCGAGTGACCGGTGGCCCCGCAGCCGCAACTCTGACATTGACTAAATTTTCAGTCAAGCTCCAGATCATGGAACTGCCCAGCCGGCCCCGACACGGGAAAAGGCCCGACACGGGAAAAGGCCCGGCCCGGGAAGAGGCCCGGCGCGCGAGAAGGCCCCGGCACGCGAGAAGGCCCCGGGCCGCCTCGCCCGGGGCCGGAACGCGACGCGCGCTACCCGCGCAGTCGCTCCACTTCGGCCTCGATCGCGCCGGCCATCAGCTCGCGCGCGTGCGCCACCGGCAGGCTGCCGCTGAGCCAACGGACGCTCAGCCCCTCCAGCAGCGCGGTCAGCCGCTCGGCCGAGGCCGCCAGGGCGGCGGCCCCGTTCATCGGCCGCACCTGTCCGAGCAACTCCGCGACCTCCTGGACCCAGACGAGGGTGGCCCGGGCCAGGTCCTCCCGCAGCTCGGGGTCGAACACCGCACTCGCCCGCAGCTCGCCCCAGGCCGTGCTGTTCTCCCGCACCTCGGGGGTGTCCTGGAGCTCCAGCAGCAGCGTCTGCTCCAGCTCGCCCCGGGCGTCCAGCGGCGGCGCGTCCGCCCCGCGCTCCGTCGTGTAGCGCTCGGCCCGGTCGTTGATGAACTCCAGCGTCGCGCGGAGGATCCCCGCGCGGTCCTTGAAGTGGTAGTAGATCAGCGCGGTGGACACACCCGCCTCCGCCGCCAGTTCCTCCACGCGCAGCCCGCGGACGCCGCGCCGGGCGATGACCCGCGCAGCCGCTTCCATGATCAAGGTTCGACGGTCAGCCACAAGGAATCACCTTACCCGGACGGGGCACCGACCGACCGGAGGACCCCATTCCTGACTGAAATCCCAGTCGGGTTATGATCCGGTGCGCTTCACGACGCCGGCGTCCGCCCGGGCCCCGGCCCGCCTGCCTGCCTGCCTGCCTGCCGCACCCTCGCCTTGCCCCGCCCCGCCTTGCCCCGCCCCGCCTTGCCCCGCCCCGCCTTGCCCCGCCCCCGCTCCGCCACTCCCCCGTCCCACCCGCACGACCCGCTGGGAGCCAGCATGACCGCAGAGCCCTTCGGCGCCCCGTCGCCCACGGCGTTCCAGGCGCTGTCCCCGGACGACCCCCGCGAGGTCGGCGGCTACCGCCTCTGCGCGCGGCTCGGCGCGGGCGGCATGGGCGTCGTCTACCTGGCCTACACCCCCGGCGGGCGGCCGGTCGCGCTCAAGGTCGTCCGGCCCGAACTCGCCGAGGATCCCGAGTTCCGGCACCGCTTCGCCCAGGAGGTCGCCAGCGCCCGGCGCATCCACGGCCTCTACACCGCCCAGGTGGTCGACGCGGGCACCGACGCCGCCACTCCCTGGCTGGCCACCACCTTCGTGCCCGGTCCCTCCCTCCAGCAGGTCGTCCAGCACTACGGACCGCTGCCCGAACGGAGCGTCCTGCTGCTCCTCGCCGGCATCGCCGAGGCCCTCCAGGCGATCCACGCGGCGGGCGTCGTCCACCGCGACCTCAAGCCCGGCAACGTCCTCGTCGCCGCCGACGGCCCCCGCGTCATCGACTTCGGCATCGCCCGGGCCGCCGACGCCAGCCCGCTCACCGGCACCGGTCTGCGGATCGGCTCGCCCGGCTTCATGGCCCCCGAACAGGCCCTCGGTCTGTCCGCCGCCCCGGCCACCGACGTCTTCGCGCTGGGCGCCCTGATCGCCTACGTCGGCTCCGGCACTCCCCCCTTCGGCGACGGGCCCGAGCCCGCCTCGCTGTACCGGGCGGTGCACGAGGAGCCCGACCTCTCCCAGCTGCCGCCCGGACTGCACGAACTGGTCCGGCTCTGCCTGGCCAAGCGCCCCGAGGACCGGCCGGGCACCGCCCAGCTGATCGAGGCCGCCCGCCGGCACCCCGCCACCGGCGGCGAACTCCGCTTCTCCGACGACTGGCTGCCCCAGCGGGTCAGCAGCGCGATCCGCCGCCACAGCGACCTGCCGACCACGCCCGGCACACCCGCCCCGCCCGCCACCGTCCTCTCCCCGGCCAGGGCCGCGGCCGACGCCCCGACCACGCTCGGCCTCCCCGCCCCGCCGCGCACCCGGCTGCAACCGGCCCCCGACAGACCCGAGCCCGCCGCCCCGGCCCGCCGGCACACCCGCACCCGCACCCGCACCCGCACCGTGCTCCTGACCACCGCCGCCCTCCTCGTCGGCGCCGCGGCCGCGCTCGTCCTGCTCGATCCCGAGTACCTCGACGACCTCGACGACCAGAACGTCGCCGCCGGCCTCGCCCCGTCCGCCGGCGCCGCCGCCACCACCACGACGGCCGCCGGGTACACCGCCGTCCACACCAACCTCGAACTCACCTCCCCCGACCCCACCTACGAGTTCGACCTCAAGGCCGGGAAGGTCACCGCCCAGGACGCCTCCACCTGGTACCTGGGCCGCCACGCCGACGAGTTCTCCATCCCCGAGGACAGCGACGCCTACGTCGCGCCGACCGGCCGGCTCACCCTCCCCGACTGCGTCAAGGGCGTCGAGACCCAGCCGGTCTCCTCCCTGCCCTTCAACGCCCTGCGCACCGACCGCAGCTTCTGCGTCCGCGCCCAGGGTGGCCAGGACATCGCCATCGTCCGCGTCCTCGCCACGGCCGACGACGGCCCGGTCCGGATCTCGCTCACCTCCTACCACCGCTCCGCCTGACGCGGCGCCACCCCGGGCGGACGGCCTGGACGACGAGCAGCTGCGGCGACCGATGACCCCGTCGGGGACGAACCTGCCGGGCCTGGTCAAGCACCCGGGGGGTGCCGAGCCGGGCTGGTTCTGCGAGGCGTTCGGCCGCGGGACGGGGCCCCTGCCCTTCGACCTGGAGGCCGACGAGACCTCCGATATGAGGGTGGAGCCGCACGAGTCCACCGAGGACGTCCTGGCGTACTACGCCCGCGCCCGCGCCGCCGCCGCCGCCGACCAGATGATCGGCGAGCTCGACCTCGACGACCTGGGCAAGGCCTGGTTCGGCGACGCCGTGTCGCTGCGCTGGGTGCTCATCCACATGGTGACGGAGACCACGCGGCACGCGGGCCACATGGACATCCTGCGCGAACTCCTCGACGGCGCGGCCGGCGACCACAACCGGGGCTGAGCCGGGCAGGAGCCGCACCCGCGCCATCCCGCGCTGTCTCCGGCGAACGCCTGACGTGCCCGCCCGGCGCCTTCACACTGGTGGTGAAAGACGCAGGCCGACCTGCGACCGCGAAACCCCGAAGGTGCACATGAGTGAGCGATTCGCCGCGTTGGACGACCTGGCCGAGCGGTGGGGCCTGAGCGGCCTGGAACTCGTCGGCCAGGGACTGGAGTTCTCCGTGTTCCGGGCGCAGGCGCGGGACGGGCAGCCCGTCGCGGTGCGGCTCGCGCGCCAGCGGTTCGAGTCGAACGCCAACGACCCCCACGTGGACACCCGGACCCTGCTCCGGCAGGAGTACGCCATCGCGAAGCACCTGGCCGCCCACGGCCTGCCGGTCGCGCAGCCGAGGGAGCTCGTCCTGGCGGACGACCCGGCCGCCCCCGACGTACTGCTGTCCGCCTACGTCCCCGACGACGGCTCGGACCTCGACTCCTTCGAGCTGGGTCACCTCCTCGCGCGGCTCCACCGGGTGCCGCCGCCGCAGCTGAGGCCCGTCGCGGCGGAGGGAACCGGCACGGCGGCGGCGATCGCCGCACGCATCGGGCGCCGCTGGGCCGAGATCGGCCGCCGCGTCGGCGACTGGCCCGAGCCGCCGGCCGCTTCCCTGATCGCCGGCCGCCTCGCCGGTTTCACCGAGGACAGCCTGCTGCACCTCGACGTGCGCAGCGCCAACATCCGCCGCCACCAGGGGCGGGCGGTCGCCCTGCTGGACTGGTCGAACGCCCTGCTCGGGGCCCCGGCCCTGGAGTTCGGCCGGCTCGTCGAGTACGCCCGGTACCCGGAGAACGACCTCGACCCGGCTGCGGTCCGCAGCGGGTACGCGAGGACGGCGACCGCCCCGGCCGACGACGATCCGTGCCTGGTCGTGGGCCGGCTGGACGCCGCGCTGATGCTGGCGCTCGTCTTCCTCTCCGAGGCGCCCGACGCCGGCCGGGGCCCGGCGGCGGCCGACCACGCCCGCGAGCTCGCGCTCAGGATGGGCGCGGGCCACGCGTGAGGAAGCCCGGGAGCAGGGCTCTCAGGGCCGGCCGAGGACGCGGTCGACGGCGATCTCGATGACCACCCGGTCCGGGTTCGCCCGGGGTTCGCGGTAGCGCTCGGTGTAGCGCCGCTCGGCGTCGGCGACCTGCTCCGGCTCGTCCCGGACGACGGCCACGCCCTCCAGGGTCGACCAGCGTGCCCGGTCCACCTGGCAGACCGCGACCCGCAGGCCCTGCGGGCCGGCCGCCGCCACGTTGCGGGCCTTGCGGCTGGTGCGGCTGGTGATCACCCGGGCCGTCCCGGTCTCCGGCTGGTACGTCACGCCGACCGGCACCACGTGCGGCGAGCCGTCCGGGCGAGCGGTGGTCAGGGTGGCGATGTGACGCTCCCGCCAGAAGGCGAGGAAGGCGTCGTCGAGGTCGCGGGGATCATGGGCCATGATCGCGATGCTACGGCCCCGGAGCACGCGCCGTGCTCCGGGGGCCGTTCATCGTCAGTGCCCGCGGGCGATCCAGTCCGGCAGGGCCGGGGCCTCGGCGCCGATGGTGGTCGGGTCGCCGTGGCCGGTGCGGACCACCGTCTCGGCCGGGAGCGACAGCAGCCGCTCACGGATCGAGTCGATGATCGTCGGGAAGTGCGAGAACGACCGGCCGGTCGCGCCCGGGCCCCCGTGGAACAGCGTGTCGCCGGTGAAGACGGTGCCGAGCTCCGGCGCGTACAGGCAGACCGCGCCCGGGGCGTGACCCGGGGTGTGCAGGACGGTCAGCTCGGTGCCGGCCACCTCGATCCGCTGCCCGTCGGCGAGTTCGCCGTCCGGGAGGCGCTCGGGGTGGGTGAGCTTCCACAGCGGCAGGTCGTCCGGGTGCAGCAGGATCGGCGCGCCGGTGCGGGCGGCGAGGGCCGGGGCGGCGTCGATGTGGTCGTTGTGCGCGTGGGTGGAGACGATCGCCAGCAGCCGGCGCCCGCCGAGCGCGGCCTCGATCGCGTCGGCGTCGTGCGCGGCGTCGATCACCACCGCCTGCTCGTCGTCGCCGACGATCCAGACGTTGTTCTCCACCTCCCAGCTGCCGCCGTCGAGTTCGAAGGTCCCGGCCGTCACCAGCCGGTCAATGCGCGGACTCATGCGCCCACCTCGCTTCGCTTGGCAGGTGCTTCGCCCGATGCGCACCTCTCGATGGTTCGCTCGCTACGCTCGCTCACAGGACCACGACCGAACGGAGCACGTCGCCCTGGTGCATGCGCTCGAACGCCTGCTCCACCGCGTCGAGTTCGATGGTCTCGGTGACGAACGCGCCGAGGTCCAGTCGGCCCTGGAGGTGGAGGTCGATCAGCATCGGGAAGTCCCGCGAGGGCAGGCAGTCGCCGTACCAGGAGGACTTCAGCGCGCCACCGCGGCCGAACACGTCGAGCAGCGGCAGCTCCAGCGTCATCTCCGGCGTGGGCACGCCGACCAGGACGACGGTGCCGGCGAGGTCGCGGGCGTAGAAGGCTTGCTTGTAGGTCTCCGGGCGGCCGACCGCCTCGACCACCACGTCCGCGCCGTTGCCGCCGGTCAGCTCCCGGATCGCCTCGACCGGGTCGGTGCTGCGGGAGTTGACGGTGTGGGTGGCGCCGAGCTTGCGGGCCGTCTCCAGCTTGCGGTCGTCGATGTCGACGGCGATGATCTTCGCCGCGCCCGCCAGCCGCGAGCCCATCACCGCCGCGCCGCCGACGCCGCCGCAGCCGATCACCGCGACCGAGTCGCCGCGGCCGACGCCCCCGGTGTTGATGGCGGCGCCGATGCCCGCCATCACACCGCAGCCCAGCAGGCCGGCGACGGCCGGCGAGACCGCCGGGTCGACCTTGGTGCACTGACCGGCCGCGACCAGGGTCTTCTCGGCGAACGCGCCGATCCCCAGCGCCGGGGACAGCTCGGTGCCGTCCAGCAGCGTCATCTTCTGCTTCGCGTTGTGGGTGTTGAAGCAGTACTGCGCGCGGCCGCGCCGGCAGGCGCGACACTGGCCGCACACCGCGCGCCAGTTGAGGACGACGAAGTCGCCCGGCTCGACCTCGGTGACGCCCTCGCCGACCGACTCGACGACGCCCGCCGCCTCGTGCCCGAGCAGGAACGGGAACTCGTCGTTGATGCCGCCCTCGCGGTAGTGGAGGTCGGTGTGGCAGACCCCGCAGGCCTGGATTTTGACCACCGCCTCGCCCGGCCCCGGGTCCGGCACCACGATCGTGGTCACCTCCACGGGCGCGCCCTTGGCGCGCGCGATGACTGCCTTGACCTGCTGGGCCATCCGATTCCACCTCCGTCGGCCGATGCGGCTCTGCACCGGCGTGACCTGCGACAAACGACTGCCCACGAAGCGTAGCGCCCGTAGCGACGGGCACCGACGGGGCGGGCCCGGTGATCCGGCTCACCGCACCTGCCGCGAGGGCGTCATATGCCGTCGAGATATCCGCCGGGCCCCCGGCGCGGCCCGCAGGACAGGGCGCGCGGGCGGCGCCGAGCGCCCGTCAGCGTGCCTCGAAGTGCCCGGAAAGGAGCGCCGTTGGCTGGAAGTGCCGCTGACGCGCGCGCCACCGCCCACGTACGGTCGTAGCAGAAGCGGTCCACGCGACCACGCTCAGCACATCCGCCCCACCCGACGGTGCGCCACCGCGCGCCGTCCGCGCCGAGGCGTACCGACCGTACGCCGTCGCACGATTCGCGCCATCCCCCGTTCCGGTCCGCGTTCGCCTTCGCTTCCGCCTTCGATCCGCCGTTCGTCCCACCCGATCCGCCGTTCGTCCCGATCTGCCGCCCCACCCGATCCGCCGTTCGTCCCGGTCCGCCGGACCCGGCCCGGGCCGAGCCGCCCGCCGGCCCGCCCCACCCGTCCCCGCACCATCCCGGTTCCACCCCCCGTCGGGCCGTCACGCGCGGCCCCCCGCCCTGGAGTCTGGAGTACGGATGTCCGCCGAGAACAGTGCGACCGGTGCCGGAACCGGCACCGTCCCGCTCATCCCGCTGCACTGCCTGCGCAGCCTGGAGCCCGGCCCGCCCCGGCTCGCCGCGCTGCCCACCGGCACGCCCGTCTGGCTGGTCAGCCGCCACGCGGACGTGCGGCAGGTGCTGACCGACCCGCGCCTGGGCCGCGCCCCGCTGTACGAGCCGGACGCGCCGCCGATCACCGCCATCCCCAACATCCTCGACGACCCGCAGGGCCTGCTGAACATCGACGGCACCGAGCACCAGCGGCTGCGCCGCACCGTGCAGCGGGCCTTCACCCCGCGCGCGATCGCCCGCTGGCGGCCCTGGGTCGCCTCGGTGGTCGAGGCCCTGATCGACGAGCTGATCGACCACGGCTCCCCCGCCGACATCGTGGCCGGCTACACCCGGCCGCTACCGGTCCACGTGATCAGCCGGCTGATGGGGCTGGACAACCTGGACGGCAAGAAGCTCGCGCACTGGAGCGACCACGCGCTCTCCGCCACCGCCTACACGGCCGAGGAGATCGCCACCGCCATGGCCGAGTTCGCCGGCTTCGGCGCCGCCGTGATCGCCGAGCGCCGCGCCGACCCCGGCGAGGACCTGGTCAGCAGCCTGCTCGCGGCCGCCGCCGAGGACGGATCGATCACCGAGCGGCAGCTGGTCACGCTGGTCATCGGCCTCGTCGTGGCCGGCCACGAGACCACCATGACCAGCCTTGGCAACGCGCTCGTCTACCTGCTCGCCGACGGCCGCGAGGCCTGGCAGCGGCTCGCCGCCGACGAGGCCAGCGCGACCGCCGCGACCGAGCAGATCCTGCGCGCCGTCCCGCTCGGCGACGCCAAGCACCTGCCCGGCCTGCTGCGCCGCACCATCGAGGACGTCGAGATCGGCGGGGTGGTCATCCCGGCCGGCAGCGTCGTCGCCGCCGACACCGGCGCCGCCAACCACGACCCGTCGGTCTTCACCGGGGACCTGCTCACCGAGCTGTTCTCCCCGCTGGCCGCGCCGATGCTGACCTTCGGGGCCGGGCCGCACCACTGCCTGGGCGCCTGGCTGGCCCGGATGGAACTCGAACTCGCCCTGCACCGCCTGGCCCGCCGGCTGCCCTCGCTGCGCCTGACCGGGCCCGTCGAGGAGATCGACTGGCGGAAGGGCCTGCTCACCCGCAGCCCCGAGACCCTCCAGGTCGCCTGGTGACGGCCACCCCGGGGACGGGCGCCGACGCGGTGGTCGTGCGGGTCGACCGGGACCGCTGCATCGGCTCCGGGATGTGCGCCCTGAGCGCCCCCGGCTCGCTGGTGCTCGGCGCCGACGGGCTGGCCGAGCCGGTGGCCGACTACGCGGCCGACGGCGCCGAGCTGACGGAGGCACTGGCCGACGCGGTCGACTTCTGCCCGGTCGAGGCGCTGACCCTCTACTCGGCCGCGGGCGGCTACCGGATCGCCCCGCCGGAGTGACCGCGCCCCGGCGCCGCCTGCCGCACCACGGCCGGCGGCGCCGGGGGCATCCCTGGATCGATGAGCCAGGCTAATCGACGGATGAGCTCATCGATCTTGTTCCGCCCTCGGCGCGGCTGATGGGCTGGCTCCATGACCGACGCCGACACCCTCGCGCCCCCGACCGCCCCCGGCAGCCCGCCCCGCTGGGCACCGATCACCGCCGTGGCCCTCGCCACCTTCACCGTGGTCTCCGCCGAGATGATGCCCGTGGGGCTGCTGACCCCCGTCTCGAAGACCCTCGGCGTCTCCGACGGCGTCACCGGGCTCTCCCTGACCATCACCGGGCTCCTCGCCGCCGCCCTGTCCCCGTTCGTTCCCGCGCTCATCGGGCTCCGGGACCGCAAGCACGTGCTGGTCGCCTTCATGCTGCTGCTGTCGCTGGCCAACGCGCTCACCGCGCTCGCCCCCGACTACCCCGTGCTGGCCGTCGGCCGTGTCCTGCTCGGCCTCGCGATGGGCGTCGTGTGGGGCATCACCGCGGGGCTGGGCCCACGCCTCGCCGACGGGCCGCGGATCGCGCTCGCCACCACGCTGATCTTCTCCGGCGTCTCCATCGCCTCGGTGCTCGGCGTCCCCCTGGGCACCTACCTCGCGGCGCTGCTCGGTTGGCGCTCCGCGTTCTGGGCCCTCGCCCTGCTCGGCGCGGTGTCCGCCGCCGTCCTCGCCCGCACGCTCCCCGCCCTCCCCGTCCACGAGCGCGGCCGGCTCGACCGGATCGCGGACGCGCTGCACAGCCGGGGAGTCGCCGCCGGACTCGCCGTCACGGCGCTGGTCGTGCTCGGCCACTTCACCGGCTACACGTACGTACGGCCGGTGCTCGAACTCGACGCGGGCCTGAGCAGCGGCGTCATCGCCGCCTGCCTGCTGGTCTACGGACTGGCCGGCGTCGCCGGGAACTTCACCCTCGGCCCGGCGGCCGGCCGGCGCCCCAAGGCTGCCGTGACCACCGCCCTCGCGGGCGTCGCGCTCGCCACCGCCCTCCTGCCGCTCCTCACCGGGAGCGTGGTGGCGGTGCTGATCGCGCTCGTCGTCTGGGGCGCCTCGTACGGCGGGGTCTCGATCTCCACCCAGACCTGGGTCCGGATCGCCGACCCCACCCGGATCGAGGCCTCGGCGGCGCTGTGGGCGGGCGTGTTCAACGCGAGCATCGCGCTGGGCTCGTTCGCCGGCGGCCTGGTCGTCGACCGGGCCGGGACCCACGCCGTGCTCCTCACGGCGTCGCTGATCACGGCGGCCGGACTGCTGCTCGCCGCCGTCACGCGCCCACGGCGGTGAGCGCCCGCACGAAGGCCCCGGCCAGCGGGTGCGGCGGCCGCTCGCCCTGCACCACCAGCAGCGTGGACGGCTCCAGGCCCGGCACCGGCAGATAGCGGATGTCCGGCCGCTGGACGTACGCCGTGCTCGCCTCGCACAGCAGCAGCCCCAGGCGGGTGCTGGCCACCGTCGACAGCCCCTCCTGGAGCGTGGCCGCGCCCGCCGGGTAGGCCAGCTCCCGCCCGTCCGGCGTCCGCCGCGGGGCGTTCGCCCGGCGCCAGTAGTCCGGGGCGGGCCCACGCGGTTCGATCAGCGCCAGCCCGGCCAGTTCGTCCGCCGAGACGCTCGCCGCCCCGGCCAGGCGGTGCCCGGCGGAGAGGGCGACGTACATCGGCTGCCGCGAGAACTCCAGCAGCACCCGCAGGCCGTCCTCCCGGCACGGGGACAGCACGATGGCCAGGTCGACCTCGCCCCGGCCCAGGTGGGAGAACGGATCGCCCCAGGACAGTTCGACGAGCTGGGCCGCCCCCTCCGCAAGGCCCGCGATCGCCCTGGCCACCGGCTCGTACACGGCGCACTGGAACCCCAGGCGCAGCGGCCGGTCCGTCGAGGCGGCCCGGGCGCGGGCCGCCTCGAAGCCCTCCCGGAGCCGGTCGACGGCGGGCACCACCTGCTCGGCCAGCTCGCGCCCCAGCTCGGTCAACTCGACCCGCCGGCTGGTGCGTTCGAACACCGGGGCGCCGACCCGGCCCTCCAGCCGCTTGATCAGCTGGGAGACCCGGCCCTGCGAGACGCCCAGGAGCTGCGCCGTCCGCCCGAAGTGCAACTGGCGCACCAGGACGGAGAAGCACTCCAGTTCCTGGAGCGGCAGCTCCGGGAGCACGGGGCCTGGCGTCGTCCGATCCACCCCGGCAGTCTAGGTGTTCCGACCTGTGAGGTCGGGAACGCCGCAGGCCAGTGCCGCGCGCAGCTCGGCGGCCGGGTCGCCCGCGTGGTACAGGCGTTCGCTCTCCTCGATGTGGTCCAGGAACTCCTGGTAGCGCAGCGCGTAGGACAGGTGGTACAGCGGCTCGACCAGCTCCAGCGCGCGCCACGGCCGGGATCCGGGCGCGTGCTCGCTCCAGGCCTTCAGCCAGACCTCGACGAGGTGCTGCCAGCGCTCCGGCGCGAGGTAGGCGCGCGGGCGCAGCCCGTCCAGGGCGGGGTGGCCGAGGCAGGAGTCGGCGTAGTCGACGACCACCGGACGCTCGCCGTCTGAGCGCCAGTTGCCGGGGTGGAAGTCGCCGTGCACCAGGGTCTCGGGGAGGCCGCAGGCCGCCAACTCCTCCAGCAGCGCCGGCAGTTCGGCGACCAGTCGGCGGACGTCGGCCAGTTCCCCGGGCGTCAGGTCGGTCTCGCCGGGGAGCCGGTCGAGCAGCGCCTGCGCCTGGGCGAGCAGGGCGCGGGGCGTCCGGTCGCGAAGCCCGGCCTTCGCCGCTCGCCCGTCGGCGGCCAGCGCCGCCTGGGCGGCGACCAGCCGGGGCACCACCTCCTCGACGGTGTCGAGGGACGGCGACCAGCAGTCCTCGCCGGGCACGTGGTCCAGCAGCAGCCGTCCGCCCGCCGGGTCGGCGGCCAGCACCGGCGGCACGAGGCCCGGGTCGACGCCGCCGAGCAGCGCGATCACCTCGCCCTCCCGGGCGTTGAAGGCGGGCGTCGTGGTCTTCAGCCAGGCGTCACGGCCGGTGGCCGTCGGGAGGCGGAGGAGGCCCGACAGGTTCCAGGTCCGGATCTGCCGCGCCGGGCCGGCGACCGGACGGCCCGCCCCGGCCAGCTCCGCCTCCGCCCAGGCCAGCGCCTCCCCCAACCCGGCCGGCGTGGCCCAGGCCGCGCGGCGCTCGGCGGGGCCGAGCAGCGCGGCCGTCCCGGCGTCCAGCGGCCGGGCCTCGACGGCCGTCGGCCGCTCCAGCGCCTCGGCGTGGTACCACACCTGCCCACCGTGCCCGCCGCGCCCGCCCTGCTCGCCCCGCCCCTCCACCAGCCGCAGCACCAGCACCGGCACCCCGGCGAGTTCGGCCGTCCGCGCCCCCACCCCGTCCACCGACGACCACCACCCGCCCGCCGCCTGGAACGGGCCCACGGCGCCGAAGTACTCGGCCCCGTGGGTGAGATGGACCGTGACGGTGCGTTCGCTCGCTCGCTGCATCCGGGCAGCTTCGCCCACCCGGGCCCGGTACGCGAGCGAATTTCCGGACGCCTCGGGCCGGGACCGGGCCGATCGCGTTCGCGCTACGGGATCGCCACCGCCGCGCCGGACACCCGGATCCGGCTGTCCGCCGTCCGCAGTTCCACGTGGAGCACGCCCGGGCGGCCCAGGTCCTCGCCCTGGTGGAGGGTCAGCACCGCCGGGGCCGCCGCCGCGCCCTGCTCCCGCAGGTAGGCGCCGAAGGCGGCCGCGGCAGCGCCGGTGGCCGGGTCCTCGACGACGCCGCCGACCGGGAAGGGGTTACGGACGTGGAAGACGTCCGCGGCCTCGCGCCAGACGAGTTGGAGGGTCACCAGGTCGCGGGCCCGGGTGTAGGCGGCGAGGCCGTCGAAGTCGTAGTCGAGGCGGGCCAGGCGGTCACGGGTGGCGGCGGCGAGGACGAGGTGGCGGGCGCCGGCGTAGGCGATCCGGGGCGGCAGGGTCGGGTCCAGGTCGGTGCGGGCCCAGCCGAGCAGGGCGAGGACTTCGTCGACGTCGGCCTCGGTCACGTCCTCCACCTGCGGCTCGACACTGGTCAGGGTGGCGCGCAGCACGCCCTCCGCGTCCTGGTCGACCTGGACGGGGACTTCGCCCGCGGCCGTCGTGAAGACGTACTGCCCGGGGCCGGTGCGGGCGGCGAGCGCGACGGCGGAGGCGACCGTGGCGTGGCCGCAGAACGGCACCTCGGTGAGCGGGCTGAAGTACCGGACTCCGTAGGCGCCTTCGGTCGCTCCCGCGGTCAGGAAGGCCGTCTCGGAGTAGCCGAGCTCGGCGGCGATGGCGAGCATCCGCTCGTCGGTCAGGCCTGCGGCGTCGAGTACGACGCCCGCCGGGTTGCCGCCCTCGGGGCGGGTGGTGAAGGCGGCGTAGCGCAGGATGCGGGGTGAGGCGTCGTCGGTCATGCCCGGACGAACGCGTTCCGCTCCCCCGCTGTTCCCGCTCACCTGTTCCCGCTCACCTGTTCCCGCTCACCCGTTGCCGCTCACCCGTCGCCGGTCCGCCGGCCCGCCGGCCCGCCGGTCACCACGACACCGGTCACCGCAGCAACGCCTCCAGGAAGTCCGAGCCGAGCCGGGCGCTGCCGGACAGGTCGAGCTGGTAGAGCATGTACCGCCCGCGCCGCTGGGTGATGAGCAGCCCCGCCTTGCGCAGGACGGCCAGGTGCCGGGACACCTCCGGCGCGCTGAGCTGCCAGGTGGAGGCGAGTTCGCCGGTGGTGTGCGCGCCGCGGGCCATGGTGCGGGCCAGGCGCAGCCGGACGGGGTGGGCGAGGGCTTCCAGCCGCTGCTGGACGAGGGCCAGCGAGACGGGTTCGGGGATGCCCGCCTCGGCGACGGGGTACTGGAGGACGGGACGCCAGCCGGGGGTGTACACCACCACGAGGTGGGGCCGGCCGAAGGCGGTGGGGATGAGGGTGACGCCGCCGCCCTCGGTGCCGCTGGTGGCGTTGTCCTGGAGCTTGTCGATGACGATCCGCCGCCGCCCGTCGGCGCTCTGGTCGAGGGTGACGGAGGGTGAGACCGCGGCCAGCGCCTCGGCGGGGCCGCGCCGGGCCAGCAGATCGGCCTTGCGCCGGGCGTCCGCGGCGAGGGCGGGCAGGACGCGCTGCCAGGCGTCGGCGAAGAACGCGGACTCGCAGTCCTCCAGCATCCGCCGGACGAGGGCCCGCACGGCGGGCGGGTCGGCGAGCAGCCGGTCCGCGAAGGCGGCCTGCCGGGGGCCCCGGGCGAGCGCGAGTTCACGGGCCCGTTCGTTGGCCACCGGGTCGGTGAGCGGGGAGGGCGCCCGGCGGGCCGGCCGGGAGGCGCCGCAGGTGGTGACGAGGGCGGCGGCGACGTACAGCTCGTCGTCCATCCGGTCGACGGCGTCGAGCTCGGCGGCCAGGGTGGCGCCGGGCAGGCCGGGGACGAGGAAGTCGGCGCGGGAGGAGCGCCAGAGGAAGTCGGCCTCCAGCAGCCGCTCGGACAGCTCCGGCGGGATCGTCGCGGCGGTGCTGGACGCCCAGCCGTGCAGCGCGGGGTGGTGCGCGGGCTCGGCGAGGACGTCCAGCATCGCGGTCAGCTCGCCCAGCGGGGACGGTGTGAAGAGCAGGCGCTCGTCCGGCAGGCCGGTGATGTCGATGGTCACGCTCATGCGCCCGCCGTGCTCCTCCCGGCAGGGGCGTTCGCCCACCCGTGCCTCTCGATGATCGGTTCGCTCACGACGGCGATCCTGCCACCCGCCCGGATCCGCTCCCGCGTCGATTGACGGTTAGCGTCAATCCACGTGCCCGGCGGGCCGGGCAGGGCGGACGGTACCGGCCATGAGCCTGATCCAGGAGAAGTCCGTCCATGACCACGCCGCCGTCCGCGACGGCGTGCCGCCGGCCCCGCCGATCGGTGCGAGCCGCGGGGGCCCGTCCACGCTGCCGCGGCTGCTGACCGCCGCGGGCGGGCCCCGGTACGCGGCCGCGCTGGTGGTGGACGCGGTGGGCTCCGGCCTGCTGCGGCCGTTCCTGCTGCTGTACGGGATCGGGGTGCTGCACCTGGGCGCGGCGGCGGCGGGGCTGACGATGTCGGCGGGGATGGTGGCGGGCCTGCTGGTGGTGCCGCTGACCGGCCGGTGGATCGACCGCGGCACCCGGACCCTGCCGGCGGCGGCCACGTTGGCGGTGCGGGCGGCGGGCGCGCTGGCGCTGCTGGTCTCGGACGGCCTGCCGGGGTTCGTGGCGGCGTCGGTGCTGATCGGGGTGGGCAGCCAGTCCTGGCCGACCACGCACGCGGCGGTGGTCAGCACGCTGACCGAGGGCCGCCTGCGGGACGCCGCGCTGGCGGCCGGGCGGTCGCTGCGCAACGCGGGACTGGGCGCGGGGGCGCTGCTGGCCACGCTGGTGGTGACCGGCGGGGCGGGCGCGATCAGGGTGCTGGCCGGGGTGACGGGCGCGGCCTGCCTGGCCGCCGCCGCGCTGGTGCTGTCGCTGCGGGTGCGCGCGCCGCAGCGGGCCGCCGACCGGGCGGTGGACGTGCCGGAGCAGGGCGAGTCGCTGCGGCGGATCAGCCTGCTGAGCCTCGCCAACCTGCCGTACGCGTTCTGCTTCGACGTGCTGGAGGTGGCGCTGCCGGCGCTGCTGGTGCTGCACCTGCACGCCTCCCCGGCGTGGTCGTCGGGCGTGTTCGTGGGCAACACGGTGCTGGTGATCGCGCTGCAGCTGGTGCTGGTGCTGCGGCTCGCGGACCGTTCGCGGCGGGCGGTGCTGGCCGCCTCGGGGGTGACGCTGGCCCTGGCCTACCTGGGGTACTGGGCGGTCGGGTCGCTGGGCGGCACGGCGGGCGCGGCGGGCGTCGCGGCGGTCTCGGTGGTGTTCACGCTGGGCGAGATCCTCTACACCGGTGCGGGGACGGCCCTGGTGACGGCCGCCGCCCCGCCGCACCTGCTGGGGCGGGCGCTGGCGCGCTGGGAGCTGTCCTCTGGCGTGGGCCGGGCGGCGGCGCCGGCGGCGCTGACGGCGCTGCTCGCGGCCGGTCCGGGGGTGCTGTGGCCGGTGCTGGCCGGGGCGACCCTGCTGGGGGCGCTGGCGGTGCTGCGACTGGCCCCGAGGACGTGACGCCCACGGCGCGGGTCGGATCGGGCCCGGCCCCGCCCCTCCTCCGGATGCGGAGCGCACCCGCAAGGCCGATGCTGGCCGCGAGGCGTGCCCGGCAGCAGGAAGGACAACAGACCCATGAGTGCTCTCGACTTCGAGATCATCGACAGCCCCGACAGCTCGCTCAACAAGACCTCCGTCCTGGTCACCGGCCCGAAGGACGCCCTGCTGGTGGACGCCGGGTTCACCCGCTCCGACGGCCGCCGGCTGGTGGAGCGGATCCGCGCCGCCGGCAAGCGGCTGGCCGCGGTCTTCGTCAGCCACGGGGACCCGGACTTCTACTTCGGCGCCCAGGAGGTCCAGGACGCCTTCCCCCAGGCACGGTTCCTGGCCACCGCCTCCACCGTCGAGCACATCCAGGAGACGTTCGAGGGCAAGCTCAGGGCCTGGGCCCACCTCGGCCCGGAGCTGCCCACCCGGCTGGTCCGACCCGAGGTGCTACACGGGGACGAACTCGTCTTCGAGGGGCACCGGTTCGAGCTGCGCGGCGCCGACTTCCACCTGCCCGACCGGCACTACCTCTGGCAGCACCACCACCACGCCGTGCTCGGCGGCGTGCTGCTCTTCGAGGGCCTGCACGTGTGGACGGCCGACACCCCCGAACCGGCCCAACGCGCCGCCTGGATCGACCTGTTGGACGGGATCGAGGCACTCGAACCGGAGTTCGTCGCGGCCGGCCACCGCACCGCCGGCGCGGCCACCGACCTCACCTCCGTCCGTCACACCCGGGACTACCTGCGCGCCTTCGAGACCGAGATCGGCCGGGCCCCGGACGCGACCGCCGCGAAGGAGGCGCTGGAACGGCGCTTCCCCGACCTGGGGCTGAAGATCGCCGTCGACCTCGGCACCAAGGTCGCCATGGGCGAGATGGCCTGGGGCTGAGCGACGATGATCGAGATCCCGAGGGACACCGCCTCGTTCGCCGAGTCCTCCGCCCCGGCCGACGTGGTCCGCCGCCAGTACCTGGCCTCCGCCCACGGCGACCTGGCCGCGCTGCGCGCCACGCTCGCCGACGACGTGGAGTGGACCGAGATGGCCGGCTTCCCGCTGGCCGGCACCTACCGCACCCCGAAGGGCGTCACCGCCAACGTCATGGAGCGCCTGGCCGCCGCCTGGGAGAACTGGACGGCGCACGACGACACCTACGTGGTCGACGGCGAGAACGTGGTGGTGCTGGCCCGCTACACGGCCGTCCACAAGATCACCGGAAAGCCGCTCGCGGTGCGGGTCGCCCACCACTTCACGGTGCGCGGCGGCCGGATCGTCCGATTCGAGCAGTTCGCCGACACCGCGCTGGTCCGGGAGGCCATGACCCCGTAGCGAATTCCTTGACCGCGCCCGTAGCGGTTCGCGTTCACCCGTAAGGGGGAGCATGGCGCGGCGCGCCCGGCACGCCCTCGACACGCCACCCGGACGGCGGCAGGCTGGCCCCTGATTCCGGCCGGAGAGCGAGGAGTTCAGCATGGGCACGGGCACGGCGGGAACGGCGGAGGACGGCGGGCGCGAGCGGCCGATCGTGATCGTCGGGGCGTCCCTGGGCGGCGCGAAGGCCGCCCAGGCGCTGCGCGAGGCCGGGTACCGGGGCGGCATCGTCCTGATCGGCGACGAACACGAGCGCCCGTACGAGCGGCCGCCGCTGTCGAAGGGGTACCTGCTCGGCAAGACGCCCCGGGAGAAGATCTACGTCCACCCGCCGCAGTGGTACGGGGAGCAGGACGTCACGCTGCGGCTGGGCACGGCGGTGGCCGCGATCGACCCGGCCGGGCACACCGTGACGCTCACCGACGACGGCCGGATCGAGTACGCCAAGCTGCTGCTCACCACCGGCTCGACCCCGCGCCGGCTGCCGGTGCCGGGCGCGGACCAGGACGGCGTGCTCTACCTGCGCCGGGTCGAGGACAGCGACCGGATCAAGGCCGTGCTGCGCCCGGGCGCGCGGGTCGCGGTGATCGGCGCGGGCTGGATCGGCCTGGAGGTGGCGGCCGCGGCCCGGGAGGCCGGCGCCGAGGTGACGGTGCTGGAGGCCGCCGAACTGCCGCTGCTGCGGGTGCTGGGCCGGGAGGTGGCGCAGGTCTTCGCCGATCTGCACCGCGACCACGGCGTCCAGCTGCGGTTCGGCGTCGAGGTCACCGAACTGACCGGCTCCGGCGGCGCGGTGAGCGGCGTGCGGCTGGGCGACGGCACGACGGTGCCGGCCGACGCGGTGGTGGTCGGCATCGGCATCACCCCCGCGACCGGCCTGGCCGAGGCCGCCGGGCTGGAGATCGACAACGGCGTCAAGACCGACCAGCAGCTGCGCACTTCCGACCCGGACGTCTACGCGGCCGGCGACGTCGCCAACGCCTACCACCCGCTGTTCGACACGCACCTGCGGGTCGAACACTGGGCCAACGCCGTCAACCAGCCGCAGACCGCCGCCCGCGCGATGCTCGGGCACCCGGACGCGGTGTACGACCGGATCCCGTACTTCTTCAGCGACCAGTACGACCTCGGCCTGGAGTACGTCGGCTACGTCGAACCGGACGGCTACGACCAGGTGGTGTTCCGGGGCGACCCGGCCACCCGCGAGTTCATCGCCTTCTGGCTGGCCGACGGCCGGGTGCTGGCGGGGATGAACGTCAACGTCTGGGACGTCACCGACCCGATCCGCGAACTGGTGCGCTCCAGGCGGGTGGTGGACCCGAAGGCGCTGGCCGACCCGGACACCCCGCTCGGCGAGGTCTGACGTACGCGCGCTGCCCTGGGACCCCGCCACCCCTTTCCGGAGTGGCGGGGTCTCCTGGCCGACCGCTCCCTGATGAAGCTGTTGAAAGCACGCCCGGCCTGTACCAGTTCGACCTGATCGACACTTACCGGCAATCCGGGGTGAGTCGGGCAGTCAGAGCAGGATCTTCAAGAGGCTTCCAGGGATCCGGCCAATGGCTTCGGGTCAGGTCCGCTTGCGGCTCGCGATCTCGTCAGCGAGCTGCTGCACGTGGGCGGGGTCCGCGTCCCGGGCAAGGGCGACGTAGTGGTCCATGACGGCCGGCCGGTAGCGCACGGGGAACGTCTGTCCTGGGGCGAGTCGGGTGAGCTCGGTGATCGTGAGGCCTTCGTCCGCGATACCGCGGAACGAGATGCCGCCGGCGGTCTCCACGTCGAGCATCAGGACCACGCGTGGACTGCTGTTGACCTCCCGCCAGTCGACGAGAACGCCGAGCGCAAGCGCCCCCGTACGCAGTTCCGCATTGCGCTTCCGTGCATCACTGCTCAGGAACGGGTTCGGGGCGACGCCCGGGAAGTCGGGCCCGACACCGAGCGATTCCCGACTCAGGTCGGGCCTGAGCTGCGCCATCAGATCGTTGAGCTTCTTCTGCGAACCGAACATCCTGGCCCTCCCTCACACCGGCGCCGGAATCTCGGCCTGGCGCTTCGTATTCACTGCGATGGTATGTCGCGGCCATTCCCGACCTCCGGCGCATCGCCCCGTCCCGATGGGGTCGCCGTCTGCGGTCGCGGAGGGACTCGGTCGGTGCACCTGCCTGTCGGACGAGCCACGTCCACACGCCGACAGGAGGACCAAGCCGTGATCGATACTGACCCCAACAGTGCGTCCCGGGCAACACCGTACGGTGCCGCGATCCTGTGCGGAGCGGCCGTCACGCTGATCAACTTCTTCTGGACCGTCGGCCAGTGAACATCAACGCACAGAGCTCGACGATCCCGTCGTAGGCCACCCTGGTCTCATCCCGGTGTTTCAACACAGGCAGGAATCAAAGAGAGGATCTACCGCGACCACCGAGCCTCAGCGGTTCAAGTCTTCGTACAGCGACAACGGCGGCGCTTGCGTAGAGGTGGCCGCCAACGTCCCCGGTGTTGTCCCCGTCCGCGACTCGAAGGACCCCGAGGGCCCGGCCCTCGCCTTCTCCCCCGATGGCTTCGCGGCCTTCGTTGCCGCCGTCCGTACCGGCGAGTTCGGCGACGTCTGACGTACGCGCGGCGCCCTGAGGGCCCCGTCACCCCTTTTTCCGGAGTGGCGGGGCTCCGCCGTGAACTGGGCGGGTTCCAGGCGTCAGGAGTCCCTGCGGTCGGCAATACTGGGGTGTCCGGGGGCGATTCGGACAGGGAGGCGCGGTGGGCGGGACGGCCGGATTCGCCGTGGTGGTGTTCGGCGGCCTGGGCGGCGTGGTCGCCTACCTCGCCGGGGTGGTCGGCCTACGCGACCTCCGGCGGCTGCACCGGGTCGGCGTCCCGGCCCTGGCCCTGGTGCGCGCCCGCGTCCCCGCCCCGGAGGACCGCGCGCTGCCGCCGCGCCCGCTGCTGCAGTTCGAGACCGAGGACGGCCGGGTGGTGGAGGTCTTCTCCCCCGTCCCATCCACCCCGCGCCACCCGCTGCCGGACGGCGGCCACGTGCAGGTCCGCTACGATCCAGCCGACCCCCGGCAGGTCCTGGTGGAAGGCCGCGAGCGCAGACCCCTGGAGTACGGCTTCGTGGCGCTCGGGCTGCTGATGGTGCTGGCCGCGATCACACTGGCGGTCGCCGTCCTGTGAGGCTGCCCGCCTGAATCGTCTTCGAGAACGAGGCCGGGTTCGCGATGACGCCGCCGCGCGCCCGCACCTGGGGCCAGCGCGGACACACACACCCGTCGTCCGCGTCCGGGGACGCTCCCGCCGCCGGATCTCGGCGGCGCGCCTTCGTGCCGCGCGCGGCGTGGTCGAGCCGATTCCGCGGCACCGCCGAAACACCGGCGCTCCGGCGGTTCGACCACGGTATTCCGGCGCTCCGGCGCCGGCCGGAACAGCCGGGGCGAATATGACGCGCAGTCATCGGAAAGTCACGCATTCTCATGGTCGGCGCACACCCGCGATATTCGAGGCCCGATTCCCACGGACGGATCTCCGTAGCCGGTTCGTCACGTCCCGCATTCGCTCCGCCCGGAATTCCACGCGCGACACGCGGCCCGCGCGGGCCTTCCGGGCGGGCCTTCGGGCAGTCCTTCAGGCAGGGCTTCCGCGCAGGCCTTCCGGACGGGGCGCGGACACCCTGGCCGTCGGCCCGGCCTCGGCTAGACGTCGAGAGCGGCCTCGATGCGCTTGAGACCGTGCCGGGCGAGCGCGAGGTTGGCGCGCGAGCGGTCCAGCGCCAGGTAGAGGAAGAGCGAGCCGTGACTGCGGGTCAGCGGGCGGATCAGGTGGTACTGGGTGCCGAGGGTGATCAGGATGTCCTCGATGACATCGTCGATCGACAGCGCGGCCAAGGCGCGTATCTTCGCACGAACGACCTCGGTGTTGGCGGCGGCCGCAATCTCCAGGTCGAGCTGCTGCCCCCCGCCGAGGAACCCGAGCGACATGCCGCTATCGTAGTCGGCCACAGCCACTCCGATGGCCCCCTCGATGGCCATCGCGTCCTTGAGTGCGTCGTCAATGTTCATGCGCTGTTCGTCCTTTGCGTGACTTCCGGGCAGAACTCCCGTGTGCAGGAACAAAATAGCAAGAAGTCACCGGTTGTGGTCGCCTCGTGAAAATGATGGAATAAAGTACGCTACCGGGGTTCAGAACGTGAAGGGGTACTGGTGCGCGCACTCGAAGCTTCCCTCTCCGATGTGCTCGGCTCCCCCGGAGTGGTCGGTGCCGCGCTCGTCGACGCCGTCACAGGTCTCAGCTACCAGTCCGCCGGGGACCACCGGCTGCTCGGGACCGGGGCCGAACTCGCCGAGCTGACCAACCTGATCGGCGAGCGGCTGTACGAGGCAGGGGCGGAGAGCGAGTTGGAGAGCCTGGTGGTCACCAGCACCCGCCATCACCAGGTCGTCCAGGTGGTGTCCCGGAAGGGCGACCCCCTGCTGCTGGCCACCGTGCTGGACCGGGAACGGACCAACCTGGCGCTGGCCGTCCGCCAGACCGCCGACCGCGCGCAGGACTTGCTGGCATGACCGACCCGTCCCACGACACGGCGCCGCCCGCCATCCCCGCAGCTCCCACGACGCCGGCTCCGCCCACCGCGCGCAACGTGCCCGCGCTGCTGCTCGCGCTGCGCCGGACGGAGTTCACCGGCTCGGTCACCGTCTCCAGCGCACCGGGCGGCACGATCCACCTGGAGCAGGGTCTGGTCACCGCGATCGAGACCCCCGGGGCCCCGACCGCCGCGACCCTGCTGCTGAAGTCCCGGCGCGTCGGCGAGGAGGAGTGGGCGTCCGCCGAGGTGGCCGCGTCCGTCGGCCGGCCGGCCGACGCTCCCCCGACCTGGGGCGGCGACCTCGGCGCGGCCCTGGTGGCTCAGGGGTCGATCGGCGCCGCCGAGCTCGAAGCCGTCTGCGCCGCCGCCGCCTTCGACGGGGCCTTCGCCCTGGTGCTGAGCCCGCCCGGCAGTTGGGAGACGGCCGAGGCGGCGCCGCCTGCCAGGATCGCGCTGCGCCCGGGCATCGAGCCGGAGCGGCTCTTCGCGGAGACCGCCCGGCGGACGGCCCTGCTGACCCGCCTCTGGGGACCGCCCGGCGAACTGGCCCGCATCCGGATCCGTCCTGCCGCCCGGGCCGAATCCGGCGCGCTGCGGATCCCGGTCCGCTACCGGGAGATCCTGGCCGCCGCCACCGGCCGCCGCACCGCGCGCGACCTCGGCTTCGCCCTGGGACGCGGTGTGTTCGCGGTACTCCTCGACGTCGTACGGATGGACGCCCGGCACCTGCTCCACCGGGAACCGAAGCACCCGGCTCCCCTGGCACCGAGCGTGGCCCCGCGCATAGCGACGAGCGAACCGCCGCCGGCCGACACCGGGCCGCTGCCGCGCCGCGTCCGCAGCGGACGCGGCGCGGGTGGTCCGGGCGGCCCCGGCGGCCGGCCCGCCCGATCCGAGGGAGCGGCGGCGGCTTCCGACGGCCCACCGAACGCACACCGCGCCGAGCACACCGCGCGTATCGAGACGACCGAGCAGAGTGAGAAGAGCGCACCATGAGCAGCCAGACACCGACCGCCGTACTGGTCGACGAGTTGAAGTCCCTCCGCGACCGGGTCATGGGCATCTCGGAGAGTGTCATCTCCACCACCGACGGCCTGTTGGTGGCCGCCGACACGGCCGCCGTCCACCCCGAGTCGGCCGCCGCCCTGTCGGCCGCCATGCTCGGCCTCGGCCGGCGCACCGCGGCCGAGGTCGGCGTGGGCGGCCTGCGTGACGTGGTCACCCGCTGCAACAGCGGCTACGTCGTGGTGCTGGCGATCGGGGAGCAGGCGCTGCTGATGATCCTGGGAGACGAGGGCCTCGACGTCGCCGGCCTGCACCGCGAGTCGCCCGCCACGGTCCGCCGCCTGAGCGAGCTGCTCGGGATGGTCCCCGCGGTCTAGGGCGTGTTTCATAATTCCCGCCGGGCGCGCGAATTATGAAACACGCCCTAGTCCCAACGCCGTTCAGTTACAGCAATCAGGGGCGATCGGGCCGGTCGCCGCGCAGGGCCTCGACCAGCCGCCGGGCCCGGGTCTCCTCCGAGAGCAGCGCCTCCACCAACGGCCCGGTTCCCTGCCTGTCCGCCGCGCCGGACAGGTAGGCCTCGACCGCCCGCGGGTCGGCCGCGAGCGGCACCCGCCCGGCGGTGAGCGCGGCGTGGGCCCGGGCGTAGTCCAGGCCGAGCCGGGCCAGCCGCACTCCGCCCGCGTGCCGCTCGGCCGGATCCGCGCCGCCCTCGCCGGCCAACTGCGGGTGCCGGCAGGCGACTTCGTGCACGGCGAGAACGGCCAGCAGCACGTGTTCGGTGCCGGGCGCACGGCGGCCGAGGCGCTGCGCCTGCCCGTCGGCCTCCAGCCGGACCCAGGCCATCGGCGCGGCCGCGATGTTCACCTTGGCGAAGCCGGGTACCAGCAGCCGCTTCCAGCGCGGCAGCCGGTACGGCGTGCGGCCGAGCAGCGCGTCCCGGGTGGGGCGCAGCAGCGGGTCGAGGTCGTCGCGGTCGGGGGCGCCCGGGGCACCGGGACCGTCCGGCGCGTCGGGGCCGGCGGGCGCCGCCAGTCGCTCCAGCACCGCTCCCGGCGCGACGCCCGCCGCGCGCAGCAGTTCGACGGCCCGGGCGTGCGGATCGGCGAGCAGGGCGCGCAACAGGTGTTCGGCGCTGAACTTCCGCTCGCCGTCCTGTCGGGCCCGCTCCATGGCACCGGTCAGGGCGCGGGCGGCGGCGCCGCTGAGCAGCACGCCGCGCTCCCCGGTCGGGCCGAGCGCGTCGCGGGCCGGCACGCTCGCACCGGCCCCGTCGTCCGAGTCCCAGCGTGTCGCGTCGGCCCCGCCCTGGCGGTCGCGCAGGACGGCGAGCAGAGCGGTCGCGGTCGCCCCGGCGGCCGTCAGGGCCTCGCCGGCCGGGCCCTTCGCCCCGGCGACGGCGGCCAGCAGGTGTTCCGTCCCGAGGCGGCCGTCACCCCCGCCGCGCGCGCCCCGGGCCGCGCCCAGGACGCCGAGCGTGCGCCAGTCCGGTTCCAGCGTCGTCTCCATCCGGCCCCTCCCACCACGATGCTTTGCCCGAACTATATGCCTGCTTTGCTAGTCCTTTACACGTGACTGCGCGTCAAGGAAACGTCAGAACCAGCCGGTTCGGGGCACCGGCAACTCAGGGCGCGGAGGCCGGGTCGGCGGCGCTCACCGGGACGTCCGGGTGGCGGAACCAGGACCCCTGCACCACCCGCTGCACCAGCATCAGCACCGCGCCGAGCAGCAGCGCGCCCAGCCCGATCACCGTCACCCCGCCGACCCGGCCGACGCCCGGCAGGTCGATCGAGGTGGCGCCGTAGTCCGGATCGGCGTAGACGTCGAAGGCGCCGTAGGCGAAGAAGTACAGCAGCATCAGGCCGCCGACCAGCGGGAGCACGCCCTTGAAGACGAAGTCCCGGACGCTGCGGGTGAGGACCCGGCGGTAGTACCAGACGCAGGCGAAGCCGGTCAGGCCGTAGTAGAAGGCGATGCCCAGGCCGACCGAGGCGATCGAGTCGGCCAGCACGTTGCCGCTGATCGCGGTGAGCAGGACGTAGAAGGCGATCGACGCCAGGCCCATGGCGACCGTCGACCAGGTCGGGGTCCGGTGGCGCGGGTGCACCCGGGCGAAGCCGGTCGGGATGGCCCGGTGGGTGGCCATCGAGAAGGTGGTGCGGGCGGTGGGCAGGATCGTCGTCTGGGTGGAGGCGGCGGCCGAGGTCAGCACCATCAGGATCAGCAGCCGGCTGAGCACCGCGCCGATCCCGGTGGTGCCGAACACCGCGTCACCGAGGCCGGACAGCACGTCCCCCGAGTGCGCCGGGTTGCCGAGCCCGATGCCGTCCGCGCCGACCCCGGCGAAGGACTGCGCCGAGGTGGCGACCAGGACGTAGATGAGGAGCAGCAGCACGGTGGAGATGACGGCCGCGCGGCCGGGCGTGCGCGCGGAGTCGGCGGTCTCCTCGTTGACGGACACGGCGGTGTCCCAGCCCCAGTAGATGAAGACCGCGGCCAGCATGCCGGCGGTGAACGCCGAGGTCGAGGGCACGTTGAACGGGTTGAACCAGGACGCGTCGACGGGGATGGCGGTCGGGGGCGCGGCGGAGCCGTACGCCTTGACGAGCGCGGTGACCGAGAAGGCGACCAGCATCACCACCTCGACGGCCAGCAGCCGGCGTTGCAGGGTCGCGGACAGCTCGATGCCGACGTAACAGATCGCGGTCATCAGGACGATCCAGACCACCCCGGCGGTGGCCGTCCACACCCGGCTGTCCGCGAGCGAGTCCAGGCCGACCAGCCGGAAGCCGTACACCCCGGCGATCTGCGCCAGGTTGGCCATCACGATGACATCGGCGACGACGATGCCCCAGCCGCCCATCCAGCCGGTGCGCGGGCCGAACGCCCGGGCGGCCCAGGTGAAGGTGGTGCCGCAGTCCGGGTCGGCGGCGTTGAACTCCTTGTAGGCGTAGGCGATCAGCAGCATCGGGATGAACGCCAGGACGGTGACGACGGGTGCCTGGAGGCCGACCCCGACCACGACGATGCCGAGGGTCGCGGCGAGGCTGTAGGCGGGGGCGGTGGAGGCGAGGCCGATGCACACCGAGGACAGCAGGCCCAGGGCGCCGCTCTTCAGGCCCTTCTCGCCCGCCCCGGAACCCGTCGGACGGTCACGGGGACCGCCGGTCGGGGGGCTGGTCGGGGACGCCGGCACTGGCCCCACCCCCTTGGGTGCGCAGCGGGGGCCGCGAGGACGGATCTGGTCGTCTCAGCGTAACGCCGCCCTCGGCGGGCGGCCCGGGGGCAGGACTTCCGGGCCGCTGGGCCGCTGGGCTGCCGGGCTGCTGGGCTGCTGGGCTGGACGGACGACGCGCGGCGCGGGCCGTGGTGCGGTCGCGGCGGTGCCCGCCTGGCTCGGCGGGCCCGCTGTCCGAACGGCGACCGCTCCGCCGCCACGGCGCCGCGCGCCTCCTACCTGTTTTCCACCGGTTGCCGAGGGCTCCGGAGTACCGGCCGGAGCCCTGGTCTCGGCGTGGTCCGCCCGCCGACCCGAAGGCCGGTGAGGGACCGTCTGTGGGGTTTCACCCGAGTTGGTCGAGGCGCAGCCGCGCCACCCGGACCGTCCGGCGCGGCAGGGTGGTGGGCAGGGCCACCAGCAGGGCGGTGGCGGTGAACATCGCGAAGTGCGAGCCCTCCGGCCAGGTCCCGGCCCAGCCCAGTTCACCGTGCCGGTGCTCGGCGAAAGCGTTGCAGCACAGCCAGGCCGCCAGTCCGATCAGCGGCGCCGCCCGGGGCCGGGAGAAGGCGCCGAGCATCGCGCACAGGCCGAGGTAGGCGACGTAGGCGAGCCCGCCGGAGTGCAGTTCGCCGAGCCCGCCGAGGCCCATCGCCAGGACGCCGCCGGCGAGCAGCGCCACCGTGCCCGAGGTCGGGGCGGAGAGCCGCTCCAGGACCGGGTGGTAGCGCCGTCCGCCCGGCCGGGCCGCGTACATCCGCACGCCCTACCCCTTCGCGGCGACGAGTTCGGGCGCCGGGCCGACCGGCAGGTGCCACCGGGTGCGCCGGTGCAGCGCCTCCAGCTCGTGCAGCAGCTCGGGCACCGGGACGGTCAGCACCGGGCAGCCCGCCTCGCGCGCGCAGTGCGCCGTGACCGAGCGCCGCAGCCG
>NZ_JBFBHW010000042.1:0-79712 GCF_040685395.1 Kitasatospora sp. NPDC088779 | reverse complement strand
GGTTACATTCCGAACCCGGAAGCTAAGCCTTACAGCGCCGATGGTACTGCAGGGGGGACCCTGTGGGAGAGTAGGACGCCGCCGAACAATCATTCGAGAGAAGCCCCCGCCGGGTGAACCTGGCGGGGGCTTTTCTGTTGTAGGGTCAACGTGCATTGTCGTCACACGGGACAGGAGGCCCCCGGGTGGAGGTCCAGGAGACGCGGGTCCAGACCGATCGCGTCCTCACCATCCCCAACCTGCTCAGCATGGGCCGGCTGGTCGGTGTTCCGCTTTTTCTCTGGCTGATTCTCTGGCCGGTTTTCGACGGCCCCAACAACGATGGTTGGGCGCTGCTGATCCTGATGCTGAGCGGTGTCAGCGACTACCTCGACGGGAAACTCGCGCGGCGATGGGGGCAGGTCAGCCGGGTGGGGCAGCTGCTCGATCCGCTGGCCGACCGGCTCTACGTGCTGTCCACGTTGGTCGGTTTGACCTGGCGTGAGATTCTTCCGTGGTGGGTGACGGCGATTCTGCTGGCCCGGGAAGTGTTTATCGGCGCGCTGCTGCCCATTTTGAACCGGCACGGTTACGGGCCGCTTCAGGTGAGTTTTCTGGGGAAGGCCGCGACCTTCAATCTGATGTACGCGTTTCCGCTTCTCCTGCTCGGCAGCGTGGACAGCTGGATCGCTCGGCCGGCCGAGGTGGTGAGCTGGGCCTTCATCTGGTGGGGGACCACATTGTACTGGTGGGCCGGTATTCTTTACGCGGTTCAGGCCCGGCGGATCACCCGTGCGGGCTCGACGGGCTCCGCGTCCGCAGTCTGAGACGTGATCTGAGAGAAGTCCCACGCCGTATCGGTGCGTCGGACGATACCTTCCGGGTAGGGATCCCTCTGGAACGGTTTGATGGACCTCTGTAGGTCCACCACCGCAAAGGAGGACGCACCCGTAATGAAAGCCGTTGTCATGGCAGGGGGCGAAGGAACCCGACTCCGCCCGATGACCTCCAGCATGCCGAAGCCGCTGCTTCCGGTCGCCAACAGGCCGATCATGGAGCACGTGCTTCGGCTGCTGAAGCGGCACGGCCTCTCCGACACCGTCGTCACCGTCCAGTTCCTGGCCTCACTGGTCAAGAACTACTTCGGTGACGGCGAGGACCTGGGCATGCATCTGACCTATGCCCACGAGGAGACGCCGCTAGGTACCGCGGGGAGTGTCAAGAACGCCGAGGACGCGTTGAAGGACGACTCCTTTCTGGTGATCTCCGGTGACGCACTGACCGACTTCGACCTCTCGGAATTGATCGACTTTCACCGCAGCAAGAACGCGCTGGTCACCGTCTGTCTCACCAGGGTGCCGAATCCCCTCGAGTTCGGTATCACGATCACGGACGACGACGGACGGGTCGAGCGCTTCCTGGAGAAGCCGACCTGGGGGCAGGTCTTCTCGGACACTGTGAACACCGGTATCTACGTGATGGAACCAGAGGTCTTCGACTACGTCGCGGCAGGTGAGTCCGTCGACTGGTCGAGTGACGTCTTCCCGCAATTGTTGAAGGAGGGCAAGCGGGTCTACGGCTACGTCGCCGAGGGCTACTGGGAGGACGTGGGCACCCACGAGAGCTACGGCAAGGCCCAGGCGGACGTCCTGGAGGGCAAGGTCGACGTCGAGCTCGACGGGTTCGAGATCTCGCCGGGCGTCTGGGTGGCCGAGGGCGCGGAGGTGGACCCGGAGGCCGTGCTGCGTGGGCCGCTGTACATCGGGGACTACGCCAAGGTCGAGGCCGGCGTCGAGATCCGCGAGCACACCGTGCTCGGCAGCAACGTGGTGGTCAAGCGCGGGGCCTTCCTCCACAAGGCGGTCGTGCACGACAACGTCTACATCGGGCCGCAGAGCAATCTGCGCGGCTGCGTGGTCGGAAAGAACACCGACGTGATGCGGGCCGCCCGGATCGAGGACGGCGCGGTGATCGGGGACGAGTGCCTGATCGGCGAGGAGTCGATCATCGGTGCGAACGTCCGGGTCTATCCGTTCAAGACCATCGAGGCCGGCGCCGTTGTCAACACGTCGGTGATCTGGGAGTCCCGCGGCCAGGAGCACCTGTTCGGCGTGCGTGGCGTGTCGGGGATTCTGAACGTCGAGATCACCCCGGAACTGGCCGTGCGGTTGGCCGGCGCGTACGCCACGACCCTGAAGAAGGGGGCGACCGTCACCATTGCGCGTGACCACTCGCGTGGTGCGCGTGCGCTCAAACGGGCGATGATTTCGGCGCTCCAGACGTCGGCCATAGACGTCCGCGACCTGGAGAACGTGCCGATGCCGGTGGCCCGGCAGCACACCGCCCGAGGGAGTGCGGGCGGGATCTTCCTGCGGACCACGCCGGGGGTGCCCGACTCTCTGGACATCCTCTTCTTCGACGAGCGCGGGGCCGATCTCTCGCAGGCCGGCCAGCGCAAGCTGGACCGCGTGTACGCGCGCCAGGAGTACCGGCGGGCCTTCCCCGGTGAGATCGGGGACCTGACCTTCCCGTCCAGCGTCTTCGACTCCTACGCGGGCAACCTGCTGCGGGCCGTCGACACCACCGGGGTCCGGGAGGCCGGACTGAAGGTGGTCGTGGACACCGCGCACGGCAGCGCCGGCCTGGTTCTGCCGAGCATCCTCGGACGGCTCGGAGTGGAGGCGCTCACCGTCTCCAGCGGGCTGGACGAGGCGCGGCCGACGGAGGACGCGGAGGAGCGGCGGGCCGGGCTGGCCAGGCTCGGTGAGCTGGTGGCCTCCTCCCGGGCGGCCTTCGGCGTCCGCTTCGACCCGGTCGGCGAGCGGGTCGCGTTCGTCGACGAACTGGGCCGGGTGATCGACGACGACCGGGCGTTGCTGGTGCTGCTGGACCTGGTCGCGGCAGAACGGCGCAGCGGGCAGGTGGCGCTGCCGGTGACCACGACCCGGATCGCCGAGCAGGTCGCCGCGTACCACGGCACCCAGGTCATCTGGACCACGACGACGCCGGACGACCTGGCGAAGGCGGCCGCCACCGAGGGCACGGTGTTCGGTGGGGACGGGCGCGGCGGGTTCGTGGTGCCGGAGTTCAGCGGAGTGCTGGACGGGGCCGCGGCCTTCGTGCGGTTGGTCGGCCTGGTGGCGCGGACCCAGCTCACGCTGAGCCAGATCGACGCGCGCATCCCGCAGGCGCACATCCGTCGTCGGGACCTGGCGACGCCGTGGGCGGCCAAGGGGATGGTGATGCGCTCGGTGGTCGAGGCGGCCGGCAGTCGGCGGCTGGACACCACCGACGGCGTCCGGGTCGTCGAGGCGGACGGGCGCTGGACGCTGGTGCTGCCGGACCCGGCCGAGGCGACCACCCACCTGTGGGCAGAGGGTCCGGACGACGAGGCCACGGAGGCGCTGCTGGACGAGTGGGCGGCGGTGGTCGACGGGGCCGGGAGGTGACGACACCGGCCTGATCGTCCGACGGTCCTGACGGTCGGGGCGCGCGGCATGGTCCGCGCGCCCCGCTGTCCGTTTTCACACTGTTCGCAATGATCCGTCACTTTGTGTCGTGTGTGCAGCTCAAGGGGTGTGCGCGGGCCCCTTCGCCGACGTGGGACGATGGTCCGCATGCCAGCGACGCCGACGCCGAGTGCCCCGAACGGACGGTACAACCGCCCGGACGCCTCGATGTCCCTGCTGACCAACGTCATGGACCACAGCCTCGACGAGGGCTACGCCGAGGCGGCCGCAGCGCGGGGCGGAGACCACGACAGCCGGATACCCAGGACGGCCCGAGGCCTGCTCACGCTGGCCGCCGGGCTGGCGTTGGTCGGGGTCGTGGTGACGGTCGGCGCGGTGAACGCGCACAAGGCGGAGCCGACGCTGGCCAAGGAACGGGACGCGCTGATCCACCGGATCAACGACACCAACGGCTCGGCCGACCACCTCCAGCAGCAGGTCCAGGACCTGCGGCGCAAGGTCGAGAGCACGCAGCAGCAGGCGCTCGCCACGGGCGACGGCGACCAGGGAGGTCTGACCGGCGCGGTGGGCCTGGGCGAGGTCGCGGGGCCGGGCGTCAAGCTGGTCCTGGAGGACGCGGCGGGGACCGGCGGCGGGGGAAACGTCGACCCGCGGGCCGGGCAGGGCTTCTCCAACAGCGGCCGGCTGCGGGACCGCGACCTCCAGCTGGTGGTGAACGGCCTGTGGGGATCCGGTGCGGAAGCCGTGGCGATCAACGGTCAGCGGCTCACCGCGCTCTCGGCGATCCGGGCTGCGGGAGAGGCGGTGCTGGTGGACAACCGACCGCTCGTCCCGCCGTACAACATCCAGGCGATCGGGGATGGGCCGAAGCTGCTCACCGCCTTCGAGAACGACATGGCCGGGCAGTACCTGCGGCTGCTCCAGGAGAAGTACGGCATCAAGTCGACCATGTCCGCGCAGAAGAGCCTGACGCTGCCGGCCGCGGTGGGCGTGACGCTGCGGACCGCCCAGCCGGTCACGCCCGAGCCCTCGCCCCCGGCGTCCCCGTCGGCGGCTTCGGTCACCCCGACGCCGTCACCCACCGCCGGAACCTCCGGGAGCCCGAGCGCGTCCGTTTCACCGTCTGCGGGCAGCACCGGTCGGCGTACGCCGAGCGGGTCCGCGAAGACCACGACAGCCCACTCGTCCACGACGGCCCCGACCGGGTCGTCGTCCGCAGGGACAGGAGCAGCTAGACCGTGATTGCCGTACTGGGTCTCGTGATCGGGGTGGTCGTCGGACTCTTCGTCCAGCCCGAGGTGCCGGACGCCGTCGTGCCGTACCTGCCGATCGCGGTGGTGGCGGCGCTGGATGCCGTGTTCGGCGGCGTCCGGGCGATGCTGGACGGGATCTTCAACGACAAGGTGTTCATCGTCTCGTTCCTGTCGAACGTGGTGGTCGCGGCACTGATCGTCTTCCTCGGTGACCAGCTGGGCGTCGGCTCGCAGCTGTCCACGGGTGTGGTCGTCGTCCTCGGCATCCGCATCTTCTCCAACGCGGCCGCGATTCGGCGCCATGTCTTCCGCGCCTGAGCCGGGCCGCGGGGCGGCGGAGGAGCACGCGGACGGCGGCGGGAAGGCGTCGGAGCGGGCTGCCGAGGCGCCGGGGCCGGAGTCGGCGGCCGAGGCGGGCCCGGCCGAGCCGGTGGACGGGGCCGGGGAGGTCCAGCGCGCCGAACCGGCCGAGGAGCCGGGGAGGGCCGAGGGGCCCGTGGCGGCGGTGGGGGAGCCCGAGGAACAGGCTGCGGCGAAGTCTGACGCTAAGCCTGAGCTTGATGCGGAGGCGGCGCCCACGCCCGCGGTGCGGCTCGCGAAGGCCGCAGCGCCTGCGCCCGAGCCTGCGTCTGAGCCCGAGCCTGAGCCCGTGGTGGAGCCGGCCGCCCTGGACCGCGGTGCGGGACGGCGGCGCCTCAAGGCAGCCCTGTGGCCGCCGCGGATGTCGCGCGGGCAGCTGGTGGTGGCGCTGCTGCTGTTCTCGCTCGGTCTGGGGCTGGCGATCCAGGTGCGGTCGACCAACGACCACCACAGCCAGCTCCGCGGGGCCCGCCAGGAGGACCTGGTGCGCATCCTCGACGAACTGGACAGCCGTCAGCAGCGTCTTCAGCAGGAGAAGGCGGAGTTGGAGCAGTCCCTGGCCAAGTTGGAGAACAGTTCCAACCAGGCCAAGGAGGCCCAGGAGCAGACCAGGAAGAAGGCGACGGAGCTCGGCGTGCTCGCCGGTACCGTCAAAGCCACTGGTCCGGGCATCGTACTCACGGTCGATGATCCCCAAGGGCAGGTGAAGGCAGATATGCTGCTGGACACCCTGCAAGAACTTCGAGCGGCAGGGGCGGAGGCGATTCAGATCAACGATGTGCGCGTGGTGGTCAACACCTACTTCACCGACGTGTCGGGCGGCGGGGTGCAGATCGACGGGAAGAAGGTCTCGCAGCCCTATCGGTTCACCGTCGTGGGGAACCCGCAGGATCTGACACCCGCGCTGAACATCCCGGGGGGTGTCGTCCGTACTCTGGAGAGTCACCAGGCGCGGGCGACGATCACCCAGCAGCAGAAGGTGGTCGTGGACGCCCTCGTGGATCTGAAGACGCCGCAGTACGCCAAGCCGGCTTCGAAGTGACGGGGCGCCCGACGAACGGCCCGTCACCTGCGGGCGGCACCCGGTGCGGGGCGCCGCCGTCGCGTGGGCGAGACTGGGTCGTACCAGCACGCACCGGAGCACCAACAGCAGTACCAACCGTCGGAGTACCACTCCAGCAGGCCCGATCCGCAACCGGGCCCGCAGTCTGTCCGAGGTTCTCACCCTGCCCCGCGGGCGGGTCTGTCACACGCAAGGGGATTCGCCCGTGAGTTTCTTCTCGAAGTTGTTCGGTCGTAACAAGGGCCGTGGCGCGGCCTCCGTCGAGGCGCCGACCGCGCGGCACCGCCGGCCCGAGGACGAGGCCGCCGTGCCGGGCATGCGCCCCGCTCCAGAGGGGGCGCCGTACGCCGAGCAGCAGCTGTTCCGGGACGGCGCCGCCGCCCAGTACGCAGGGAATCCGGTGGGCTACGGCGCGTCGGTTGACCCTTCCGGCGACCCGCGCATAGGTTTCCAGTCAGGACCCTCAACCTCTGGTGGAGGGTTTGCCCCCGATCCGTACGCCGGGCACAACCCGTCGGGTGTGCCGCGCCAGGAGGCTGTGAACATGGCTGGCCCCACTCCGTGCCCCAGGTGCGGCAACCAGAACCCGTCATCGGCCCGGTTCTGCTCCAACTGCGGTACGGCCCTGCGCGGTGGCCTGCTTCCAGAGGGGGCGGCGGAGACCACGTCGACCATCTCCATCTCCGGCCTGGAGTCGTACGACCCCAACACCACGACCGGCACCGGCGCGACGCCGGCCCTGTCGGCCGAGGTGCTGTCGGCGATCGACGCGCTGCCGCCGGGCTCGGCCCTGCTGATCGTCCAGCGCGGTCCGAACTCGGGCAGCCGCTTCCTGCTGGACTCGGACGTCACCACGGCCGGCCGTCACCCGCAGGGCGACATCTTCCTGGACGACGTCACGGTCTCGCGGCGCCACGTGGAGTTCCGTCGGACGCAGGCCGGGTTCAGCGTCGCGGACGTCGGCAGCCTCAACGGCACCTACGTCAACCGGGAGCGGATCGACGAGGTGTCGCTGAACAACGGTGACGAGGTGCAGATCGGGAAGTACCGGCTGGTGTTCTTCGCCGGCCACAACCGGGGGTACTGAACCCAACGTCGGTAGGAGCCCGAGTGAGTACGAATACCCCTTCATCTTCTCTCGGGGCGGCCACCCCCGCATCGTCCGGTCCGCACGCGGACCGCGGCGCGCGCGGGGTGGTCGCGGGCCCCAGGCAGCCGGTCCGCCCGGACCGGCCGGGTGGGCGGCGGCGCGGCGGTGACGAGCTGCTGAGCATCGGCGCGGTGTTGACCTTCCTGCGCGACGACTTCCCCGAGGTCACCATCTCCAAGATCAGGTTCCTGGAGGCGGAGGGGCTGGTCGAGCCGCAGCGCACGCCCTCGGGGTACCGCAAGTTCAGCCCGGCCGACGTCGAGCGGCTGGCCTACGTCCTGCGGATGCAGCGTGACCACTACCTGCCGCTGCGGGTGATCCGCGAGCACCTGGACGCCATCGAGCGCGGTGAGGCACCGCCCGCGCTGCCGCCCTCCGCCGACACCCGACCCGGGCCGGTGGAGGAAGCGGACCGGGAGCTGGGGGCCTCGGCCGACGTCCCGTCCGGAGTCCGGCTGGGGCGTGCCGAACTGCTGGCGGCCGCCGAGTCCGGTGAGCGCGAGCTGTCCGAATGGGAGTCCTACGGTCTGGTCGCGCCCGGTCCGGACGGCGGGTACGACGGCGAGGCGCTGCAGGTGGCCCGGCTGGTCGCGGAACTCGGCCGGTACGGGCTGGAACCGCGGCACCTGCGGGCCATGAAGGCCGCGGCGGATCGGGAGATCGCGCTGGTGGAACAGGTGGTGGCGCCACTGCGCCGGCACCGGAACCCGCAGACCAGGGCCCATGCCGAGGCCACCGCGCGGGAGCTGGCGACACTGTCCGTGCGGCTGCACGCGGCGATGGTCCAGGCCGGTCTGCGCAGCCGCGGATAGCGTCCCCGTGGGATTCCCGCGGGGCTCCTGCGGGGTGGCTGTCCAGACCCCGGGCGGTCGGCGTGCACCGCGCTGACCAGCGGCGTCGGCCCTGCGCTTTCATATCCGGGGCCTGAGCCATAGGGTTGCCTGTGTGAATGAGCTCGACGTCGTGGGTGTCCGAGTGGAGATGCCTTCCAACCAGCCGATCGTGCTGCTGCGGGAGGTCGGGGGCGATCGGTACCTGCCGATCTGGATCGGTCCCGGCGAGGCGACCGCGATCGCCTTCGCCCAGCAGGGCATGACGCCGGTCCGCCCGCTGACGCACGACCTGTTCAAGGACGTCCTGGAGGCGCTCGGGCAGCAGCTCACCGAGGTCCGGATCACCGACCTGCGGGAGGGCGTCTTCTACGCCGAGCTGGTCTTCACCGGCGGGGTCGAGGTGAGCGCCCGGCCGTCCGACGCGATAGCGCTGGCCCTGCGCACCGGCACGCCGATCTACGGGAGCGAGGAGGTGCTCGCCGAGGCGGGCATCGCGATCCCGGACGAGCAGGAGGACGAGGTCGAGAAGTTCCGCGAGTTCCTCGACCAGGTGTCGCCCGAGGACTTCGGGGGCAGCGGTCCGCAGTAGTGCGAACCGGATTTCCCTACAGGTCAGGCCGTTGTTTGGCTTGCCGTTTTGCCAAAAACCGTCGACCTACCCACACTAGGGGCACGAAAAACCACTCTCCTGAGTGATGTGGTTTGGCTGGCCCGGCGTGGCGATCGTTGACGGGTCATAGGGGACTGCCTACCGTCAGGAGTGGCTGTCCGGGTGACCGATGCCCGCAGTTCGGGTTGCCCGCAGCACCAGTGGACGGAGGCAGGCATGAGCAGCACCGGCGATGACACGGCCGTGGGAGGCCTGTGTGCCGTGCACCTGCCGCGCACCGCTCGCACCGTGACGGACCTGCCCCGGGTGGGCAGGTTCCCGGCCGTGCAGCCCGGTCAGCCCGCCATCGAGCGGCTGGCCCCGACGTCCGAACTGATCGGCTACCGCGGTCCGACGGCCTGCGCGGCGGCCGGCATCACGTACCGCCAGCTGGACTACTGGGCCCGGACCGGACTGCTGGAGCCCAGCGTCCGTTCGGCGTACCCGGCCACCAGCCAGCGGCTCTACAGCTTCCGCGACATCCTGCTGCTGAAGATCGTGAAGCGGCTGCTCGACGCGGGCGTCTCGCTGCAGAACATCCGGGTGGCGGTCGCCCATCTGCAGGCGGCCGAGCAGGGCGACCTGGCCGGGATGACGCTGATGTGCGACGGCGCGACGGTGTACGAGTGCACCACACCGCAGCAGGTGGTGGACCTGCTGAAGGGCGGTCAGGGCGTGTTCGGCATCGCGGTCGGAGCGGTCTGGCGGGAGCTGGAGCTGACGCTCGGGCGGCTGCACGCGGAGCGCACCGACACCGGCGAGACGCTGGTCGGCCACGACCCGTCCGACGAGCTGGCCCAGCGGCGCAACCGGGCGGTCTGAACGCAGAACTGACGAGGCCGCGGGCCCTGACGGGGAACCGTCCGGGCCCGCGGCCTCGTCGTTGCGCCTGGTGAGGCGATCGAGGGAGGACACGTGGGGTTCGGCACCGGGATAGCGGGTCTGCTGCGGCGTCGGGGCGGGCTGCTGAAGGTCCGGTTTCGGCGGCGGTCCGTGCAGCGCAGGGCCTTCCAGACGGCGACGGTGCTCTGCTCGCTGGCGCTGGCGCCGAGCGCGTGGCTGTGGTGCTTGGCCGGGGACCGGGTCGGCACGGTGGCCGGCGTGCCGTCCGCGCCGGTCGCGGTGGTCTTCGGCGCCGGGCTGGACCAGGGCAAGCCGTCGCCGTACCTGGAGCACCGGCTGAGCGCGGCGCTGGACCTGTACCGGGCGGGGAAGGTGCAGGCGATCCTGGTGACCGGCGACAACGGCCGGGACAGCTACGACGAGCCGGACGCGATGCGGACGTACCTGATCGAGCACGGGGTGCCGGCGGTCCGGGTGGTGGGCGACTACGCGGGCTTCGACACCTGGAACTCCTGCACCCGGGCCCGGCGGGTCTTCGGGGTGGAGCGGGCGGTGCTGGTCAGCCAGGACTTCCACGTCCGCCGGGCGCTGGCCCTGTGCGAGGCGGCGGGCATCGACGCGTACGCGGTCGGGGTGCCGGAACCGCACGACGGCACTTGGCTGTACGGCGGGCTGCGGGAGATCCCCGGGGCGGGCAAGGCGGCGGTCAACGCCTGGCTGCGGCCGGACCCGCTGTTCCTCGGCCCCCGGGAGGACGGCATCCCGAAGGCGCTGGCGGACGCCGCGCAGCGCTAGGGCCTGCCCGGGTTCGTACGCATTGTCGGACCCCTGCGGGATGATCGGCGGGTGCGATCACTGCCGAGCATCATCCACCTCGACATGGACGCCTTCTTCGCGGCGGTGGAGCAGGCGGCCAAGCCGAGCCTGCGCGGCAAACCGGTGGTCGTCGGCGGGCTCGGCGGGCGCGGGGTGGTCTCCACCGCCTCGTACGAGGCGCGGAGGTTCGGGGTGCACTCGGCGATGCCGATGGCGCAGGCGCGCCGGCTCTGCCCCAACGCGGCCTTTCTGAGCGGCCGGTTCGAGGCCTACAGGCAGGTCAGCGAGCTCGTGATGGGTCTGCTGCGCGAGCTGTCGCCGCTGGTGCAGCCGCTCAGCCTGGACGAGGCCTTCGTCGACCTGGAGGCCGGCCCCTACGGTCCGGTGCTGGCGGAGTCCGACCACGAGACCGGGGAGCGGCTGGTGCTCGCCCTGGCGGAGGACCTGCGGGCGGACATCCAGCGGCGCACCGGGCTGACCGGGTCGGTCGGGGCGGCCGGATCCAAGCTGATGGCGAAGATCGCCTCCGAGCAGGCCAAACCGGACGGGCTGGTGCTGATCGAACCCGGGCAGGAACGGGCCGTGCTCGGCCCGATGCCGGTCCGGGCGCTGCCCGGGATCGGGCCGGCCACCGAACAGGTGCTGCGGCGGGCCGGACTGAACACCGTGGCGGACCTCGCCGAGGCGGGGGAGGGCGAACTGGTGCAGCTGCTCGGGCGGGCGCACGGCGCGGGTGTGCACCAGATGTCGATAGGGCTGGACGACCGGCCGGTGGTGGCCGACCAGGACGCCAAGTCGGTCTCGGTGGAGGACACCTTCGAGGTGGACCTCGCCGACCGGGAGCGGGTGCTGCGCGAGGTGGAGGTGCTGGCCGCCCGGTGCGTGCGGCGGCTGCGCGCGGCCGGGCGCTCGGGGCGGACGGTGGTGCTCAAGGTCCGGCGGTTCGACTTCTCGACGCTGACCCGTTCGGAGACGCTGCGCGGGCCCACCGACGACGAGGCGGTGGTCATCGAGACGGCGCGTCGGCTGGCCTCCCAGGTGGACATCACCGGCGGGGTGCGGCTGCTCGGGGTGGGGGTCGCCCAGCTGGCCGACTACACCCAGGAGGACTTGTTCGCGCAGGCCCTGCGGGAGGAGGCGGCCGAGCACGCGGAGGCGGAGGTCGAGACGGCCGAGGAGGAACCGGAGGCGGTCGCGCCGCGCCGCTGGATGCCCGGGCAGGACGTCCGCCATACCGAGCTGGGGCCCGGGTGGGTGCAGGGCAGCGGTGTCGGGCGGGTCACCGTGCGGTTCGAGACGCCGTGGAGCGGGCCGGGGCGCATCCGGACCTTCGCGGTGGACGATCCGGCGCTGGAACCGGCCCGTCCGCTGCCGCTTTGGGGGGCCGAGGGGCCGGAGGAGACGGGGGCGCCCGGGGAGAGGGAGGGGCCGGAGGAGACGGGGGCGCCGGGGGTGTGAAACGCGAAGCGGCCCCGACCGGTGGGGGGAGTACCGGTTGGGGCCGCATACCGTGCCGGACTTCGTGCGGTCGTGATGCCCTCGCGACCGTCCGAAGGCCGGGCCGCCGCGCCCTGTCCCTGAGCGCGGCGGCCGGACGCCTGGTCAGGCGTCGGTCTTGGCCAGCTCGGGGCTGGAGTTCCGCTCGGCCGTCCCGCCCGAGGCGACGACGGTGGCGGCCGGCTTGACGCCGCGGATCAGGAACGGGACGACGCCGGCGACGGCGCAGACGACGGCCGCGGCCCAGAACGCGTGCTTGTAGGCGTCCAGCGTGGGCAGCAGCAGCGGGATCTGCGGCGGCAGCTTCATGGTGTCGCCGGTCAGGATGGCGGCCATCACGGCGGTGCCGATCGCGCCACCGACGGTGCGCAGCACGGCGTTCATGCCGTTGGCGATGCCGCTCTGCTCCACCGGGACGGCGCCGTTGATGTAGGCCGGCATCGCGGAGAACGCCAGGCCGATGCCGAGGCCGAAGATCGCCGAGGAGGTGTAGATGTCGCCCTCGTGGCTGTGCCGCACGGCCAGGTAGGCCATCGCGACGGCACCCAGGACGCCACCGAGGACCAGCGGCAGGCGCGGGCCGCGGCGGGCGATCAGCATCGCGCCGACCGGAGCCGCCACCATCGAGCCGATCGCGGACGGCAGCAGCAGCAGACCGGCATGCAGGACGGTCGCGGTGAAGCCGTAGTGGGTGAGCTTCTCCGGGGTCTGGGCGAAGTTGCTGATCACCATGAACGAGCCGTACATGCCGAAGCCGATCAGCAGGCCGGCCAGGTTGGTGAAGGCGACGGCCGGACGGGACATCATCTTCATGTCCACCAGGGGGTGCGCGACCTTGGTCTCGATGACCCCCCAGATCAGGGCGACGACGGCGGCCACGGCGAACAGGCCGAGGGTCTTGGTCGAGGTCCAGCCCCAGTGGTTGCCCTGGCTGACCGCGACGAGCAGCGCGGAGAGCCAGCCGGCCAGGGTGAGGGCGCCGAGCGGGTCGGCGCCGCCCTCCTTGTCGGTGACCGGGTCGGACGGGACGCGGAACGCGACCAGGGCGACCGCGATCAGGCCGAAGACCAGGCCCATCCAGAAGATCGACTTGTAGCTCCAGTGCTCCAGCAGGAGACCGGTCGCGACCAGGCCGAGGCCGGAGCCGACACCCATCGAGGCACTGATGGCGGCGACGCCGCCGGTCACCTTCTGCTTGGGCAGCTCGTCGCGGACGATGCTGATCGCCAGCGGGAGCACGCCACCGCCGGCGCCCTGAAGGACGCGGGCGACGACCAGCCAGGTGAAGGAGTGGGTGCTGACCGCCAGTGCCGAGCCGGCGACCAGACCGGCCAGCGAGATCAGCAGCATCGGCTTACGGCCCCGGAGGTCGCCGAAGCGGCCCAGCAGGGGAGTCAGCACGGCGGCGGAGAGCAGGTTGGCGGTCATGAGCCAGGTGACGCTGGACGCGGAGACGCTCAGTTCCTTGGCCAGCGAGGGCAGGATCGGGACGACCGCGGTCTGCACCACGCTGAACGACAGCATCGCCAGGATGAGGGCCGGCAGGACCCGGGCGCTGCTCTGCTTCTCGGCCGCGGTGGTGGGCTGTGGTGCCTCACTCACGGTTGCTTCCTCCCGTACATAGTGAATGAACTGAAGTAACCATGCCGGGAGATACTTCAGAGTGTCAAATATCCATTGGTGACGCTTTGGCAAAATCGAAGGATTCCGGCCGGGCGGCGACCGGGACGAGGCATGCCGAGGGCCCCGGACCGATGGGTCCGGGGCCCTGGGGCGAGGGGTCAGGCGAACGGGCGCAGCACGGCCGGGCGGGGGGCCTCGGCCGCCGGCGTGGCCACCGGGGTCGCCGGGGCGGCGGCGGTGTTGTCGTGGATCTCGACGTGCTCGCGGCGCAGCTCGTCCCGGATCACCTCCTCGGCGGTGTAGCGCTCCACCACCAGGCGGACCCGCTCGATCGGGGTGAGGTACTTGCGGACCACCGGGCGCTCCTCGCGCAGGGTGACCTCCTCCACCGCCTCGGCGATCTCCTTCTCGGTGAGCGAGGCGCGCTCGGCCTCGCTCACCGGCATCCGCTCCACCCGGACGCGCTCGCGGACCACCGGGACGCGGCGCTCGACCTGCTCGCTGGTCACGTACTTGCGCAGCTTCGCGGTGCCCACGATGTGCCAGTCCGTGGTGATGTCCAGGCGCTCCTCGCGGCAGGTGATCTCCACCGGGCCGTTGGGGGACGACGGGGCCGGACCGGTCGAGCGCTCCGAGGCCGGCGGGGCCACGGCCGAGTTCGTGGTCGCGGTGGTCGTCACGATCGGGGCGGGTTGCGGCTTGGGCTCGGTCGTCGTGGGGGCGGCCGCGGGTGCGGGGGTGTTGAGGGTCCGCACGCTGACCTCCGTCGCGGTGCCGGTGGGGTCGGCAGGGGTGGTGGTCGGGGCGGGGTCGAGGGAGTGGAAGGCGATGGGCTTCACGGGCTCGGCCGCCGAGGTGGTGCCGAAGTCGAGGTCGGGGCGCGCGGGTCGGTCGCCGTCCCGGCCGACCGGGCGGTCACTCTCGCGGCCGGCCGGCCGGTCACCCTCACGACTGACGGGCCGGTCGCCGTCCCGACCGACCGGGAGGTCACTGTCCCGGCCGACCGGGCGGCCGTTCGCCGGGGTGTCCAGGCCGTAGTAGCGGTAGAGCTGGAGCTCCTGGGCGGGCGACAGGTGCTGGCCGACGCCGAAGTCCGGCGACTCCTTCACCAGCGACTTGTCGTACGGCACCCGGAGCTCGTCGCCGGAGAACTCGCTGGTGGTGAGCGGGACGAAGGCGTCCCGGCCGAAGATGCCGGTCCGGACGGCTGCCCACTCCGGCTGGCCGGTGGCGTCGTCCAGGTAGACCTCGTCGACCGTGCCGATCTTGTCTCCGTTGCGGTCGACCGCCTTGTGGCCGATGAGGTCCCGGGGATCGATATCGGTTTGCACTCTTTCCTCCAGTGCGCTGCGCCTGCGGAACTCCCGCAGGACCGTGGCCGGAGCACCCGTTCCGCCTGCCACTTCACACCAAAGGCCATGAATCGGACGGGCGCGACCGGGGTGCGCCGGACGGGCTCCGGGCTGGACCGTCCGGGGGACGCGCGTAGACCCCGAGCGACCCGACGCGACCGTGATCAGGGGGCCTGCCGCTGGTACCCTGGGCGGCGACCGCCGAGCCCGCTCGGGAGAGTCCCCGGCCACGGAAAGCGCTGGTCGGGGCGCCGAAGGAGCAACTCCTCCCCGGAATCTCTCAGGCATCCGTACCGTGTGGGGTAGGTCACTCTGGAAAGCAGGGCAGGACCGTCGGCAGGGAGCCGACGGGCACCACCCTCACCGACGGTGCAAGCCGGCGGCGTGCCCACAGCGCGCCGTGCGGGTGAAGCTCTCAGGTCCCGATGACAGAGGGGGAGGCCTGTCGGGTTCGCCCGCCCGGGTCGAGCCGCTGTCCGCAGCGGCTCCGGCCGGTCGGCGTGCGCACCCCCGCCGGTCCGTGACCAGGAGGCCTCGACCACCATGAACGCCCAGCCGAACGCGGGACGCCCCACCGGCGCCTCGACCCTCACCGAGCTTGAGCTGGCCAGCCCCTTCGAGAACCGCCACATCGGCCCCGACGACGCCGCGCAGCAGAAGATGCTGGCGTCCATCGGCTACGGCTCGCTGGACGAACTCGCCGCCACCGCCGTTCCCGAGGCGATCCGCTCCATCACCGGCCTGGACCTGCCCGGCGGCCGCAGCGAGGCGCAGGTGCTCGCCGAACTGCGCGAGCTGGCGAGCCGCAACCAGGTGCTCCAGCCGATGATCGGCCTGGGCTACTACGGCACCTTCACCCCGCCGGTGATCCTGCGCAACGTCATGGAGAACCCGGCCTGGTACACCGCCTACACGCCGTACCAGCCGGAGATCTCCCAGGGCCGCCTGGAGGCGCTGCTCAACTTCCAGACCCTGGTCTCCGACCTGACCGGCCTGCCGACCTCCGGCTCCTCGCTGCTCGACGAGGGCACGGCGGCCGCCGAGGCGATGGCGCTCGCCCGCCGCGTCACCAAGGTCAAGGGCGGCGTCTTCCTGGTCGACGCCGAGACCCTGCCGCAGACCACCGCGGTGATCAACACCCGCGCGGTGCCGACCGGTGTCGAGGTCGTCGTCGCCGACCTGTCCGAGGGCATCCCGGCCGAGATCGCCGAGCGCGGCGTCTTCGGCGTGCTGCTCCAGTACCCGGGCGCCACCGGTGTGGTCCGCGACCTCACCCCGGTCATCGAGCAGGCGCACGGCCTCGGAGCGATCGTCGCGGTCGCCGCCGACCTGCTGGCGCTGACCCTGCTCGCCTCGCCGGGCTCGCTCGGCGCCGACATCGCCTGCGGCACCTCGCAGCGCTTCGGCGTGCCGATGGGCTTCGGCGGCCCGCACGCCGGCTACCTGTCGGTGCGCGCCGAGTACGCCCGCTCGCTGCCCGGCCGCCTGGTCGGCGTCTCGGTCGACGCCGACGGCAACCGCGCCTACCGCCTGGCGCTGCAGACCCGCGAGCAGCACATCCGCCGCGAGAAGGCCACCAGCAACATCTGCACCGCCCAGGTGCTGCTCGCCGTCATGGCCTCGATGTACGCCGTCTACCACGGTCCGGACGGCCTGGCCGACATCGCCCGCCGCACCCACCGCTACGCCGCCGCCCTCGCCGAGGGCCTGCGGGCCGGCGGCGTCGAGCTGCTGCACGGCGAGTTCTTCGACACCGTCACCGCCGTCGTCCCGGGCCGTGCCGCCGAGATCGCGGCCGCCGCCCGCGCCAACGGCGTCAACGTCCACCAGGACGGCGCGGACCGGATCTCGGTCTCCACCGACGAGACCACCACCCGCGAGCACCTCGCCGCCGTCTGGGCCGCGTTCGGCGTCCCCGCGGTCGAGGTCGCCGAGGGCGCCGACGCGCTGCCGGCCGCGCTGCTGCGCCAGGACGAGTACCTGACCCACCCGGTCTTCCACAGCCACCGCTCGGAGACCGCCATGCTGCGCTACCTGCGCCGCCTGTCGGACCGGGACTACGCGCTGGACCGCGGCATGATCCCGCTGGGCTCCTGCACCATGAAGCTCAACGCGACCACCGAGATGGAGGCCGTCACCTGGCCGGAGTTCGGCCAGCTGCACCCCTTCGCGCCGATCGAGCAGGCCCAGGGCTACCTCAGCCTGATCCGCGAGCTGGAGCGCCAGCTGGTCGAGGTGACCGGCTACGACGCCGTCTCGATCCAGCCGAACGCGGGCTCGCAGGGCGAGCTGGCCGGCCTGCTGGCCGTCCGCGCCTACCACCACGCCAACGGCGACACCCAGCGCGACGTCTGCCTGATCCCGTCCTCCGCGCACGGCACCAACGCGGCCTCCGCGGTGATGGCCGGCATGCGCGTGGTCGTGGTGAAGACCCTGGTCGACGGTGACGTGGACGTCGAGGACCTGAAGGCCAAGATCGAGCAGCACCGGGACAGCCTCTCCGTGCTGATGGTCACCTACCCGTCCACCCACGGCGTGTACGAGACCCAGATCACCGACATCTGCGCCCTGGTGCACGAGGCCGGCGGCCAGGTGTACGTGGACGGCGCCAACCTGAACGCCCTGGTCGGCCTCGCCAAGCCGGGCAAGTTCGGCGCGGACGTCTCGCACCTGAACCTGCACAAGACCTTCTGCATCCCGCACGGCGGCGGCGGCCCGGGCGTCGGCCCGGTCGCGGTGCGCGCCCACCTGGCGCCGTACCTGCCGAACCACCCGCTGCAGCCGGAGGCCGGTCCGGCCACCGGGGTCGGCCCGATCTCGGCGGCGCCGTGGGGCTCGGCGGCCATCCTGCCGATCTCCTGGGCGTACGTCCGGCTGATGGGCGGCGAGGGCCTCAAGCGCGCGACGCAGGTCGCGGTGCTGAACGCCAACTACATCGCCAAGCGGCTGGCACCGCACTTCCCGGTGCTCTACACCGGCCCCGGCGGGCTGGTCGCGCACGAGTGCATCATCGACCTGCGCCCGCTGACCAAGGAGACGGGCGTGACGGTGGACGACATCGCCAAGCGCCTGATCGACTACGGCTTCCACGCGCCGACGATGTCCTTCCCGGTGGCCGGCACGCTGATGATCGAGCCGACCGAGTCCGAGGACCTGCACGAGATCGACCGGTTCTGCGACGCGATGATCGAGATCCGGGCCGAGATCGACAAGGTCGGCTCGGGCGAGTGGGCGGCCGCGGACAACCCGCTGCGCAACGCCCCGCACACCGCCGCCGAGCTGGCCGGCGACTGGGCGCACGGCTACTCGCGGCAGGAGGCGGTCTTCCCGGCGGGCGTGAACCCGGCGGACAAGTACTGGCCGCCGGTCAGCCGGATCGACGGCGCGTACGGCGACCGCAACCTGGTCTGCTCCTGCCCGCCGCTGGAGGAGTACGGCGTCTGATCCGGACCGGACGTACGGCAGGGCCCCGACGGCACGTACCGTCGGGGCCCTGCCCGTTGTCGTCGTTCGGCGGCTGCCCCCGCCGGTGCGGTCAGGCCGCGCGGGCGACGGGGCGGCGCGGCGCGATCACCCGGCCGTCGGGCAGCAGCTCTCCGGTGTCCTCGAACAGCACGACGCCGTTGCAGAGCAGGCTCCAGCCCTGCTCCGGGTGGCAGGCCACCGTGACGGCCGCCTCGCGGTCCTCGGACTCGGCCGACGGGCACTCAGGACGGTGCTGGCACATACGTACCCTCGCTTCGCTCTGCGATCCTCCCCCGTGGTGCGGCCGCCGGCGGAGCCGTCGGGAGCCGCCGCGGTAGCCGGATCCTGTCCGCGCGCCGACCAGGTGTGGACCGGCGCTCAAGTGGGTAGGACAGGTGGTCCTTCCACGCTGGTTCCCAGTGTCGGCATCTACGGTCGCGCGCGCAGGGATTTCGTGACATGCGCCACAACTCCCGGGTAGAGATCACCCGTTCAGGTGGGTCCGGCGGGAAACGGCGCACCGATGGGTCAGCTGCGGCATGGCCCGAGGAGGTCAGGGCGGATGGCCCGTCCGGGTGGTTCGGGCGGGCGAGGGCGACGCGCACGCCGCCGGGCCCCCGGGTGGTGGCCCGGCGGCCCGGCGGCGTGGGGTCGGCTCAGGAGGAGCCGAGCAGCAGTGGCTTGGCGAGCGGCGCCCGGGTGAGCAGCGGCAGCAGCTCGCCGGCCGGGTAGGCGCGGTGCGCGGTGACGCCGAGCGGGGCCGGGGCCAGCGGGATCAGCTGGTCGGCGGCCGGGTCGGCGTCGGGGCCGTGCAGCCACAGTGCCGTCGCGTACTGCCCGGGGAAGGTCAGCAGCCGGGGCTGCTGGCGGGACCGGGAGCCCTGGGCGAGCTGCCAGGCCTGGCGCAGCGCCCGGACCGTCGAGTCGAGGTAGGGGCCGGCGGTGAAGTGCGAGAAGGTGTGGCCCTCGACGGCCTGGACGACCTCCGCGGCGGCGGCGACCTCGGCGCCGTCCTTGATCAGGAAGCGCCAGCCCGTCCGGCGGGCGGCGCGCAGCTCCGGGCGCGGCCCGTCCAGGACGTGGACGGCGAGCGGGTGCGCGGGGAGCAGCGGGCCGACCGGATGGCGCAGTGCTGCGGCGGCGGGTTGGCGCAGCGCGGTCTCCGAGTCGAGTGCGGCCAGGACGGCGCGCAGGGCGCTCGGCGGGGGCTGGGGGGTCTGCAGAGTCATGGCGGGGTCCGCCTCTCCGTGCGAGATCGGCGTGCGAGTGCGGCATACCGGCGTGGCGCGGCGTGTCATCGGTGACGGGACCTGGCCGTGTCCGGTTGTGCATGATCGCGGTGCCGGCGCGGTCGCCGCCGTCGACGAGGGTTTCGAGGCGGAGCGGGCCGGCCGGAGCGCAGTGCGAATTCTATCGAACAGGTGCGCAGGGTGACCTGTTTATCACAGGCGGTGGCGCCGGGCAAGTCGGCAGATCTGCTGAATATCCGTCAGTTTCCTTGCATTGCAAGCCAGTACGAGCATTCGGGTATCGATCTTCGAGGTGGGCATGATGCTTGCACGGTCGGGTCGGCCGGTGTCTCAGGAGGAGGGGACCGTGGGCGAGAAGGTCGTGGCGACTCGGGCTGATCTGGCGGACCGGCAGCTGTACCGGCGCAAGCTCCAGGCCTGCCTCGACGCGCTGGGGCGGATGCTGCGCGAGGACCGGTTCGACCGGCCGCGGGCGGTCATGGGCCTGGAGATCGAGCTCAACCTGGCCGACGAGGACGGCCTGCCGGCACTGCGCAACGCGCAGGTGCTGAGCGCGATCGGCTCCAGCGACTTCCAGACCGAACTGGGCCAGTTCAACGTCGAGGTGAACATCGTGCCGCACCGGCTGTGCGGGCACGTCTTCGAGGATCTGCGCGAGGAGCTCGAAACCGGGCTGCGCTACGCCGACCGGCGGGCCGCCGAGGCCGGTGCCCGGATCGTCATGGTGGGGATCCTGCCGACCCTGGAGCACGGTCACACCGGCCTGGACGCGATCTCCCACAACCCGCGCTACAGCCTGCTCAGCGACCAGATCCTGGCCGCCCGCGGCGAGGACATCGCGCTGGACATCGAGGGCGTCGAACACCTCCAGCTGGAGACCATCACCATGGTGGCCGAGGCCGCCGCGACCTCCCTGCAACTGCACCTTCAGGTGACCCCGGAACGCTTCTCCTCGGTGTGGAACGCGGCCCAGGCGATCTGCGGGGCGCAGCTCGCGCTCGGCGCCAACTCGCCGTTCCTGTTCGGGCGGGAGCTGTGGCGGGAGACCCGTCCGGTGCTGTTCCAGCAGGCCTGTGACACCCGTACGGCGGAACTCAAGGCGCAGGGCGTCCGGCCGATCACCTGGTTCGGCGAGCGCTGGGTGGACTCGGCGTACGACCTGTTCGAGGAGAACCTGCGGTACTTCCCCGCCCTGCTGCCGATCTGCGACGACGAGGACCCGCTGAAGGTGCTCGCCTCCGGCGGCGCGCCCCGGCTCGCCGAGATGCGGCTCCACAACGGCACGATCTACCGCTGGAACCGGCCGGTGTACGACATCGCGGGCGGGACCGCGCACCTGCGGGTGGAGAACCGGGCGCTGCCGGCCGGGCCGACGGTGGCCGACACGCTCGCGAACGCCGCCTTCTACTACGGGCTGGTCCGGGTGCTCGCCGAGCAGCCCCGGCCGGTCTGGACCCGGCTGCCGTTCGAGCGGGCCGACGAGAACTTCCGGCAGGGCGCCCGCTACGGCATCGACGCGGTGTTCCAGTGGCCGCGGGCGGGCCGGGCGGGCCGCGGCGGCGGGCTGACCACGGTGTCCGCCGTCGACCTGGTGCTCAACGAACTGTTGCCGATGGCCCACCAGGGCCTGGACGAGTGGGGCGTGGAGCCCGCCGACCGGGACCGCTACCTGGGGATCATCGAGCAGCGCTGCCTGCGCCGCACCAACGGCGCGGCCTGGCAGAGCGCGGCCTTCCACCGGCTGCGCGAGCAGTACGGGATGGACCGCCCGGCCGCGCTCGCCGCGATGACCAGGCGCTACATCGAGCACATGCGCACCGGCGAGCCGGTGCACACCTGGCCGGTCGGGTAGCCGGACCGCTGTGTCAGGATGATCGCTCCGGCGGTCGGCCGACGGCCGGAGCGACGCCCGCCCCGCTGGAGCCCCCCGTGACCACCCTCCCGACCGCACCGGAGACCGCGAAGCCCACGCGCCGGCTGCTCGGCGTGGAACTGCTGATCGTCCTCGGCCTCTCCCTCGGGGCCAGTGGCGTCAGCGCGCTGATCAGCTTCGCGGCCTCGCTCACCGAACCGATCCAACTCGGCCAGCAGGTCGCCACGTTGAACGGCTCGCGGGCGCCCGGCCGGCCCTGGCTGGACCTGGTGTGGCAGCTGTACTACATCGGGCGCGGGCTGATGCCGGTGGTGCTGGTCGGGTACCTGCTGGTGCGCGAGGGCGCCGCGCTGCGGGTGCTCGGCTTCGACCTCGGGCAGAAGCTGCGCGACCTCGGCCGTGGCGCCGCCGTGGCGGCCGCGATCGGCGGCTCCGGGCTGGTGCTGTACCTGGCCTCGCAGGCGGCCGGCTACAACCTGACGGTGGCGCCGTCCGGGCTGCCGGACGTGTGGTGGCGGATCCCGGTGCTGGTGCTCTCCGCGTGGCAGAACGCCTCCCTGGAGGAGGTCGTCGTCCTCGGCTACCTGCTGCGCCGGCTCGGGCAGCTGGGCTGGTCGTGGCCGGCGGCGGTGGTGGCGAGTTCGGTGCTGCGCGGCTCGTACCACCTGTACCAGGGGGTCGGCGGGCTGGTCGGCAACATGGTGATGGGGGCGGTGTTCTGCCTGCTCTACCGGCGCTGGGGGCGGGTGATGCCGCTGGTCGCGGCGCACGCGTTGATCGACACGGTGGCCTTCGTCGGGTACGCGCTGCTCGCCGGGCACGTCAGCTGGCTGCCGACCCCCTGAGCGGGAGGCGGCCGGCCGGGGTGCGCGGCGGCCGGGCGAGCAGGCGGTCGACGTGCCGACGCTCCAGGCCCGGGCCCGGGTCGATCGGCAGCAGCAGGCGGTCGCGGCGCCAGAGGGAGTTGCGGACCAGCCGCGGCGGGATGACGTCGTCCACCCAGGCGAACGGGCGGCCTGCGGCGTAGCGCAGCAGCGGGGCCCACTTGCGGGCCGAGAGCAGCTCCATCAGCGGGACGCGCGGGTCACCGGGCTGCGGGACGTCGCCGGTGAAGCGGACCAGCGGGAGGGCGGGCAGGCCGATCGCCGGGGCGATGTGCGCATTGGCGTGCTCCTCCCAGGTGGTGGCCCACACGAGTTCGTAGGTGCCGGCCAGCTCGCGCAGCCAGGCGCCGTGCCGGGCGGAGAGGAGCACCGAGTAGCCGAGCAGGGTGTGGGTGTCGAATCCGGCGTCCGGGTGCGGGCAGACCGGGTTGAGCACCCCGTCGACGTCTAGGAACAGCAGCGGCTTCGGCACCAGTGGCCCCCAGAGACGGTGGTGTGACTTACCTGGTCGGACGAACCTGGCGTACCAGTGGTTGCGTACGGCCGGGCGCACGCGGGGCGCACGGGGCGCTCACGGCGCGGCCACCGGTGCGTCGACGGTGCTCCTGCGGGCCAGCCGGCGGACCTGAGGCTCCAGCAGCACGACCGCGCTGAGCACCAGGCAGACGACGGCGCAGGCCCACAGCGCGCCCGAGAGGCCGAGCACCGTGGCCGCCGGGCCGGCCAGCGCGATGCCGATCGGGGACAGCGAGAAGGAGCCGAGCTCGTCGTACGCGGCGACCCGGGAGAACATCTCCTCGGGGATCTCCTGCTGGAGCGCGACCATCCAGTTGACGCCGAAGACGGTGACGCCGACCCCGGACAGGAACATCGCGAGGGCGAGCAGCGGCAGCGGCGCCTCCGCCGCCAGCGCCAGGGCGGGCACGCCGAACAGGAACACCCCCCAGTTGCCGACCAGCAGGATCCGGCGGGGCCGCCAGCGGGCCATCAGCACGCCGGTCACCACCAGCCCGACGCCGTAGGCGGCCATCGCCAGGCCCCAGTCGGACGCCCCGCCGAGGCGCTCCTTGGCGACCGTCGGCCCGTACACCGACTCGACCGCGCCGATGCAGGCGACCAGGACGGAGAACTGCGCCACGACCACCCAGAGCCAGCGGCGGGAGGCGAACTCCCGCCAGCCCTCCCGCAGATCGCGCAGCATGCTGTGGCCCTGCGGGGCGGGCGCCTGCTCGGCCTCCAGGAAGAACCGGAGCGAGGCGGCGACCAGGAAGCAGGCGCCGTCCAGGGCGAGCACCCAGCCGGGGCCGACGGCGGCGGTGAGCGCGCCGCCGAGCGCGGCGCCGCCGATCTGGGAGGCGTTCTGGCCCATCCGGAACACCGAGAAGGCCCGGGCGGCGTGCTCCGGGGCGACGGCCTGCAGCATCATGCCGCCGGAGGCGGGGGAGTAGAGCGCGTACCCGGCGCCGCCGGCGGCGGAGAGCAGCATCAGCTGCCAGAGCCGGATGTCCCCGGCCAGCACCAGTGCCGCCAGGACGACCTGGGACAGGCCGCTGAACAGGTTGGCGGCGACCATGAGGTGGTGCCGGGGCATCCGGTCGGCGAGGGCACCGCCGACCACCAGGAGCAGGACGGTGGGCAGCAGCCGGGCAGCGGTGACGTAGCCGACCTCGGACGTGGTGCCGCCGTGGCCGAGCACGGCGAAGGCCGTGGCGATGGGGGCACCGGCGTTGCCGAGGCCGCTGACCACGGTGGCGGCGGTCTGGATGCGGAAGTTGCGGCTCGCCCAGGCGAGGCGGCGGGGGCGCGGAGGTCGGGTCGGCACCTGGAGACTATGGCCGCGGCTCGTACGGCTGTCCAACGGGTTTTCACGGCTGGGACGGGCTCAGCCCAGGTGGCCCCACAGGAAGGTGAGGGTGCGGCGCCAGGCGGTCGCGGCCTGGAGCGGGTCGTAGGTGCCGAGCGGGTTCTCGTCGTTCATGAAGGCGTGGCCGGCCGGGTAGAAGTGGATCTCGGGGCGGACGTCGGTGGCCTCGCCGATCCGGATCGCGGCCTCGTCGACGGCGGCCATCGGGATCGAGCCGTCCAGTTCGCCGTAGTGCCCCAGGACGTGGGCGGTCAGGCCCCGGTAGTCGAAGTCCGGGTCGGGCGGGAGGCCGTAGAAGGGCACCACCGCGGCGACCCGGTCGCCCTCCCGGGCGGCCAGCAGCAGGGCGAAGCCGCCGCCCATGCAGAAGCCGACCACGCCGACCGCGTCGCCGACCACGCCCTCCAGGGCGAGCAGGTGGTCGACGGCCCCGGAGAGGTCCTCGACGGCCCGCTCGACCGGGAGTTCGCGGGTGAGCCGGGCCGCCTCGGTGCGGTCGTGGGTGGTGGCGCCGCCGAACAGGTCGGGGGCCAGCACGGTGAAGCCCTCGGCGGCGAACCGGTCGGCCATCGTCGCGACGTGCGTGGTGAGGCCCCACCACTCCTGCACCACCACCAGGCCCGGCCCGACGCCCTGGGGTGGGCGGGCCAGGTACCCGTGCGCGGTGCGGCCGTTGCTCGGGAAGGCGACGTTCTGCCGGGAGCCGCCCTGGTCAGGCATGGGTTCCTCGCGGTGGGTCGGGCCGGATGCGGCGGGGACTCGACGGGGGCGGGCTCAGCCCATCTCCTCCAGGGCGCGGCCCTTGGTCTCCTTGATGCAGAAGGCCACGAACGGGATGGAGAGCAGCGCGAAGGCCGCGTAGATGACGTACGTCGCCGACAGGTTCCAGTCGGCGAGGTCGGGGAAGCTGACGGTGATCGCCCAGTTGGCGATCCACTGGGCCGAGGCGGCGACGGACAGCGCGAGCGCGCGGATCCGGTTGGGGAACATCTCGCCGAGCAGGACCCAGACCACCACGCCCCAGGAGAAGGCGAAGCAGAGCACGAAGACGTGCGCCGCGACCAGGGCGACGGTGGCGTGGGTGTTGTCGAGGGTGGCGGTGTCACCCGTGCCGTGCCGGTACGAGAACGCCCAGGCGGCGGTGCCCAGCGCGAGCGCCATGCCGATCGAGCCGGCCAGGGCGAGCGGCTTGCGGCCGATCCGGTCCACCAGCGCCATCGCGATCACCGTGCCGATCACGTTGATGATCGAGGTGGAGAGGCTGATCAGCAGCGAGTTGGACTCGTTGATGCCGACCGACTGCCAGAGGAACGAGGAGTAGTAGAAGATCACGTTGATGCCGACGAACTGCTGGAACACCGAGGCCCCGATGCCGACCCAGACGATCGGCAGCAGGCCGAACCGCCCGCCGAGCAGGTCCTTGAGCCGGGGCTTGTGCGAGGACTCCAGCACCGTGCGGATCTCCGCGACCCGGGCGTCCAGGTCGACGTCCTCGCCCTCCACCTCGCGCAGCACCTTGCGGGCCTGATCCTCCCGGTGGTCGGCGATCAGGTAGCGCGGCGACTCCGGGATGGCGAGCGCCATCAGCCCGTACACCAGGGCCGGGATGGTCTCCACGCCGAGCATCCACTGCCAGGCCTGGATGCCGCCCAGGTGGCCGGTGGACTCGCCGCCGGCGGCCTGGTTGATCGCCCAGTTGGCGAGCTGGGAGACGGTGATGCCGAGCACGATCGCCATCTGCTGGAAGGACGCGAGCCGGCCCCGGTAGGCGGTCGGCGCGACCTCGGCGATGTAGGTGGGCGCGATCACCGAGGCGATGCCGATCGCGATGCCGCCGACCACGCGCCAGGTGGCCAGCACCTGGATGCTCGGCGGGAACATCGAGCCGATGCCGCTGATCGCGAACAGGGTGGCGGCCAGCAGCATGGTGCGGACCCGGCCGAGGTGGTCGGCGAGCCGGCCGGCGGCCACCGCGCCGGCCGCCGAGCCGAGCAGCGCGATGGCCACCACGAAGGCCGTTTCGCCGTTGCCCACGGCGAAGTGCTTCTGGATGCCCGTCACCGCACCGTTGATCACCGCGCTGTCGTAGCCGAACAGGAACCCGCCCATCGCGGCGGCGGCGGAGATGAAGATGACGTGCCCGAGGTGGGCCTCGCCCGCCCGATGGCTGTTGAGTGTGGACAAGCGCGCTCCCCGAGGTGGACGGGCCCGCTCTGACGGCCGAGTGGGCAGGACTCGTCTCACATTCGAGCAGCGACGGGGCCGCCCTGCTCGAATTGGAGGCCGATCGGGTGATCCGGGGTCAGTCACGCGCGGTGTGATGGGCCGTTCGCGCCGGGAGCGTGAACGGTCGGACGCGCCCCACGGTCAGCCGGCGCGCCTGCCGGGCCAGTTGACGTGCCCCCCGGTCACTCGGTGCGTCCCGGTCAGCCGACGCGCCGCTGGTGCCGGCGCAGCAGTTGGGTGCGGGCGGCGGCGTCCTGGTCGCGCCGGGGGTGCGGGGCGTTCGCGCGGTCGGCCTCGCGCTCGGCCAGCCGGTCGGCGATCGCGTGCTGGGCGTCGGCCGGCTTCTTGTCGTCGTACTTGAACTTGGCCCGCACCTCGCGGACCGTCAGGCGGAGCCCGCGCAGGCCGGGGAGCAGCCGGGAGAACTCGCCCTCACCGGGCACCACCCGGGTGTCCGGCGTCTCCGGCTGGAAGTGCGCCAGCTGGCGGTTGAGGATCTCCGCCTTGCCCGCCGCGGACTCGACGAGCTCGGCGGTGCAGTGGAAGTGGACGGAGGCGTAGTAGCTGGTGGGCGTGCCCGGCTCGCCGCGCCAGTGGCCGGGCGCGAAGGCGTAGCCGTCGGTGACCGCGAGGGTGACCTGCGGGTCGGCCCGGACGGCGGCCAGCAGCGGGTTGGGCGCGGCGAGGTGGAGCAGGATCTCGCCGCGCCCGGCGTCCAGCAGGAAGTGCGTCGGGACGAGCACCGGGCCCTCGCCCGGTCCGCCGTTGGCGGCGAGCAGGCCGAAGTCGCGGCCCTCGGCCAGCCAGGCGCGCCACTCCTGTTCGTCGCCGCGGTCCCAGGATCTGATCAGCATCGGCGGGCCCTCCGTCAGCGGGGGTAGCCGCGCAGGTGCGCGGGCAGCGGGACGGTGGTGGAGGCGGCCGGCTCGGGGGTGCCGTGCACGGTGGTGACCGGGATCAGGCCGGACCAGTGGGGCAGGTCGAGGTCCTCCGGGTCGTCGTCGGCGCCGTCCGCGCGGGTCTTGGCCGAGACCTCGTCCAGGTCGAGCCGGAGGACGGCGGTGGCGGCGAGTTCCTTGGCGTTGGCCGGGCGGACGTCGGCGGAGCGGCCGGGGATCGCGTGGTCGACCAGCGCGGCCAGCGCGACGTCCAGCTCCTCGGGGTCGGTGACCTGGTGGGCGGTGCCGTGCGCGATGACCGAGCGGAAGTTGACCGAGTGGTTGAACGCGGACTTGGTCAGCACCAGCGCGTCGACCAGGGTGACGGTGAGGCAGACCGGCAGGCCCTGGTCGGCGGAGGCGTTGCGCAGCGGACGGCTGCCGGTCGAGCCGTGGACGTACAGCCGGCCGCCGACGCGGGCGTAGATGGTCGGCAGGACGACGGGGGCGCCGTCGGCGACGAATCCGAGGTGGCAGATGTACGCGTGGTCGAGGATGTCGTGGATCGCCTCCTGCTCCCAGGTGGCGCGGTCCTTGTAGCGGGTGGGGGTGGTGCGGGGGGTGCGGGAGTAGCTGGCGGAGCCTTCGGAAGGGGCCGACATGACAACCTCTATGTACTAGTGCATAATTTACTTTGTGCTAGGAGACTATCCGCTGAAAGGGCGACGCGCCAGCGAAATCGCGTCCCACATCGAACAGGGCGTGAGCACCGGGCGCCTCGCCCCCGGAACCGCGCTGCCCCCGCTGCGCGACCTCGCCGCCGAACTCGGCGTCAACCCCAACACCGTCGCCGCCGCCTACCGGCTGCTCCGCGACCGCGGGGTGATCGAGACCGCCGGCCGCAAGGGCAGCCGGATCCTCCCCAGGCCCGCGCTCACCCCGCGCGACCAGATCCGCGTCCCCGTCCCCCCGCACGCCCGCGACCTGTCCGGCGGCAACCCCGACCCGGCTCTGCTGCCCGACCTCGCCCCGGTCCTCGCGGCCGCCGCCGGGGCCGCCCACGCCGAGCCCGTCCTGTACGGGCACCCGGCCGTCGACCCCGGGCTGCTCGCGCTCGCCCGCGCCTCCTTCGAGGCCGACGGCCTGCCCGGCGGCCCGATCGCCGTCGCCTCCGGCTCGCTCGACACCATCGAGCGCATCCTCGCCATCCGGCTGCGCCCCGGCGACGCCGTCGCCGTCGAGGACCCGGGCTGGGGCAGCCTGCTCGACCTGCTGCCCGCGCTCGGCCTGCGGCCCGCGCCCGTCCGGCTGGACGACGAGGGCCCGCTGCCCGACTCGCTCGCCGCCGCGCTGGCCGAGGGCGCCCGTGCGGTGGTGGTCACCAGCCGGGCGCAGAACCCGACCGGCGCCGCGCTCACCGCCCGCCGGGCCGAGGAGCTGCGGGCCGTCCTGGCCGAGCACCCCGGCGTGCTGCTGATCGAGGACGACCACGGGCACGGCATGGTCGACCAGCCGTACCACTCGCTGGTGGGCGCCGGCGCGCGGCACTGGGCCGTGGTGCGCTCGGCGGCCAAGGCGTACGGCCCGGACCTGCGGCTCTCGGTGGCCGTCGGCGACCAGGACACCATCGGGCGGGTCACCGGGCGGCTGCGCCTGGGCGCCGGCTGGGTCAGCCACCTGCTCCAGCGGGCCGTCGCCGAACTGTGGCGCACCGACGCGGTGCCGGTCGCCCGGGTGGCCGGCGTCTACCGGGCCCGCCGGAACGCACTGCTCGGCGAGCTCGCCGCGCGCGGCATCGAGGCGCACGGCGAGAGCGGGCTGAACGTCTGGGTGCCGGTGTCGGACGAGACCTCCGTGCTGGTGGCGCTGGTGCAGCGCGGCTGGGTCGCGGCGCCCGGCGCGCGCTACCGCGTCCAGTCCCCGCCCGGGCTGCGGCTCACCGTGGCCCAGTTGGAACCGGCGGACGCGCAGCGGCTGGCCGAGGACCTGGCGGCCGTGCTGGGGGCGGGCGGGGCCGGTTCGCGGCTGGTGTGAACCGGGCCGCGCCGGTCCGGTTCGACCCGTGCGCTCCGCCGGTCTGAACCCGGTGCTCCGCTGGTCTGAACCCGGCGGTAACAAAGCGGGAAACCTGGTGCAGATACCTAGCGGTAACCAGTGCGGGCATGTCATGTTCATCGCGCCACCGGCCGGCGGCCCACCCTCACCTAGGCGTCTCCCCGTCCCCACCGCACGGGGAGACCGAGCCGCAGGAGTTCCGCCGTGCCCGAAAACAGTTCGAGCATCACCCGCAGCGCCCCTCGACTCCGCCGACGGCTGCTCACCGCGGCCCTCGCCCTCCCGCTGGCCGCCGGCGGTCTGATGGCCGGCGGCCTCGCCACCGCCGCGTCGGCCGCCGCGGCCCCCTCCGTACCCCTCGCCGCACCGGGCGGCCCCACCGCCAGCGTCACGCTCGGCGACAGCTACATCTCCGGCGAGGCCGGCCGCTGGATGGGCAACGCCGCCGGCACCAGCGGCAGCCGGGCCGGTACCGACCGCGCCTGGAACGGCAGTTCCGCCGACGCCTCCCGGATCTACGGCCCCACGGCCGCGAGCGGCTGCGACCGCTCCGACGTCGCCGAGGTGCTCAGCGCCTCCACCGGCGCGCAGAACGAGATCAACCTGGCCTGCTCCGGCGCCGTCACCGCGAACATCTTCCGCGCCGCCAACGGCGGCCAGACGCTCAAGGGCGAGGCCCCGCAGGCCGACCAACTCGCCACCGTGGCACGGCAGAACAGCGTCAAGCTGATCACGCTGTCGATCGGCGGCAACGACCTCGGCTTCAGCGGCATCATCTCCAACTGCGTCCAGGACTACCTCATCTGGTACTCCTACTGCCACGACTCCGCGCAGTCCTCGATCGACTCGAAGATGCCCACGGCGATGGCCGGCGTCGGCAAGGCGATCGACGAGATCCGCGCGGTGATGGCCGGGGCCGGCTACGCGCAGGGGGACTATCGCCTCGTCCTGCAGTCCTACCCCTCGCCGATCCCGCGCAGTGCCGAGATACGCTACCCGGAGAGCGGCTGGACCCGCTCGAACACCGGCGGCTGCCCGTTCTGGGACGGTGACGCCGACTGGGCGCGCGACTCGATGGTGCCGCAGATCTCCAAGTCGCTGGCCGGGGTCGCGGCGTCCAAGGGCGCCCAGTTCCTCGACCTCTCCGACATGCTGCAGGGCCGCGAGGTCTGCTCGACGGCCACCCGGCAGCCGACCGCCACCGCCGGACCGTCCGCGACCACCAGCGAATGGGCGCGCTTCCTGGACGGCGGCCTCAACTCCACGCAGGGCGTGCTGCAGGAGTCGATGCACCCCAACTACTACGGGCAGCAGGCGCTCGGGCGCTGCCTGACCCTGCTGTGGGGGCAGAGCAGCGGCGACTACGCGTGCCGCAACACGGCGGGGCAGGACGCGGGCGGGATGTACCTGGCGGCGCGGTGACGTCGTGACACCGGGACGTTGTGCTGGGCTGTTGTGACGCGATGCCCGGTGCCCGTTTCCGGATCGGTTCCGGAGGCGGGCGCCGGGCGGCTCAGCCCTTGGCGAGCAGGGCCTGGGCGTGCGCCCGGACCTGATCCTTCGTCAAGTAGGAGTCGGTGTACTCGAAATCGCGCATCCGGGCGGGCTGGCGGGCGAGGAAGCCGGTCCGGACGAAGTCGTCCCCGGCGGTCGCGTTGAGCAGCCAGTTGGCGCCCACCCGGAACTTGGCCGCGTTGGTGCGCATCGCCATCAGGTGGTAGCCGCGGGCCACCAGCTGGGCCGGCACTCCGTGCAGTTCCACGCCGAGCGGCTTGGACACCGCGTCCTTGCCACCCAGGTCGACCACCAGGCCCAAGTCCTTGTGGTAGTAGGGCTCCAGAGGCTGGTTGCGGAGCGCGGCGATCACGTTGCCGGCCACCACGCGGCCCTGCCGGGCGGAGTGCTGGGCGGTCGGCGGGCAGACCGCGCCGTCGCCCTTGGCGAGGTCCGGCACGGCGGCCGCGTCGCCCAGCGCGAACACGCTCTCGAACTGCGGCACCCGCATCTCCGCCGTCACCGCGAGCCGGCCGCGGACCGTCTCCGCGTCCAGCGTGCCGATCAGCGGGCTCGCGGCCACCCCGGCGGTCCAGATCAGCGTGCGGCAGGGCAGTACTCGGCCGTCGGTGAACTTGACCGACTCGGCGCCGACTTCGGCCACCGAGACGCCCAGCGACACCTCGATCCCGCGGCCGCGCAGCACCTCCAGAGCGGCCAGGCCCAGCGCGTCGCCCAGCTCCGGCATCAGCTTCGGGGCGATGTCGATCAGGTGCCACTTGATCTGCCGGGCGTCCAGGCGCGGGTAGCGGTGGGACGCGGCGGTGGTCAGGCGTTGCAGGCAGGCGGCCGTCTCGGTGCCCGCGTAGCCGCCGCCGACGACCACGAACTGGAGCCGGGACTCGCGCTCCCGCTGGTCCAGGGTGGCCGAGGCGAGGTCGAGTTGGGCGATCACGTGGTCGCGGACGTAGGCCGCCTCGGCGAGCGTCTTCATCCCGCGGGCGTAGTCGGTCAGGCCGGGGATGTCGAAGGTGCGGGTGACGCTGCCGGGGGCGAGGACCAGGTAGTCGTACTTCTGCGCCACCACCTCGTCGGTGATCTTGCGGACCACGCACACCTTGGAGGCCGGGTCCACGCCGATCGCGCCGCCCGGAACGATGTGGGTGCGGCGCAGCGTGCGGCGCAGGGAGACCGCGACCGACTGCGGGGTCAGCACGCCGGCCGCGACGTGCGGCAGCAGGGGCAGGTAGAGCTGGTAGCTGAACGGTGTGACCAGCGAGATCTCGGCCTCCGACGGCGCGAGCTTGCGTTCGAGTCGGCGGGCGCACTCCAGGCCGGCGAAGCCGCCGCCCACGATCAGGATCCGAGGTCGTTCCATCGCTCATCCCTTTGCCGTGCAGGTCGTAACCGCGAAGGTCCCCATTGCTGTCCGCCACACTCGCACGGAGCAGCGGGGGCTGCCACCGGGGTGGGGCGGATGGTGGAGGGGTGGGACGGGGCGTACGGAGGGGAGGAGGTGACGGGTCGGCACCGATAGGCTGTCGGGCGTGCTCCCCGAGGTGACGGCGGTCCGTTATGTGACGCCACTGCGAGAAGGCGGCTCGATGCCGGGCCTGGTCGAGGCCGACGACCGGCGGCTGTACGCGCTGAAATGGGTCGGCGCGGCGCAGGGCCGGAAGGCGTTGGTGGCGGAGGTGCTGGCCGGGGAGTTGGGCCGGCGGCTCGGGCTGCCGGTGCCGGAGCTGGTGACGGTCGACCTGGATCCGGTGCTGGCCCGCAGCGAGCCGGACCAGCAGGTCCAGGACCAGATGCGGGCCAGTGGCGGGACCAACCTCGGGATGGCCTTCGTCAGCGGCGCGCTCAACTTCGACCCGCTCTGCTTCGAGGTGGATCCGGAGCTGGCCGGCCAGGTGCTCTGGTTCGACGCGCTGATCGGCAACGTCGACCGCTCCTGGCGCAACCCCAACCTGCTGGTGGCGACCGGCGGGCTGCGGCTGATCGACCACGGCGCGAGCCTGATCTTCCACCACCACTGGGCGGGCGCCGCCGCCTGGGTGCGCCGCCCGTACGACGCCTCCGACCACGCGCTGCTGCGGGCCCGGCCGGACCTGACGGCCGCCGACAAGGCGCTCGCACCGCTCGCGGAGGCCGCGATCGAGGGCGCGGTGGCGAGGATCCCGGAGGTCTGGCTGCTGGACGAGCCCGGCTTCGACTCGCCCGAGGCGGTGCGCGCCGCGTACCGCGCCCAGCTGACCGGCCGACTGGCCGGTCCGCGCGACTGGCTGCCGGAGGTGCCCGCATGACCGAGCCGAGGACGCCCGCGCTGCCGGCCGCCGTCGAGCTGCACGACTACGAGTACGCCGTGATCCGCGCGGTGCCGCGGGTGGAACGCGGCGAGTGCGTCAACGTCGGGGTGCTGCTGTACTGCCGCCAGAACGGGTACCTGGCCGCGCGCACGCACCTGGACCAGGCCCGGCTGCTGGCGCTCGACCCGGTGGCGGACGTGAACGGGGTGCGGCGGGCGCTGCACGGGATCGAGGCGGTGTGCGCCGGGGGCCCGCAGGCCGGTCCGGCGGCGGGGGACAGCCCGGGGCAGCGGTTCCGCTGGCTGACCGCTCCGCGCAGCGCGATCGTCCAGCCGGGGCCGGTGCACACCGGGCTGACCGCGGACCCGGATCCGGAGCTGCGGCACCTGTTCGATCAGCTGGTGCTCTAGGCTCTGTCGACCGGCCGGTGCCGCAGTTCCGGTCAAGCCGTCGACGGTTGCCGTGGTCAAAGCTTGAGTTGCTGAAGCACTTGGCCGTACGCTGACCCCATGGGTTCGACAGCGACGACGACCGTACCGACCAACGCCGAGTTGATGGAAGCGTTGGCCGCCGTCGGCGCCGCGTATTTCCAGGACTTCGCGGCGGCCGCGGCCCGGCACGGGCTCTCCTCCTCGCAGGCCAAGGCGCTCGGCGCGGTGCAGGAGCCGGTGCCGATGCGGGCGCTGGCCGGACGGCTGGGCTGCGACGCGTCCAACGTCACCGGGATCGTGGACCGGCTGGAGTCGCTGCGCCTGGCCCACCGGGAGGCCGCCGCCGGCGACCGCCGGGTGAAGATCGTCGTGATCACGGACGAGGGCCGGGAGATCCTGAACCGCATCCGCGGCGAGATGGCCCGCACGCACCAGGCGTTCGAGGCGATGACCGACGAGCAGCGGATCGCGTTGCACTCGATCTGCGCGCAGGTCCTGCCGGTACTGGCCGGCAGGTCCGGCGCCGCCCAGTAGGCCGCCCGGCAGCGGGCCGCCCCGCGCCCGGCGGGAACCGTCCGCTCCGGCCCGGGCCGGAGCCGCCCGATGCGCCGACGTTCCGGCTGACCTCGGCTGTTAGGCTTGCGAAGCGTGAGCGCGAAGCCCCAGATCCCCAATGTCCTGGCCTCCCGGTATGCCTCGGCGACCCTGGCCCAGCTGTGGTCCCCCGAGCACAAGGTGGTCCTTGAGCGCCACCTGTGGCTCGCCGTCCTGAAGGCCCAGCAGGACCTCGGTGTCGAGGTACCGGCGAACGCCGTCGCCGACTACGAGCGGGTGATCGACCAGGTCGACCTCGGCTCGATCGCCGCCCGTGAGCGGGTCACCCGCCACGACGTGAAGGCCCGGATCGAGGAGTTCAGCGAGCTCGCCGGCCACGAGCAGATCCACAAGGGCATGACCTCCCGGGATCTGACCGAGAACGTCGAGCAGCTGCAGATCCGCCAGTCGCTGGAGCACGTGCGCGACCGCACGGTGGCCGTGCTGGTCCGGCTGGCCCGCCTGGCCGCCCAGCACTCCGAGCTGGTCATGGCCGGCCGCTCGCACAACGTGGCCGCGCAGGCCACCACCCTGGGCAAGCGCTTCGCGTCGATCACCGACGAGCTGCTGGTCGCCTTCCGTCGCCTGGAGGAGCTGATCGCCCGCTACCCGCTGCGCGGGATCAAGGGCCCGGTCGGCACCGCCCAGGACATGCTGGACCTGCTCGGTGGCGACACCGACAAGCTCGCCGAGCTGGAGCGCCGGGTCGCCGGGCACCTCGGCTTCGAGAACGTGCTGATCAGCGTCGGCCAGGTCTACCCGCGCTCGCTGGACTTCGAGGTGCTCACCGCCCTCGTCCAGCTGGCCGCCGCGCCGTCCAGTCTGGCCAAGACCATCCGTCTGATGGCCGGCCACGAGCTGGTCACGGAGGGTTTCAAGGAGGGCCAGGTCGGCTCCTCGGCGATGCCGCACAAGATGAACACCCGCTCCTGCGAGCGCGTCAACGGCCTGGCCGTCATCCTGCGCGGCTACGCCTCGATGACCGGCGAGCTGGCCGGCGACCAGTGGAACGAGGGTGACGTCTCCTGCTCGGTGGTGCGCCGGGTCGCGCTGCCGGACGCCTTCTTCGCCTTCGACGGCCTGCTGGAGACCTTCCTGACCGTCCTCGACGAGTTCGGCGCCTTCCCCGCCGTGATCGAGGCCGAGCTGGACCGCTACCTGCCGTTCCTCGCCACCACCAAGGTGCTGATGGGCGCGGTGCGCGCGGGCGTCGGCCGGGAGGCCGGGCACGAGGTCATCAAGGAGCACGCTGTCGCCTCCGCGCTGGCGATGCGTGCGGGCGCCCGCGAGAACGAGCTGCTGGACCGGCTGGCCGCCGACGAGCGGATCCCGCTGGACCGGGCCGGGCTGGACGCGCTGCTGGCCGACCGGCTCTCCTTCACCGGTGCGGCCGGTGCTCAGGTCGCCGAGGTGGTCCGCCAGGTGGAGGCCGTCGCCGCCGCCTACCCGGAGGCCGCCAAGTACGCGCCCGGTGACATCCTCTGACGATTCGTCAGCTGGCTGAGGGCCCTGCCGCCGATCCGGTGGCGGGGCCCTCGTCCGTGTGGACGTGGCCCGGGTCGAGCGGCGGGGTGGTGCCGCAGGCCCACTCGCAGTCCGGCTCGGCCACCGGGCGGTCCACCGGCGCGAGCACGTTGCCGCGGACGGTGGCGAAGGCCGTCAGACCGCCGGTGACCAGCAGCCCGGCGCAGATCAGCATCGCGGTGCGGAAGGCCGAGTCCACCGCGGACGGCACCCGGTAGGCGTCGCCGCTCAGCCCGGCGAGCGAGGGCAGCGCGGCGACCGCGAGCAGCCCGGCCGCGCGGGCGGCGGCGTTGTTGACGCCGCTGGCGATGCCCGCGTGCCGGACCTCGACGGCGGCCAGCACCGTCGCCGTCAGCGGCGCGACCAACAGGGTCATCCCGCAGCCCAGCACCGTGACGGCGGGCAGCACGTCCGCCCAGTAGGAGGAGCCGGGGCCGGTGCGCAGCATCAGCAGCACCCCGGCGGCGCACAGCAGCGGACCGACGGTGAGCGGGATCCGGGGGCCGATCCGCTTGCCCAGCCGCCCGGCGCGCGCCGACAGGGTCAGCATCAGCACGGTGATCGGGACCAGGGCGAGGCCGGAGACCAGCGGGGAGAAGCCGGAGACGATCTGCAACTGCACCACCAGCAGGAAGAACACCCCGCTGAACGCCGCGTAGACGCAGAGGGTGACCAGGTTGACGGCGGTGAACAGCCGGGAGGAGAAGAGGCCGAGCGGCAGCATCGGCTCGGCGGCGCGGCGCTCGACCGCGATGAAGGCCGCGCCGAGCAGCAGGCCGATCGCGCCGGTGAGCCAGACCGCGGGGGACAGGCCCTCCCCGGCGGCGGTCAGCGCGTAGGTGATCGCGCCGAGGGCGAGCGCGGCGAGCAGCGCGCCGGGGACGTCGAAGCGGCCGACGGCGCTCTCGTTCCGGCTCTCGGGGACGAACCGGGAGGTGACCGCGACCACGGCGGCCGCGAGCGGAAGGTTCAGCAGGAAGATCCACCGCCAGCCGGGGCCGTCCACCAGCCAGCCGCCGAGGAAGGGGCCGACCGCGGCCGACACCCCGCCGAGGCCCGACCACAGGCCGACCGCCGCCGAGCGGTCGTCCGGGTGGAAGACGGCTTGCAGCATGGCGAGCGAACCGGGGGTGAGCAGCGCCCCGCCGATGCCCTGGACGGCGCGGGCGGCGATCAGCACGTGGATGGTGGGGGCGGCGGCGCAGGCCGCGGAGGCGGCGGCGAACCAGAGCACGCCGATCAGGAAGACCCGGCGCCGGCCGTACCGGTCGCCGAGCGCGCCGCCGAGCAGGATCAGTCCGGCCAGGGTGAGCAGGTAGGCGTTGAGCGTCCACTGCAGGGACGCGAGGGAGGCGCCGAGATCGGTGCCGATGCGGGGCAGCGCGACGTTCACCACGGTGCCGTCGAGCATCGCCATGCTGGAGCCGAGCACCGTCGCGAGGAGGACCCAGCGTCCCCGCGAGGTGCCCAGGCGCAGTGTTCCTGCTTCGGAGGTGGCCACGGGCCGATCCTGCGCCCGTGGGGCGTACGTGACAAGGGTCACCGGGGGGTGTGTCGGTGGGTGCGCGGTGCGTGAGCGGGCGGGTGCGCAGCGGTGGCGGAATCGGCGCAGCGTCGTGGATCAGTGGCGCCGGGTGAATGGATTGTGCACGTACGGTGCAGCCGATCATTCGGAGGGTCACCGCAGCTCGGGGGGTTGTTGCCGGTTCAAGTGATCGACATTGCTTCACCCGAACGGATGGGTTTTAGTTCAGCGACCGCCCGGCCAGTCCGGACGGATCCACCGGGTGGAACGCCGAATCCTGCCGCTGCCCGGTGGCTCGCACCGAACTCTGTACGGCAGGAGCGGGGGACCCACAGGTAAGTCGCCGGACCGGAAACGGCACGCTTTCGCGTACCCGGATCCAGGGCCGGCTAGGGGTGAAGCCGCATGTGCGGCCGGGCAACTCCAGCCCGAACCCGACAGCTCACCTCGCAGGCGTCGGAGAGGAAAATTCCATGCCTGCACAGGCTCGTCGTATCGCCCTGCCCCGCGCCGCCCGCATCGGGATCGCCACCGCCGTCACCGGTGTCTCCTTCGCCCTGCCGCTCGTCACCGCGATGAGCGCCCAGGCCCACCCCGCGCCGGCCGCCGCGGTCACCGCCGCCCCGGCCGCCGCTCCCGCCGACCAGGCCCAGGCCTCGTCGCAGGAGAGCTACCGCGTCGTCAGCGGCGACACCCTGTCCCGGATCGCCGACGCCCAGCACGTCGACGGCGGCTGGCAGGCGCTGTACGACCACAACCGTGAGGTCGTCGGCGGCAACCCGGACCTGATCTTCCCCGGTCAGCGGCTCGTGATCGCCGGCCAGGCCGCCCCGGCCAAGCCCGCTGCCCCGGCGAAGCCCGCCCAGCCGTCCGCCCAGGACGCCGCGCCGGCCACCACCGCCAAGCCGCAGGCCCAGCCGGAGGTCCGGACCGAGGCGGCCAAGCCGTCCGCCCAGCTCCAGGCCCAGCTGCAGACCGCCGCGCCGTCCGCCGTGGTCACCGCCGTGCCGGTCGCCGCCGCTTCGGCCTTCGTCGCCCCGCTGGCCGGCCCGAAGCTGGGCACCGCGTACGGCGTGGCAGGCTCGATGTGGGCCTCCGGCCACCACACCGGCCAGGACTTTGTCGCCTCCACCGGCACCCCGCTGCGCGCCGTCGGCAACGGTGTCGTGGTGAAGGCCGGCAACGGCGGCGCCTACGGCAACGAGGTCGAGATCAAGCTCGCCGACGGCCACTACGCCGAGTACGCGCACCTCTCCTCGATCGGTGTGAAGATCGGTCAGGCCGTCAAGGCCGGACAGCAGATCGGCCTCTCCGGCGCGACCGGCAACGTGACCGGCCCGCACCTGCACTTCGAGATCCGCAACGGCTCGGAGTACGGCTCGGACATCAACCCGGTCGCCTACCTGCGGGCCCACGGCGTCGCGCTCTGACCCGTACCGGATGTGCCGGATGAGGAACCACCGCTGCTACGGGGCGAATCGACCGCCCGGGATGGTCATGTCGGGTGACCGCTCGACCGGGTGATCGCCGCAGCAGTGGACATGGGCGCGGGACACGCCCAGGCCGGCCCGGCTCGCGAGACTTCTCTCGCGAGCCGGGTCGGCCGCTGTCGTTTCCGGGCCTTGGTGGGTGTGTCCGGGGAGAGTTGACGATACGTCAGTGTGCTTCGGCGGGCCGGTTCAGAGCCGGTGGGCGGGCAGCCCGTGCTGGGCGGCGGTCAGCAGCTCGTGCATCCGCTGCCCGAAGTCCTCGGTGTCGGCGGCCGGTTCGGGGAAGACCAGGCGGACGTCGCGGTGGCCGTGCGGGTGGTCCAGGCGCAGGACCAGGCCGTGGCGGTCCAGGGCGAGCGGGCGGACCTCCGGGTGCTGGGCGAGCAGGTCCGGGTCGAGCAGCCGGGTGAGGACGGCGAGGGCGTCGGCGTGGTCGTCGGCGAGGTGGGTGAGCATGGCGGCCTCGTAGCGGGCCAGCGGGTCGGGCGTGGCGAGGGCGAGGTCGCCGGCGGTGAGCGCGCCGGTGCCGTACGGGGTGGCGAGGACGGCGTGGGCGACGTCCACGCGCAGGTGGACGCTGAGGCCGTCGTCGGCGAGGTGGGCCAGGTGCAGTCGGCCGGCCAGGGTGAGGCGGGCGCGGATCCGGTCGCGGACGGCGACGGGGGAGATGTCGGTGACGTCCAGGACGACGGCGAGTCCGTCGGTGGCGCGGGCGGCGGCGGTGGCGAGCGGGTCGCCCAGTGGGGCGCGCAGGCGCAGCCGGGAGCCGTGGACGGAGACCGGGGAGTCGAGGTCGTGGTGTTCGCCGAAGGCGCGGACGGTGAGCGAGGAGGTCGCGCTGAGCAGGCTCTGGACGCGCTCGGCGGTGGTGGGTTCGGGCACCTCGGCGTCGCCGGCGGGCAGGCTCATGACGGACCTCCAGTTAGTTAGGTGAGCCTAACCTAATCTCCGCTCGAGGGTGTGGCAAGTGGCGTGGCCGGGATTGCTGTCGTCGGGGATAGGTGGCGCTTGCAAGTACCCGCGGGTGTCTCGTATTGTCGACGCTGGTAGTTGCATGCGCAACGGTTCTCTCTGGAAAGCGGTCCCTCATGCCCCTCGCGCTCCTGGCGCTGGCGATCAGCGCCTTCGGTATCGGCACCACCGAGTTCGTGATCATGGGCCTGCTGCCCGAGGTCGCCGGCGACTTCTCGGTCTCCATCCCCACCGCCGGTCTGCTGATCTCCGGCTACGCGCTCGGCGTCGTGGTCGGCGGCCCGCTGCTCACCATCCTCGGCACCCGGGCCCCCCGCAAGGGCATGCTGCTGACGCTGATGGGCCTGTTCGTGGTGGGCAACCTGATCGCGGCCGTCGCCCCCGCCTTCGGGCTGCTGATGATCGGGCGGATCGTCAGCGCCTTCGCGCACGGCGCGTTCTTCGGCATCGGCTCGGTCGTCGCCGCCGACCTGGTCGCCCCGCACAAGCGGGCCGGCGCCATCGCCCTGATGTTCACCGGCCTCACCGCCGCCAACGTGCTGGGCGTCCCGATGGGCACCCTGCTCGGCCAGCACTTCGGCTGGCGCTCCACGTTCTACGTCGTCGCCGGGCTCGGCCTGCTCGGCCTCGCCGGGATCGCGGCGCTGGTGCCCGTCCAGCCGCGGGCGGGCGCCGCCCGGCTCGGCCCCGAACTGGCCGTCTTCCGGACCCTGCGGCTCTGGCTCGCGCTCGCCATGACCGTGCTCGGCTGGGGCGGCATCTTCGCGATGTTCACCTACATCACGCCGATGATGACCGAACTGGCCGGCTTCGCCCCGAGCAGCGTCACCTGGCTGCTCTTCCTGTTCGGCGTCGGCCTGTTCGTCGGCAACCTGCTGGGCGGCTGGTTCGCCGACCGCGCGCTGATGCGCAGCCTCACCGTGATCCTCGCGGTGCTCGCGGTGCTGCTGTTCGCCTTCACCTTCGCCGCGCACAGCAAGCCGGCCGCGATCGTCCTCATCCCGCTGATCGGGCTGTTCGGCTTCGCGACCGTCGCGCCGCTGCAGAAGCGGGTCATGGACCAGGCGGCGGGCGCGCCGACGCTGGCCTCGGCCGCCAACATCGCCGCGTTCAACCTGGGCAACGCGCTGGCCGCCTGGCTCGGCGGGCTGGTCATCTCCGGCGGCCTCGGCTACGACGCGCCGAACTGGGTGGGCGGGCTGCTCACCGCGGTCGCCCTCGGTGTGACGGTGTTCGCGGCGGCGCTCGACCGGCGCGGCGCGGCGGGCGAGGGGCGGGTCGTGGCGCGCTCGGGGGCCCCGGCCGAGCAGGGCGTGCCCGCGGGGCGGTGAGCGAGGGGGACGGCGGAGGGCCCGGACGCCTGGTGCGCGTCCGGGCCCTTGCGGTGGTCGGGCCGCTCGACGGTGTCTCAGGCGACGACGGCCTGGGCGTCGATCTCGACCAGCATCGGCTCCTGCGGCAGCTCGACGAAGATCGTGGTGCGGCAGGGCTTCACGCCGCCGGGCTTGATGTTCTCGTCGATGAACTCGGCGTACACCTCGTTCATCAGCGGGAAGTCCGCCCGCTTGGTGAGGTAGACCCGGAACATCACCACGTCCTCGATGGTGGCCCCGCCGGCCTCGACGATCGCCTTGACGTTCTCCAGCGTGCGCCGGGTCTGCGCCTTCACGTCGCCGTGGTACAGGTACTCGCCGGTCGCCGGGTCCTGCGGGCCCTGGCCGGAGACCTGGAGGATCGGGCCCTTGCGGACGCCCTGGGAGAACATCCAGGCGGGGGCGGGGGCGCCGTCGGTGCGGACCTCGGTCTTGCCGCTGGTCGGGTGCTGCTCGTTCATGGGGTTCCTTACGGTCTGACGGTTGATCAGTTGTGGTCCGGGTGGCCGCAGTCGGCCGAGATGGCGCGGGTGGTGGCGAGCAGCTGCGGGAGGAGGTCCAGCACCTGCTCGTAGGGGAGGACGACGTCCGGCACCGAGATGGACGCGGCGGCGACGACCCGGCCGCTGGCGTCCCGGATCGGTGCGGCCACGCAGTTGATGAACGCCTCGTGCTCGGCGTGGTCCTGCGCCCAGCCCTGGACGGCGACCTTCTCCAGCTCGGCGAGCAGCGCCTCGGGCGTGCTGAGGGTGCGGGGGGTGTGCGGGGTGAAGTCGATCCCGGCGGCCACCCGGCGGCGTTCGGGCAGCGGCAGGTCGGCCAGCAGCACCTTGGAGACGGCGGCGCTGTGCAGGGCGGCGCGCAGGCCGATCCGGGAGTACATCCTGACCGGGTGCCGGGAGTCGAACTTGTCGATGTAGACGACCTCGCCGCCCTCGTACGCGGCCAGATGCACGGTCTGGCCGGTGGTGGCGTTCAGCTCGGCCAGGTGCGGGGCGGCGATCCGGCGGACGCCGCGCTGTTCCAGGGCGAGGCCGGAGAGGGCGAACAGGCCGGCGCCCAGGTGGTAGCGGTAGGCGGCGTCACGGTAGACGAACCGTTCCTCCTCCAGGCTCTGGAGCAGTCGGAGCACGGTCGTCTTGTGGACGCCGAGCACCTCGGCCAGCTGGTCGAGGGAGCGCTCGCCCTCGCCGAGTTCGGCGAGCAGGCGCAGGGCGCGGGTGACGGTCTGGCTCATCGTGCTCCGCCGGGGTCGTTCGGGCTCGGGTTCGTGCTCATTGTGCCCGGGCCCGCCGGGTGTCGCGGGACCGGTCCGCGGGGACGGCCGGGCCGGTGATGCCCTCCACCGAGACCCGGGTGGCGGCCCAGTCGGCGGGCGAGGCGTCGAGCAGCGCGGCCACCACGGCGGCGGGCGGCAGTTCGGCCTGGTCGCCGTGGGCGGTCAGCGCGCAGGCGGCGCTCAGGTGGCCGAGCCGCAGCCGGCGGCGCTGGTCCAGGCCGCGGATGGTGCCGGCCAGGTAGCCGGCGGCGAAGGCGTCGCCCGCGCCGGTGGCCTCGACCACCTCGACGGCCAGGGCCGGTTCGCTCACCGCCGTGCCGTCCCGCTCCAGGGCGGTGACCAGCCGGGCGGCGTCCTTGACCACCACGGTGGCCGGGGAGGCGAAGCGGCGGCGCAGCGCGGCCGGTTCCCCGGTGCCGAACGCGGCCTCGGCCTCGTCGGCGCCGATCAGCAGCAGGTCGGCGGCGTCCAGCAGCGGCGGCAGGACGGCCGGGTCGCGGTCGTGCCAGAGCGCGGGGCGCCAGTTGAGGTCGAAGCTGACGGTCCGCTCCGGGCGGCGGTCGGCGAGCAGGGCGCGCAGCAGCGCCAGGCAGTCGTCGGAGAGCGCGGCGGTGATGCCGGACAGGTGCAGCAGGCGGGCGCCGGACAGCAGCCGGACGGCCGCCGGGTCGGCCAGCAGGGCGGGGGAGAGCGCGGCGGCCGCGGAGCCGCGCCGGTGGTAGTGCAGCCGGCTGCGGCCGGGGCCGAGGTCGTGGTGGTGGCCGGTGGCGCCGCCGACCTCCTTGAGGTACAGGCCGGTGGGGCGGTGCGGGTCGACGGCGACCGCCGAGACGTCCACGCCGCGGGCGGCGACCTCGGCGAGCAGCCGGCGGCCGAAGCCGTCGTCGCCGACCCGGCTGATCCAGGCGGTCGGGACGCCGAGCGCGGCCAGCGCGCCGGCCACGTTGGACTCCGCGCCGCCGACCGACAACCGGAAGTTCTCCACCGCCTCCAGCGGGCCCGGCCGGTCCGGCAGCAGCACCGCCATGGACTCGCCCACGCACACGGCCGTCGGGGAAGGACCGGGGCGGGCCGGGCCCGGGGTGTCCTGTCGCGGCATCTGCTGGGCTCCTCCGTCTGCGGCGGCCGTTCCGTTGACCGTGATCCGGCGCCGATGCTAGAACCGTCATGCCAACATGTGCAACCCTCATTGCGCATGTTGCAACACGGCAGATGGAGGAAGACGGTGGAGCAGACCTTCGCAAGCATCGGCACCGGGCCGGGCATCGACGACGGCGCGGTGGCGGCCCTCGCCGACGAGACGCTCGACTGGCGGTTCAAGGCCGCCCCGCCGGAGGCTTGGGGGCACTCCGTCCGCGACTGGCTGGCCACCGGACCCACCCTCACCGGGCTCGGCACCCCGCTGCTCACCCTGGACGGTGCCGCGCTCGACCACAACCTCCGCACCATGGCCGACTGGTGCGCCAAGGCCGGGGTCGCGCTCGTGCCGCACGGCAAGACCACCATGGCGCCCGCCCTGTGGCAGGCGCAGCTCGCCGCCGGCAGCCACGGCATCACCCTCGCCAACCTGCCGCAGGTGCGCGTCGCCCGGGCCTTCGGAGTCGAGCGGATCCTGCTCGCCAACACCCTGCTCGACCCGGCCGGACTGGCCTGGCTCGCCGCCGAACTGGCCGCCGACCCGGCGTTCGCCTTCGTCTCCTGGGTGGACTCCACCGAGAGCGTCCGGCTGATGGACGAGGCGCTGCGCGCCGCCGGGGCCCAGCGGCCCGTCGAGGTCCTGGTCGAACTCGGCGGCCCCGGCGGGCGCACCGGCGCCCGCGGCGTGGACGCGGCCGTCGAGATCGCCGCCGCCGTGCTGCGCGCCCCGACCCTGCGCCTCGCGGGCGTCGGCGGCTACGAGGGCGCGCTCGCCCACGACGCCACCGCCGATGGGCTGGCCACCGTCCGCGACTACCTCAAGGCGCTCGCCGACCTGCACGGCCGGCTCGCCCGCGCCTACCCGGACGACGCCCGGCCGATCGTGACGGCCGGCGGCAGCGCCTACTTCGACCTGGTCGTCGAGGAACTGGCAGGCCTGCCGGACGCCCTCGTGGTCCTGCGCTCGGGCGCGTACATCGCCCACGACGACGGCTTCTACCGGGGCATCTCGCCGCTGGTCCGGGGTGCCGGCGCCACGCCGTTCCGCAGCGCGCTGCACGGCTGGGCCCGGGTGGTGTCCCGGCCCGAGCCGCAACTGGCCCTGCTGGACGCCGGCAAGCGCGACCTGCCCTTCGACGAGGGCCTGCCCGAGCCGCAACGCGTGCGCGGCGGCGCAGAGTTGACCGGCACCGCGGCCCGGATCACCGCACTCAACGACCAGCACGCCTTCCTGCGCGACGCGGGCGACCTCGCCCCGATCGGCGCGGTGCTGCGGCTCGGCGTCTCCCACCCGTGCACGGCCTTCGACAAGTGGACCGCGATCCCGGTGCTGGACTCCGCCGACGCGGCCGAGCCGAAGGTCACCGGGCTGGTCAGGACGTTCTTCTGATGGCGGGCGGCAGAGCGCCCGACACCGTCTTCCGGGGCGCCACCGTCGTCGACGGCACCGGCGCGGACCGCTACCGGGCGGACGTGCGGATCGCCGACGGGCTGATCACCGGGATCGGCCACGGCCTCGACGCGCCGACGGTGGTGGACGCCGACGGGCTGGTCCTCGCCCCCGGCTTCATCGACATGCACGCCCACTCCGACCTCGCCCTGCTGCTCGAACCCGAGCACCCGGCCAAGGTCACCCAGGGCGTCACCTGCGAGGTCCTCGGCCAGGACGGCCTGTCCTACGCCCCGGTGGACGACGCCACGCTGCCCGCGCTGCGTCGCCAACTGGCCGGCTGGAACGGCGATCCGGAGGGCTTCGACTGGGACTGGCGCGGCGTCGCGGGCTACCTGGACCGGATCGACCGCACCGGCGTCGCCGTCAACGCCTGCTACCTCGTCCCGCACGGCTCGCTGCGGATGCTCGCCATGGGCTGGGCCAACCGGCCGCCCACCCCGGCCGAACTCGACCGGATGCGCCAGGAGTTGGCGCAGGGCCTGCTGGACGGCGCGGTCGGCATGTCCAGCGGCCTCAGCTACACCCCCGGGATGTACGCGGACACCTCCGAGCTGGTCGAGCTGTGCACCGTGGTAGCGGCCTACGGCGGCTTCCACGCCCCGCACCAACGCTCGTACGGTGAGGGCGCGTTGGAGGGCTACGCGGAAATGGTGGAGATCGCCCGGCGGACCGGCTGCGCGCTGCACCTGACCCACGCCACGATGAACTTCGGCGTCAACCGGGGCCGGGCCGGCGAACTGCTGGAACTGGTCGACCAGGCGCTCGCCGACGGCGTCGACCTCACCCTGGACAGCTACCCCTACCTGCCGGGCTCCACCACCCTGGCCGCCCTGCTTCCCAGTTGGGCCACCGAGGGCGGTCCGGTGGCGACACTCACCCGGCTCGCCGACCCGGCCGCCCGCGAGCGGATCCGGTACGAGGTGGAGGAGAAGGGCAGCGACGGCTGCCACGGCGTCGTCACCGACTGGGCGACGATCCAGATCTCCGGCGTCCGGACGGCCGAGCTGGCGCGGGCGGTCGGCCGGACCGTCGCCGAACTCGCCGCCGAGCGGGGCCGCAGCGGCACGGAGGTCTTCCTCGACCTGCTGCGCCGCGACGAACTGGCCACCACGATCCTCCAGCACGTCGGGCACGAGGAGAACGTCCGGGCGATCATGCGCCACCCGGCGCACACCGTCGGCAGCGACGGACTGCTGGTCGGCGCCCGGCCGCACCCGCGCGCCTGGGGCACCTTCCCCCGCTACCTCGGCCACTACAGCCGGGAGTTGGGCGTGCTGACACTGGAGGAGGCGATCGCCCGGATGACCGGTCGGCCCGCCGCCCGGCTCGGGCTGCACCGGCGCGGCATGATCGCCCCCGGCCACCACGCCGACCTGGTGCTCCTCGACCCCGAGAAGGTCCGGGACGCCGCCACCTTCGAGCACCCCCGGCTGCCCGCCGAGGGCGTCCAGCACGTGTACGTCAACGGCACCGCCGTCGTCCGGCAGGGCCGCACCACGGGCGCCCGGCCCGGGCGCGCCCTGCGCCGCACCGACCGAGGAACCAGATCCCTGTGAATCCCCCCTCCGTGAACCCCCTCGCCGATCTGCGGGACGACCCGGTGATCGCCGTGGTCCGCGCGCCCCGCATCCCGGACGCGGCCGCGCTGTGCGCCGCGCTCGCCGACGGCGGCATCAACTGGACCGAATTCACCTACACCACACCGGAGGTGACGACGCACCTGCGGCGTGCCGCGGACGCGGGCTGGCGGGTCGGCGTGGGCACCGTGCTGACCGCTGAGCAGGCCGAGCGCGGGGTCGCGAGCGGGGCGTCCTTCCTGGTCACCCCCGGCTGCCGGCCCGAGGTCGCGCAGGCCGCCCGGGCCGCCGGGGTGCCGGTGGTGCTCGGGGCGCTCACCCCGACCGAGGTGGCCCGGGCGGTGGACCTCGGGGCCGCCGCCGTGAAGATCTTCCCGGCCCGGGCGTTCGGCCCCGGCTATTTCAAGGACCTACGCGGCCCGTACCCGGACGTCCCGCTGGTGGCCTCCGGCGGGGTGAACGCGGGCAACGCCGCCGACTTCCTGGCGCACGGCGCGCTCGCGGTCTGCGCGGGCACGGACGTGGTGCCGCCGGACGCGGTCGCGGCGGGGGACTGGGCGGAGATCACCCGGCGGGCCCGGGCGTTCACCGCGGCGTGCGCGGTGGCGCGGGCCTGAGGGGCCGGTGGGCGGCGGGGTGCCGGGGCGGTCGGTCGGCGAGTTGTCGGGACGGCCTCGGCGGGCTGTCGGCGGGCTGTCGGCGCGGCCGGGGATGGGCGAGAATCGTGCTCCCCAGCCCCGGCCCCAGCCCTGGCCCCGGCCCCCGGATCCGGCAGGAGGACCCACCCCATGACCCCGCCCCGCCCCGGCCCCGACTGGCTGGCCGACGCCGTCCTGTACCAGATCTACCCGCAGAGCTTCGCGGACTCCGACGGCGACGGCATCGGCGACTTCGCCGGCATCGCCGCGCACCTCGACCACCTCGCCTGGCTCGGCGTCGACACCGTCTGGCTCAACCCCTGCTTCGCCTCCCCGTTCCGCGACGCCGGTTACGACGTCGCCGACTACCTCGCCCCGGCCCCGCGCTACGGTGCCACCGAGGACCTGGTCGCGCTGGTCGAGGCCGCCCGCCGCAAGGGCATCCGGATCCTGCTCGACCTGGTCGCCGGCCACACCTCCGACCGCCACCCCTGGTTCCTGGCCGCCGCCGAGGACCCGTCCGACCACCGGTACATCTGGTCCGACCAGCGGGTGGACGGCTTCGTCGCCTCGCCCGGTAGCCGCCCCGGCTGGTACCGGCCGAACTTCTTCGACTGCCAGCCCGCGCTCAACTTCGGCTACGCGCGCCCGAGTTCCGAGGAGCCCTGGCGCCAGCCGGTGGACGCCGAGGGCCCGCGCGCCAACCGGGCGGCCCTGCGCGACATCATGGCGCACTGGCTCGGCCTCGGCCTGGCCGGCTTCCGGGTCGACATGGCCTCCTCGCTGGTCAAGGACGACCCGGGCCTGGTGGAGACCGCCAAGTTGTGGACCGGGCTGCGGGACTGGCTGGACCGCGCCCACCCGCAGGCCGCGCTGTTCGCCGAGTGGGGCGATCCGGCGGCCGCCGTCGCGGCGGGCTTCCACGCGGACTTCTTCCTGCAGTTCGGCGGTGCCGACCACGGCCTGGCGTTGCGCTCGCTGTGGAACAACGGCGCCGGCACGGTCGAGGAGTTCTGGCAGCAGGGCCCGTGCTACTTCGAGGCCGAGGGGCGCGGCACCCCGCAGGTGTTCCTGGACGCCTGGCGCGCCGCCGCCGAAGCGACCGGGGGTGTCGGCCACATCGCCCTGCCCACCGCCAACCACGACTTCTCCCGGCTGGCCACCGGCCCGCGCGCCGACGGGCAACTGGCCGCCGCCTTCGCGTTCCTGCTCACCTGGCCCACCCTGCCGGCCGTCTACTACGGCGACGAGATCGGCATGCGCTACCTGCCCGGACTGCCCGACGTCGAGGGCAGCGTGCTCGGCCCGCGGTACAACCGGGCCGGCTCGCGGACCCCGATGCAGTGGGAGCCCGGGCCGACGGCGGGCTTCTCCAGCGCGCCGCCCGAGCGCCTCTACCTGCCCGTCGACCCGGACCCGCGGCGCCCGGACGTGCTCTCCCAGCGGGCCGATCCGACGTCGCTGCTGCACACCGTCCGGCGGCTGATCGCGCTGCGCCGGGCGCATCCGGGGCTGGGCGCCTCCGGCGGGGTGGAGGTCCGGCACGCCGGGTACCCGCTGGTGTACACCCGGGCCGGACGGTACCTGGTGGCGGTGAATCCGCGCCGGGAGCCGGGGGCGGTGCGGCTGGAGCACGGCGGGGTGCGCCCGCTGGAGGTGCGGGGCGTGCGGGTGGCGGACGGGGAACTGCGGGCGGACGGCTTCTCGTACGGCGTGTTCGAGCTGTCCTGAGCGCTCGGCCGTGTCCCCTGCTGGGGCGGCCGGCTTTCGAACGGCGTCAGATAGTTGTAAGCTACATCCAAGATAGTTGCATTTACCACCTGATGTAGGCGCATTCGACACCCCTCATGGTTGTATTTGCCACCTATCTTGACTCGACGCCACCGGAGGACGGTACGAACGCCATGAGCACATCCCAGACCCCTGCCGCAGCGCCCGCCCTGGGGCACTCGCTCAAGCACCTCGCCCTCCACCTGATCACCCCGCTGCTGATGTGCCTCGGCATGGCGCTCGCCTACCAGGGCGCCTTCCACCAGCCCGAGCCGCACCACCTGAAGGTCGCCGTGGTCGGCACCACCCCGCAGGCGCAGGGCCTGGCACAGGCGATCCAGGCCAAGGCCGGGGCGGCGGTCGACGTCCGCACCCTGCCAGACCGGGCGACCGCCGAGCAGCAGCTGCGCGACCGCGACCTGGTGGGGGCCTTCCTCCCGGATGCCAGGAGCCCCGAACTGCTCGTCGCCAAGGGGAACTCGGACACCTCGGCGGTGGCCGCCACGGCGGTGTTCAGCAACGTCACCGACCGGCAGGGCGTGCCGTTGCACGTCACCGATCTCACCACCCCGGCCGAGGGCGACCCGACCGGCCAGGGCCTGTTCTTCCTGCTGGTCGCGCTGAGCATCGGCTCCTACGCCAGCGTCGCCGTGATCGGCGCGGCCGGCGCCGGGCTGAGCATGCGGATCCGGGCGCTGGTCGGCGTGGCGGTGTCGCTGGTGGTGAGCGTGATCGGGATCGTCACCGCCGGACCGGTCTTCCATGTGGTCGACCACGACCTGGCCGCGGTGTGGGCGCTCGGGTGGCTCTACTCGGCGGGCGTCGTCCTGATCGGCATCGGCCTGCACAGCTTCCTGAAGAGGTGGACCACCCTGGCCCTGATGGTGCTGTTCGTGATGCTGAACTTCACCAGCTCCGGCGGCGTCTTCCGGCCCGAGCTGCAGAACGGCTTCTTCGGCGCGCTGCACGGCTTCTGGACCGGCGCCGGCTTCCTGGAGGGCGCGCGCAGCATCCTGTACTTCGACGGCGGCGCGGGCCTCGGCGGGCACGTCGTGACCCTGGCGGTCTGGCTGCTGCTGGGCGGGGCCGCGCTGGTGGCCGCCGCGCTCTACGAGGGGCGCGGGCGCCGGGCGGTGGAGAGCCCGGTGGAGGCCGAGGGGGAGATGGCGGAGGCGGTCGCGGTCTGACCGCACCGCACGCGAGTGCTTCACCCGCCGCCAAGGGCATCGGCACCGGGTGGGGACCGGCGGCCCGCGCCCGGCTCTGGACAAGCCGGACGCGGGCCGGTTTCGCGGCTCCGGTTCCGTGACTCAAGCTCTGTGACTCCGGGTTCCGTGACTCCGGGCTCATGGCTCCGGGCTCATGGCGCGCCTTCGGGGTGCCCGTCGTCCGGGAGGCGGTCGAGGGCGGCGACGGGGATTCCTCCAGGGGTGAGGGTCATCGGGCGTCCCCGGCGGGGGCCGTCGCGTCGCCGGACGGGGCGTCGCCGCGCAGGTGCGGGCGGGCCAGCAGCAGGTAGAGCCCGCCGGCCGCGAGCACCGCCACGGCCGAGAGCAGCACGAGGTAGTCGTCGTACCAGGCGGCGTCCGGGGTGCGGCCCCAGCAGATGTTGACGATCGCGGCGAGCCCGTACACCAGCGCGCCGATGTTCACCGCCAGGCCCCAGCGGCCGAGCCGGAAGTCCCCGCTCGGGCGCCAGCCACGCAGCCGGGCGCGCAGGGCGGCCAGCACCACCATCTGGAAGGCGAGGTAGATGCCGATGCTGGAGAAGGAGATGATCTTCGTCAGGGCGCCCTCGGAGAGCGCCGAGGCGCCGACGATGATCACGCCCGGCACTGCCGCAGCGAGCAGCAGCGCGTACGGCGGTACCCGCAGGCGGTCCGAGACGGTGGCGAGCAGCCGGCTGCCCGCGATCATCCGGTCCCGGGCGAAGGAGTACGCCAGCCGGCTCGCCGCCGCCTGGAGGCTCAGCACGCAGGACAGGAAGGAGATCAGCACCACGCCGATCACCACCCGGGCGCCGGTGGCGCCGAACGCGTCGTGCAGCACCGAGGCCACCGGGTCCTTGTCGTCGCCGGAGACCACCGCGCCGATGTCCTGGATCGACATCACCAGCGCCAGGCTGACGCCGATCGCCGCCGCGCCGCCGACGTAGAGGGTGCGCCGCATCGACTTGGGGATCTGTCGACCGGGGTTCGGCACCTCCTCGGCGACGTCGCCGCACGCCTCGAAGCCGAAGAAGAGGAAGACCGCGATCAGCCCGGCGGCCAGGAAGGCGTCGGTGTACGAGCCGCCGCCGCCCGCGCCGAAGCGGTCGAAGACCACACCGAGCCCGTGGTAGCGGTGGGTCAGCAGCAGCCAGGCGCCGACCGCCAGGGCGCCCAGCAGCTCGGCGGCGAAGCCGAACACGGCCGCCGCCGACAGCACCTTGGTGCCGCCCAGGTTGATCACGGTGGCGAGCAGCAGCAGGCCGAGCGCGCACCAGACGGTCGTCGCGGTGCTCGGTTCGACGCCCAGCAGCGCGGCCACGTACGGGCCGGCGCCGTAGGAGACCGCGGCGATGGTGGACATCAGCGCCAGCAGGTACACCCAGCCGGTCAGCCAGCCCCAGGTGCGGCCCCAGAGCCGGCGCGACCACGGGTACACCCCGCCCGCCACCGGGAACTGGGCGACCACCTCGCTGAACACCAGTGCCACCAGCAACTGGCCGACCCCGGCGATCAGGAAGCTCCACACCATCGGCGGGCCGGCGGTCGCGAGGGAGGAGGCGAAGAGTGTGTACACGCCGACGACCGGGGAGAGGTAGGTGAAGCCGAGGGAGAAGTTCGCCCAGAGGCTCATGTCGCGTTTGAACTCGGAGGCGTAGCCGAGGGCGGCCAGCCGTGCGGCGTCGGCATCGGCGCCGAGGTCGGGGCCCTGAGGGGGGAGGGGGCCGGTCGGGGAGGTGGCACGTGCGCTGGCATCGGTCATGACCTGCTCCTGCTCCTGGGAACGTGGCGTGACGCGTGAGGGCTTACCGGGGGGTGGTGCTCGGACCGGGATCGCGGGAAAACATACGAGATCGGGTTTCTAGCGGCAAGGGTGCGTGCCCGACCGGGAGGTACCCTGCCGGAAGCACCCAGTCCGACGGTGATCGAGGAGAGGGTCGGCGTGGCGACGATCGGGAGCGCGACCCCGCTGCTCAGCGCCGTCCTCGCGCCGCTGACCGACCTCGGCCGCGCCGATGCCGTGGCCCGCCGGATCACCGAGGCGATCGCCCTCGGCCTGGTCGCCGACGGGGATCAACTGCCCAGCGAGAACGACCTCGCCGACCAACTCGGCGTCGCCAACGGCACCGTCCGCGAGGCGCTCGCCCTGCTCCGCGAGGCCGACCTGATCGAGACCCGGCGTGGCCGCAACGGCGGCAGCTTCGTCCGCACCCCCGGCGAGGGCCCCGAGCGCCTCCAACTCGCCCGGCTGCGCGACCTCGCCACCGTCGACCTGCGTGACCTCGGCGACGAGGAACTGGCCGTCTCCGGCACCGCCGCCCGGCTCGCTGCCGAACGCGCCCCCGTCGACCTCGCACCCCGGCTCACCCGGCTGGTGCACGACCTGCGCGACGCCGCCGGGCCCGCCGAACAGCGCCGCGCCGACGCCCGTTTCCACATCGAACTCGCCGTCGCCGCCCAGTCCGTGCGCCTCACCCGGCTCGCCGTCCGGCTCCAGGCCGAACTCGGGCCGCTGCTCTGGCTGCCCGCACCGCACGGCCCCGACCAGGAACGGTTCGCCGAGCAGCACCGGGAGATCCTGGTCGCCGTCCTGGCCGGCGACGCGGCCGGGGCCCGGGCCGCCGCCGAGGTGCACACCGTCGCCTGCGTGCACCACCTGGTGCGGGGGCACCTCCAGCTGGCGGACGAACGGGTGACGGGGGACGGGTGACGGGTGACCGGAGGCCCGGTGGTGGGGCGGGCGGCGGTGCCGTCGGCGGCGGCGAACCGGGAGGTGGTCCGGACATGACCTCCACTCCTGGATGTATCAGCCCCGTTTTGGCGCGGGCGGCCGGGTGAAGCAGCAGTCGCCGCAGACCCCGGCGCCCGGCCCCACCCGGTAGTACAGGCAGCAGCTGGTCCGCCGGAAGGCGGCGCCGCGCGGGCCGGTCCGCAGCGTCCCGGTACCGGCCAGTGACGGGCGCGCGAGCAGCTCCGCCACCAACGCCCTTGCGGGGACCGGTGCGTGGGCGTCCAGGACCCGCAGCGTACCGGCCAGGGCGGAGGCGGCGTTGCCCGACAGCAGCCGGGCGGAGAGCGGGACGGCGGACCGCACCGCCGCCGCCAGCGGCTCCAACTGGCCCACCAGGACAGCCTCGTACAGCTGGTCGGCGAGCGGGAGCGAAGTGGGGAACGGAGCGGGGAGCGGGGGCTCCGGCGGTGCCCAGAGGTCGAGCGGCCCCTGATCCGGGATCCGTACCCAGGCGTGCTCCAGTGTCGGGACCGTACCCAGCAGGACGGCCGCCCCGAGGCCCACCGACCAGAAACGGGCGGCCAGTCCGAGGTGCAGGATCGACGCGGCGACCCGCGGCTCGGCGGTGCCGAGCCGCTGCGCCACCACCCGGATCCGCCGGGCCAGCGGCGCGTCCGGCCCGGCGCCGTACAGCTCGGGCAGCGGCCGGAAGCCCGGGGGCGGCCCCGCGCCGGGCGTGGCGGGGGTGTCGAGCGCGAAGTACGGGCCGACGGCGGCGAGTCGGCCGTAGTCGGGGCGGCCGGCGTTCCCGGTGCCGTCGGCGGGGCGGTCGACGGGCATCGGGCGGGCCTCCAGGGCGTTCAGGCGTTCGGTGTGCTCGGTGTGCTCGGTGTGCTCGGTGCGCTCGGTGCGTTCGGGCGCGCGGAGGAACGGTACCGCGCCTGTCGGGGGGTGAGCGCGCTGCCGGGGCGGTGGCGCCGGTCCGGGCCGGCGCCACCGCCCCGGGCGCGCCCGGGGTCAGCGTCCCCGGCCGCCGCCGCGGGCGCCGCGCGGGCGGGTGAGGGTGAAGCGGTCGACGGGGACGAGGTCTCCGTACGGGCCGCTGACGGAGTAGTACGTGACGTCGATGGTGGTCCGGCCGCCGCGCTCGCCCGGGTCGACCTCGAAGGCGGCGAAGCCGTACGGGTTTTCGGCGTCCCGGAAGGCGGACCAGGGGGCGTCCTCGATCACGTACTGCGGGGGCCGCTTGCCGGTGGCCGGGTCGACGGCTCCGACGCCGGTGATGACGCGGGCCTTGGCGGGCTCGAAGAAGAGGTGGTTGGAGGGGGCGGAGGTGCCGCCACCGCCGATCACCAGGTGGACGGTGCCCCGGGTGGTGTCGATGGTGGCGGTGTCGGTGGCGACCGGGACGGGGGTGCGGGTGTCGGTCTGCTGCTGGCCGCGGATCGGGTGCGAGCGCTCGTAGTGGTGCTCGTGGCCGCAGACCACCAGGTCGACGCCGTACTTGTCGAACAGCGGCACCCAGGTCTCGCGGATGCCGAGGTCCGCGCCGTTGAACTTGTCGGCGGTGGAGATGACGACCTGGTGCATGCAGACCACGATCCAGTCGATCTCGGGGTTCGCGTTGGCGGCGGCCAACTCCCGCTCCAGCCAGCGCTGCTGGGCGCCTCCGGAGTAGCCGTGGACGTAGGAGTCGCCGGCGTCCTGGTAGGCGACGTCGTCGTTGTTGAGGCTGATGACGCGGACCGCGCCGGCGGTGAACGCGTACCAGAGGCCGTGCAGTTCGTCGTCGGAGCCGGACGGGGGGAGGTCGAAGTAGGCCTGGTAGGCGCCGTAGCCGGTCGGGCCGTTGCCGCGCTCGTTCTCGTGGTTGCCGGCGGCGGGCATCCAGGGGCGGTGGCGGGCGGAGCGGGTGTTGTTCTCGAACCAGTCGGACCAGGTGCGGACCCGGTCGGTGGCGAGGTTGGCGTAGCAGAGGTCCCCGTTGACGAGGTGGAACAGCGGGGCGATCCGCTCGACTCCGGCGGTGGTGTCGCCGGCGGCGGGGCTGCCCAGGTTGTCGTTGGCGTAGCCGTTCGCGGTCTTCTTGCCGAGGGTGGGGGTGCCCTGGTCGCCGAAGCTGGTGAAGGTGAAGGCGGCCCGGCCGCGCGGGGCGGTGCGGACGGTGCCGAGCTCCGGGGTGGCACCGTCGTGGACGGCGGCGTACACGTAGTCCGTGTCGGGGTGCAGGCCGCTCAGCCGGGCGTGGTGGATCTGGACCTCGGTGCCGGACTTGGCGTCCCGGTAGGTGTTGGTGTCGGCCTGCACGCTGCGGCCCAAGCCGCCGTGCGAAGTGCCGTACCGGACACGGGGGTTGCCGACCGAGGCGGTGGTGTGCCAGGAGACCACGACCTCGCGCGAGGCGTCCGAGCCGAACTGGAGGTGCAGCCCGGCGACGCGCGGGGCGCCGGAGCGGTCCGGCCGCTCCAGCAGCAGTGGAGAGGCGGCGGCGGGCGTGGCCGCGATGCCGGAGAGGGAGACGGCGCCGCCGAGACCGAGACCGGTGGCACCGGCCAGGATCCCGCGCCGGCTGACGGGGAGATGTCCACTGGAAGCGTTCATGGCCGCCAGCCTCACCGCGCGTTGGTGAACCGCGCCGGGGCCGTGACGTGAACTTCCCGCCGGGCCGCATCGGCGGCGGACGGGGAGCGCCGGTCGGCATCGCCGTCCACGCCTGGGGGACGGGCTACCCGGTGCCGCAGTGATGGGTGCCGCAGTGATGGGTGCCGCAGTGACGGGCGCCGCGGCGATGGGCCCCGCGGTCACGGGCGCCGCAGTGACGGGCCCTGCCGCGACGGACGCGTCCACGGAGCCGAGGGGGCGCTCCGTGGACGCGGGGAACCTACGAGGCGGGGGTGGCCTCCGGACATCGTGTCCTCCGGCCTGGCAGTTCGATCGTCGACCGAGGTAGTGCCAGTGGCAGACCCTGATCCGTCTCGATCTGTCACCACTGCCTCCTGCGGTCGAACTCCTTCAGCTGCCTCGCAGGTCCACCTCCCATCATGCGCTTCCCACACCGTGTGCACCAGGGGTCAACCGCCCGAAATCGGATGGATTTCGCAAGTCGGGAGATTCGGGGCGGTGTTACGGCTTCGGCCAGCCGTCGACGAAGGAGAGCGTGCGGTGGTACGGCCCGTCGGGCCCGGTGCTGCGGTAGTCCTCGGTGCTGGTGCCGGTGCGGACGGTGGAGTCGCCGTCGTGGCGGCGGGCGGTGGGGCGCAGGGTGTGGTCGACGGTCGAACGCTCGGTGACGTGGCCGCCGGTGGCCGCGGTGGCCTCGCGGTGGTAGCCGAGGTCCATGGCGGTCCGCTGGTCGGTGTTGCCGGCGGCGTCGTGGGTGACGCGGTAGGTGACGTCCAGCGGTTCGCCCTCGCGCACGGTGGTGGTGCGGTGCGGGCCGCCGCCCCAGGTGGCGGTGGTGCGGGTGAGGTCGGTGCGGTTGTGCAGGGTCACGTCGTTGCCGCTGTCGCGCAGCTGCTGGGCGGAGCGGAAGGCGAGGTCGTCGCGGACCTCGGTGGTGATCCGGCCGTGCGAGGTCTGGACCCAGCCGCGGGCGAGGTCGTGCCGGCCTGCGGTGACGGTCCAGTCGCCGCTGCCGCCGCCGTGGTCGGTGAGCCGGGTGTCGACGGCGGCCTCGGGGGCGACCCGGTGGTCGGTGAGCTGCCCGGTGGTGCGGGCGGTGCCGTGGTCGACGTCGGCGAAGAGGTTGACCTGGCCGGTCCAGGTGTCGTTGTTCTGCGCCTCGGTGGCGTTCACCGCGATGCCGACGGTGTGCGGGCGGCCGTCGAGCAGCAGTCCGACGTAGGGGGTGAGGTCGAGCCGGTAGGCGGGCAGGTCGAAGGCGAAGACGCCGGGGACGGGCCGCCAGAGCAGCGGATCCCACCCGCCGGTGTAGATGACGGGGTAGGGCCAGACCGCGCCGGCCGTCCGCCCGTCGACGGTGAGCCGCAGTTCGCGGAACGGGCCCTTGCCGCAGGAGCCGAGGCCGGGGTTGGCGCTGACGAAGGCGTCGGGCGCGGAGGCGTAGGCGAACTCCTCGCAGGCGCCGCCGCCCCGGGTGTAGACCTCGGCGGTGAGGCGTTCGAGGTTCTGCGGGAAGGTGAGCTCGCGGGTGGCGGCGGGGGCGGCCTGGGTGAGCGCGAACGGCCCGGTGGTGAGCAGGCGGTCGGCGGCGCGGGCGGCGGGCCGGCGGTCGTCCGCGGTGTAGAAGGTGACACTGGCGCTGATGGTGAAGACGCCGGTGTAGGTGGCGTCGGTGACGTTGGCGAGGTCGAGGGAGAACGGCTGCGGGCCGGCGGCGAACAGCGGGGCGTAGCGGGTGAGATCGCGTTCGAGCTTCCATTCGATGCCGTCCTTGGACGGCTCGGGGGTGGAGGAGAGCAGCACCTGGACGCCGCCGACGCGGGCGCTGAAGATGCGGTCGAACTGCCGCCCGGCGACCTGCCCGTGGAGGTCCAGGACCACCGCCGACCAGGGCCCGGCGCAGTCGGCGGGCGGGGTGAGGGTGGTGGTGTACGGGGTGTCGGGCGGGTTGCCGTACCCGTTGCGGAACTGCTGGTCGTGCATTACCTCGACGGTGCAGGAGCGGGTGTCGGGGCGGGTGAGCGGCCGGGTGGCGGTGACCGGGTCGTGGTAGTCGGTGCCGAAGTCGGCGTGGGCGGGGGCGGCGGCGGTGAGGGTGCCGGCGAGGGTCAGGGCGGCGGCGCCGAGGAGGCGGGCGGCGCGGCGAAGCAGCGGGCGGACGGCCAAGGCTGGTCCCCAGGGGTCGGGCGGCCGGCGGGCGCTGCCGCGGGCCGGGTGGGCGGTCCGGGCATCCTTTCGGCGGTGGCATGCCAGCGTCAAGGATTCGCCGGGGGCGCTTCGGGTGCCCGGCGTCGCGGGCCCGGCAAAGCCCTAGTCGACCTCCAGGGCCGCCGCCTCCTGGCGGATCAGGTCGCGCAGGGTGGCCAGCCGGGGCCGGCGGTCGTCCAGCCGCCACTGCATCTCCAGCGGCAGGGTGGCCCGGCCGTCCAGCCGGACGGTGGCCACGTCCTCGGTGAGGTGGCCGGTCATCGAGCCGGGCACCAGCGAGAACGCGCGGTTGCGGGCGAGCAGGTAGAGCCGGGAGCCGACGATCCGCGGCGGGCTGACCAGGACCGGCGGGTCGACGCCGTGGTCCGCGCACAGGCCGAGCACGTGGTCGTAGTAGCGCGGGTGCTGCTCGCGCGGCCACAGCAGCAGCGGCAGGTCGCGCAGTTCGCCGAGGCGCACGCTCGTCCGGCCGGCCAGCGGGTGGTCCCGGCCGAGGGCGACCCGCACCGGCTCGTCGGCGATCCGCTCCAGCCGGTAGCCGGCCACCTCGTCGAGGAAGCGGCCGAGGCCGATGTCGGCGAGTTCGGCGGCCAGCGCGGTGGAGACCTGGCCGGTGTCGACGGCGACCTCGGCGGTGGTGAGCGCGGGCAGTTCCTGTTCGGCGCGGCTGACCACGGCGGGCAGCAGCCGGTTCACCACACTGGGGGAGGCGACGATCCGGGCCGTCCCCAGCCGGGACTCCTCGTGCAGCCGCACCCGGGCCAGCAGCGTCTCGGCCTGCCCGAGCAGCCGGGCGCTCTCGGCGGCCATCACCTCGCCGGCCTCGGTCATCGCCACCGAGCGGCGGCTGCGGTCGAACAGCTCGACACCGACGGTCCGCTCCAGCCGGGCGACCTCCTGGCTGACCGTCGGCTGGGAGATGTGCAGCCGTTCGGCGGCCCGTCCGAAGTGCAGTGTTTCGGCGACGGTGAGGAAGACCTCAAGTTGACGCAAGGTGAAGCCCATGGCCCAAGCCTAAGCCAACCCATAGGTCCGAGCCTATGGAAAGCCCCAGGACTCATTCTGGATTCCGATGCGAACCGTCCATACGCTGAGCGACACGTTGCCCCACCGCAGTGGCATCTCACAGAGAGATCCGACCATGACCGGACTGCCCCCCAGCACCCCCGAAGCCGTCGGCTCCGCGCCGGCCACCCGTTCCGCGCGGGCCATCCGCGTCTCCGAGGAGGTCGCGCAGGCCGTGGCCGACGGCCGGCCCGTGGTCGCGCTGGAATCGACCATCTTCACCCACGGCCTGCCGCGCCCCCGCAACCTGGCCGTCGCGCTGGAGGCCGAGCGACAGCTGCGCGAGGCGGGCGTCGTCCCGGCGACCATCGGCGTGCACGCGGGCGTGCCCACGGTCGGTCTGAGCACCGAGCAGATCACCGAACTGTCCGCGACGGACGGCCTGGACAAGGTGAGCCTGCGCGACCTGCCGGTGGTCGCCGCGCTCGGCCGCCACGGCGGCACCACCGTCGCGGCCACCGCCTTCCTCGCCCACCGGGCGGGCATCCGGGTGTTCTCCACCGGCGGCCTCGGCGGCGTCCACTTCGGCGCCTCCGAGAGCTTCGACGAGTCGGCCGACATGACCACCCTGGCCGCCACGCCGGTCACCGTGATCAGCGCGGGCGTGAAGTCGATCCTCGACATCCGGGCCACCCTGGAGCGCTTCGAGACCTTCAACATCCCGGTCATCGGCTACCGCACCCGCAAGTACCCCGGCTTCTACGTCACCGACTCCGGCCACGAGATCAACTTCAGCGTCGAGTCGCCCGAGGAGGCCGCGCGGCTCATCGAGGCCCGCGACCGCCTCGCCCTGCCGCAGGCCGTCCTGATCGCCAACCCGGTGGACCCCGCCAAGCAGCTGCCGCCGGAGGAACTCGACGGCATCCTGGCCCGCGCCTGGGCCGAGGCCGAGCGCCAGGGCGTCACCGGCAACGCCTCCACGCCGTTCCTGCTCGACCACATCCAGCGCGACACCCAGGGCCGCAGCCTGGAGGTCAACGTCGAGGTCTACCGGGGCAACGTCCGGCTCGGCGGCCAGATCGCGACCGCGCTGGCGGCCGCCGCCCGCAGCGGGGCCTGACCCGTGCTGGGGGTGCTCGGCGACCTCGTCGAGGACATCGTCGTCTGGGTCGACGGCCCGCTGCGGCACGGCACCGACTCCAGCGCCCAGGTCTTCCGGCGGCGCGGCGGCAGCGCGGCGAACGTCGCGAGCTTCGCCGCCGGTCAGTACCCGGCCCGGTTCATCGGCTGCGTCGGCGCCGACCCGGTCGGGGACGGCGTCGTCGCCGAGCTGACCGGGCACGGCGTGGACGTACGGGTCGCCCGGCGCGGCCAGACCGGCAGCATCGTGGTCCTGATCGACCAGACCGGCGAACGGACCATGCTGCCCGACCGCGGCGCGGCCAAGCTGCTGGACCGGGTGCCGGACGAGTGGCTGGCCGGCCTGACCCACCTGCACGTGCCCGCCTACTCCTTCGACGGCGATCCGGTCGGCCGCTCCGCGGTGGACGCGTTGGCGCGGGTCCGACGGGCGGGCGGCACCACCTCGGTGGACGCCTCCTCGACCGGCATGCTGGAGCAGTACGGGCGGGAGCGCTTCCTCGCCCTGCTGGCCGAGTTGGCGCCGACCTTCGTGTTCGCCAACCGGTCCGAGGCGGAGTACCTGGGCCTGCTGGTGGGCGGGCTGCCGGGGCCGGAGCGGGCCCGGTTGGCGGCCACCACCGTGGTCACCAAGGCGGGCGCGGAGGCGACCACCGTCGACGTGCCCGGGGACGCGCCGTTCACGGTGCCCGTGCCGCCGGTGAGCGAGGTGCGCGACCTCACCGGCGCCGGGGACGCCTTCGCGGCGGGATTCCTGGCCGGCTTCCTGGAGGCCGGCGACCTGAACCTGGCCGCCGGCCTCGGGCACCGCAGCGCGGCCCGGGTGCTGGCCACGCCGGGGGCCTCGTTCGCGGAGCGGTGACCTCGGGGAGGCGTCGGGGTGGGCTCGGGACCGCGTCGGGGCGGCGGCGGGGTGGGCTCGGGGCGGTGTCGAGCTGACCATAGGGTGGGCGGCCCTGTGCCCGGGGGCCGCCCACCGGGTGCCCGGCGGCCCGCTCAGCGCAGCGCGTCCTTGCGGAGGAAACGCTTCAGCCGCTGCCAGGGCCAGGTGTTGATCACGTCCTCGGCGGTGAGCCAGCCGCGCTGCGCCGTACCGATGCCGAAGCGCGGGTAGGCGAGCTGCCCGGTGGCGTGGGCGTCGCTGTCGATCGCGAAGCGGACGCCGTGCCGCTTCGCCCGCAGGATGTCCTCGTCACGCAGGTCGAGCCGCTGCGGGGAACTGTTGATCTCGATCGCGGTGCCGGTGCGCGCGGCGGCCACGAACACCGCGTCCAGGTCGACGTCGATCGGGCCGCGGCGGCCGATCCTCCGGGTGGTGAGGTGGCCGATGACGTGCACGTGCGGATTCTCGCAGGCGCGGATCAGCCGGCGGGTCTGGGCGGCCCGGTCGGCGGTGAAGTGCGAGTGCACGGAGGCCACGCAGACGTCGAAGCCGGCCAGGAACCCGGGCGGCCAGTCCACCCCGCCGTCCGGGCCGATGTTCAGCTCGGTGCCGTGCAGGAGGCGCAGCTTCCGGTGGCGGTCGGCGAGTCGGCGCAGCCGCTCGCGCTGGGCGAGCATCTTCTCGTCCGTCATCCGCTGCATCACCAGGTCCGGTGCGTGGTCGGTGACGGCGTAGTAGGAGTAGCCGCGGGCGGCCGCGGTGTCGATCATCTCCTCCAGGGTGGCCAGGCCGTCGGTCAGGTCGGTGTGCGTGTGCAGGTCGCCGCGAAGGTCCGACTCCTGGACCAGATCCGGGAGTTCACCGCGCAGGGCGGCCTCGATCTCGCCCCGGTCCTCGCGCAGCGGCGGCGCGATCCACGGCAGGCCGAGTGCCGCGTACACCTCGTCCTCGGTCGCGGACGCCACCTTGGCGCCGTCCGCGCCCTCGCCGTCCGTTTCCTCGCCGTCCGCTCCCTCGGCGGCGGTCCGGAACAGGCCGTACTCCGAGAGCTTCAGCCCGGCCCGGACGGCCATCGTGCGCAGCCTGATGTTGTGCGCCTTCGATCCGGTGAAGTAGACGAGTGCCGCGCCCCAGTCCTCCTCCGGGACGACCCGCAGGTCCACCTGCACGCCCCCGGTGGTGCGCACCGAGGTCTTGGTCGGACCGCTCGCGATCACCTCGGCCACGTACGGGAGTCCGGTGAGCGCGGCCATCAGCGGGGCGGAGTCGGCGGCCGTCGCCAGCACGTCGACGTCGCCGACCGTCTCGCGCATCCGGCGCAGCGACCCCGCGCACGCGCAGCGGGTGCAGCCGGGCACGGCGGACAGCGCGGCGACGAGCTGCTCGGCCAGTTCGGTGGCCGCGTCGAGCAGCGTGCGGCCGCCGGAGCGCCGCAGCAACTCGATGCCGTGCAGGATCTTCTCGCCGCTGCGCTCGCCGAAGCCCGCCACGCCGGACAGCCGGTCGGAGCGGACCGCCTCGGCCAGGTCGTCGACGGAGGCGATGCCCAGGTCGCGGTAGAGGGCGAGGGCGCGCTTGGGGCCGACGCCGGGCACGGCCGTCATCTCCCGGACCCCGGACGGGACTTCGACGCGAAGGGCCTCCAGGGCGGTGATCCGCCCGGTGGTGAGGTACTCGGCGACCTTCTCGGCGGTGGACTTCCCGACGCCGGGGATCTGCTGCAGGCCCTTGGCGTCCAGGCCGGCGACGTCCTCGGAGTGGCCGCCCACCGCGCGGGCGGCCTTCTCGTAGGCCCGCGCCCGGAAGGCGTCCCCGCCGGTGATGTTGATCAGGTCGGCGTACTCCTGGAGCAGCTCCCGCACCTGGTCGTTGAGCCGGGGCATGGGGCCAGTCTAGGGGGGTCTCCGGGCTCCGGCCCGGGCGGCGGACCTCCGGGCGGGCGAAGGGAGTTCGTGAGGCCCGGCCCGGGGTCGGCGGCGCCGCGTCGCGGGCCCGCGGCGGGCCGGAGCCCGGGCCTGCCCCGCCGGTCGGCGGGTGTGGCACCGGCCGACCGGCGGGGGTGGTGCCCGGTTCGCGTCCCGGAGCCGGATTGTCACCCGAACGAGTGAGGTGCAGGCTGACAGCAGGGCCTGGGAAGCGGCCCGCGCCGGTCGGCCGCGGTACTGATGACGGCCGCCGGCGATGCGCGAGGGGCAGGGCGATGGCAAGCGGGAAGCTCTGGGGCTATGTCGCATCGGGGGCCAGGGCACTCGGCGCCCTCGGCGGGCCGGGTGGCCCCGGCCGTACGGGCGGGCCCGGCGGCGCGGCGGCGGGCGAGGAACCGGGACCGTTCCGACCGGGCGAGATGGCCGGGCCCCGGGAGCTGTCCCGGCCGGAACTGGAGCGCGTCGAGTGGACCGGCCGGCAGGCCGGCTGCGAGCCGCAGGCACGGCACGTCCAGGTGGCCGAGGTGGTCCGCAAGGTGGTGCGCGGCGGCGGCCGGGCGGCGGCGGTGACGACCCGGCTGGCGCCGGGGCTGCCGGTGGTGGCCGCGGACGCCCGGCGGCTGGAGGCCGCGCTCGCCGGCCTGGTCGACCACGCGATCCGGCGCAACCCGCCCGGCGGGCGGGTGTTGGTCCGCGCCGAGGTGGCGGGCGGGCCGGGCCCGGCCGCGACGGCCCTGCGGGCGGCCGGGTTGAGCGGGGCGGCGCGACCGCGCGGGCGGGTGGAGATCCGGGTGGCCGACCGGGGGTCGTCCGAGCTGCCCGGGGCGCGGGAGTGGCTGCTCGCGGGCGCCCGCGCCGACGGGCCGGTCGGGCCCGCCGTGCACAGCCTGGTGCTGGCGGCGGGCGGGCGGCTGGCGGTGGAGGCCACGCCGGGCGGCGGGCTGACGGTGGTGCTGCTGCTGGTGGTCGCGCACGACTGACGGAAGGCCGGCGGACGGTCGGCGTGCGGCCCTTCGCGACCCTCTTGCTCACCGCAAAGACATCTTCGCAAAAAACCCTTTGCAAAGATGTCTTTGCGGTTCTACGCTCCTGCCATGACCGATGAACGCGGCTGGATGCACAGCGATGACCCCCACATCGTCCTCACGGCCAAGGGCATGCGGGCGATGGCCCACCCCGTGCGCATGCAGCTGGTCGGGCTGCTGCGCAAGCACGGCCCCTCCACGGCGACCAGGCTCGCCGAGCAGCTGGGGCTCAACTCCGGGGCGACCAGCTACCACCTCCGCCAGCTCGCCGCCGCGGGCTTCGTCGAGGAGGATCCCGAGCGCGGAAACGCCCGTGAGCGGTGGTGGCGTTCGGCCCACAAGTTCACCGTCTGGACGGGTGACGACATGGCCGACGAGGAGCCCGACACGGCCGTCGGCTTCCTCCGGTCCGTCCTCACCGCCCACGCCCTGACCGCACAGCGGTCGGTCGACGCCTTCGAGACGATGCCGCGGGAGTGGCGCAAGGCGGTCGGCCTCAGCGACGTGCTGTTGCAGCTCACCCCCGAGGAGGCCGGGCAACTGGCCGCTGATCTGTCCGCGGTGGTGCGGCGCTACCGCGCGCTGGACGCGGAGGGGCCGGCCCCGGAGGGCACCGAGCGGGTCTCCGTGGTCGTGCACGTGCTGCCCGACGCGAGCGTCGGCACCGGCGCTGGTGCCGACACCGACACCGACACCGACACCGGCGCTGGTGCCGACAGTGACACCGACACCGACACCGGTGAGGCGGGGTCCCGATGACCACCGTCGCCGACGCGCCCGCGCGTAGCCTCCGACCGCTGGTCGGGGTGCTCTCCGCGATGGCCGTCTCCATCACCGGGACGCGTGTCTCGGCCATCGCCCTGCCCTGGTTCGTCCTGGCCACCACCGGCAGCGCCACCATGACGGGCCTGGTCGCCTTCGCCGAGATGGCGCCGTACGTGCTGGTCAAGGCGCTGACCGGGCCGCTGGTCGATCGGCTCGGGCCGCGGGTGGTGTCCTGGACGACGGACTTGGTGAGCGCCGTCGCGGCCGGGCTGGTCCCGCTGCTGCACGCCTTGGGGCTGCTGCCGTTCGGGGTGCTGCTGGCGATGGTCGCGGTGATCGGCGCGATGCGCGGCCCGGGGGATCTGGCCAAATCGGTCATGGTCCCGGAGGCCGCCGACCGCGCCCGGGTGCCGATGGAGCGCGCCACCGGTCTCTCCGGCGTCACCGAACGGCTGGCTTCCACGGTCGGCCCGGCGGTCGGTGGCGGGCTGGTCGCGCTGATGGGCCCGCTGGCCGGGCTGGCGCTCAACGCCGCCACCTTCGCCCTGGGGTCCCTCGTCATCGCCTTCGCCCTGCCGCGCGGGATGGGGCGCGCGGCGGCCCTGGCATCCGCCGGCGAGCAGGCCGCCGGGGCCGAGTCCGAGTCCAAGTCCGGGGCCGAACCGGTGGGTTACTGGCGGATGTTCCGCGAGGGCTTCACCTTCCTGCGCTCCGATCCGCTGCTGCTCACCGTGACGGTGCTGGTCGGCATCACCAACCTGCTCGACGCCGGGTTCATCACGGTCCTCCTCCCGGTTTGGGCGCGGGAGTCGGGGAACGGCCCGGCCGCCATCGGCCTGACCGGCACCGCCGGGGGAATCACGGCGGTCGTCGGCAGCCTGATCGCGGCGGCCGTCGCCCACCGGCTGCCCCGCCGGACGGTGTTCTTCGCCGGCTTCCTGCTCGTCGGGGCCCCGCGCTTCCTGGTGCTCGCGTGCGGCGCGCCGCTGTGGGTGGTGCTCACGGTCTTCGCGGTCGGCGGCTTCGGCGGCGGTTTCCTCAACCCGATCCTCGGCGCGGTGCTCTTCGAGCGGGTGCCCCGCCACCTGCTCGGCCGCGTCCACGCCCTCGGCGACTCCCTCGCCTGGGCCGGTATCCCGCTCGGCGGCCTGCTGGCCGGCGCAGCGGTCGGCCTCGTCGGGCTGATACCCACCCTGGTCGCGGGCGGCGCCCTCTACTTCGCCTCCACGAACCTGGCCGGGTTGCGGCCGGAGTGGCGTGAGATGGACCGCCGGCGCGGCCGGACGGGCACTGCCGACGAGGCGAGGCCCGAGCCGGGGACAGGGCCCGAGCCCGAGCCGGGGACAGGGCCTGAGCCGGCGACGGAGCCCGAGCTCGCGCCCGCGTCGGTCCCGGCGCGCCCGTAGGCCTGTCGCACAGGGGCGGCGAGGCGAGCGTGCGGCCGGAACCAGCCGGTCAGAACCAGTCGGTCAGAACCAGTGCAGGCAGTGCGGGGCGCGCTCGGCGCTGAAGAGGGCGTCGGCGAGGGCGGCCGCGCCCGGGCGGTGGGCCCGGATGTGCCCGGCGCGCACCAGCGTGCTCGGGGTGGTGCCGCCGAGGTAGACCGAGCCCAGGTCGCTCACGTCCAGGGACAGGTCGGGCTCCCGGTCCGTCGGGACGCACTCGGCCTTCCCGTCCCGGACGGTCAGCAGGTAGCGGCCGTGCTCGCCGAGGAACGGGTCGTCGACGTCGAGGACGAGCTCGCCGTCCACGAACCAGCCGCGCGAGGTCAGCGCCCGCGGGACGTCCAGCAGCCGCACCCAGAGCCAGTCGGTGCTGCTGCTCCCCTCGCCGGCGTTGAAGTCCGCAAGCTGCCAGCGCAGCGGGTGGTCGGACGGAACGTGCTTGAACACGACCTGGGAGACCAGGTCGTGTTCAAGCGCGAACCGGGCCAGGGCCGTGGCGACGGCGTCGTCGGTGGCGATGGTCTCGTCGACCGTCAAGGTGCCGTCGCCGAGCGAGTAGCAGGCGTAGCCGTCCGGGACACCGTCGGCATCCCGGTGGACGGCGACGTAGCGCGACGCCGAGGAGACCGGGGGCCGGCCCGCGCCCAAGGCCCACCAGCGGTGCGGCCGGGACAGTGCGCCGGGCTGTGCGCGGCGGTACCGGTCGTAGACCGCTTCCAGGATCTCGCCGCACTCGGCCCGCCGCAGCAGCTCGATCGAGCCGGTGCCCGGGCCGGGCGCCGCAGTGTCGGCCGTTCCGCGCGCCCGGGGGAGGGCGAAGGCGGCCTGATGGCGCGGCACCGTCAGCCGCTGCGTGTAGGTCGCCGGTCCGTAGCCGAACCTGCGGTAGATCACGGCCTCGGAGGCCAGCAGTACGGAGAGGAACTCCCCGCGGGCCCGAAACTCGGCGAGCTGGCGCTGCATCATCGCGGTGAGCACGCCCTGGCGCCGGTGCGAGGGCAGGACGCCGACGCCGGTCACCCCGCTGGTGGGGACGAGGGCCTCACCGGGCAGGGTGAGCTCGAAGGTGTACGCGCCGGCGGTGCCGACGGGCCGCCCGTCCGCCGTCACGGCGAGCAGGTTGCGGTCCATCTCGGTCGCCGACCACCAGAGCCCGCCGCCGTCGGCCGGGGTCTCCGGGAAGAGCCCGAACGCGGCATGGAGCGTGTCGACGTAGACGTCGAGGTCCTGATCGGTTGTCGGACGGATCTCCATCGTTACCGCTTCCTCCCCTGGATGACGACGGCACCACGGCCCGTGTGCCTCGCCACAGTGCAGCGTTGACCCGTGGCCCGGTCAAGCGAATTACGCTCCGGCACCGGTGGTCAGGCCGGACCGTTTCCCGGACGGCCTCCGGGGCCTTCCTCGGGCCGCTCGTCCTCCGGTGGCGCCCCGACGCTCTCCGGGGCTTCGCGGACGCTGCCCGGCATCGCCGGGTGGCGGCCGATCACGATCACCCCGACCACGATGGCCAGCAGTCCGGCGGACTGCCAGGCCAGCGCACCCGGCGTGACCCGCAGCCGGTCGCCGAGGAAGCCGACCGCGCAGGCGATCCCGGACAGCGGCTGGGCGGCGGTCAGCGCCGGCAGGGACATCCGCAGCGGCGCGGCCTCGAAGGCGCTCTGCACCAGCAGCAGCCCGACCACGCCCGCCGCCACCACCGCGTACGGCTGCCAGCTGCGCAGCACCGCGTCCAGCCCGCTGTGGTCGAGGCGCTGGGTGGTGGTGCGGGTCAGCGCGTCCTGGAGGCCGTAGAGCAGACCGGCGGCGAGGGCCAGCAGGGTGGCCTCCTCGAACAGCGGCAGCCGCCGGGCCAACGAGACCAGAAGCAGGGTCAGCCCGACCACCGTGCCGACCACCAGCCAGTGCCGCAGTTCCCCGGCGGGCGCACCGCCGCCAGTGGGCCGGCCGGCCACGATGAACGCCGTCACCCCGAGGCCGAGCAGCAGCACCCCGGCCCAGCCCGAGCGGCCGAGGGTCTGGCGGGTCAGCACCCGGGAGAGCGCCATGGCGAACAGCAGGTTGGTCGCGAGCAGCGGCTCGACGAGCGAGACCTCGCCCTGGTTGAGGGCGAGCGCGGACAGGATCAGTCCGCACACCATGAACCCGGTGCCGAGCAGCCACTCGGGCATCCGCATCAGGTCCAGGAGCAGCCGCCAGTGCAGCAGGTCGGCACGGGGCGCCCGCTGCGCCGCGTGCTGCTGGAGGACGAAGCCGAGGCCCAGGCAGCAGGCGGCGCCGAGGGCGAGGAGGAAGACCGCCACGGAGGGACCACCCGGTTGTCACTGCCCGCGCCGCGCCGGCGGGTCCGGGTTCGGTCGGCGGTCGCGGCGCGCTTCCGTCAGCGTACCGCCGGGGCGGCGACGCGGCCCGGCCGGCGGCGGAGAGCAGCCGCGGCCGGGAGACCCGTGGTGGGGGAACTGGTTCCCGGTCGGGTCCGCAGCCCCGGGCCGGGCCCGCTTGCCGCCACGGGCCGGACGGGCGCACGCTGGTGTGAGCGGCCGCCACGGCTCACCGTCCGTGCCGGTCCGGACAGGCGCGAGGGGGCCGCTGCCAGGAGGTGTGGCATGCACAACCAGTGGGACGTGGAGCTGAGCTTCGAGGAAGACGGAGTGCACACGGCGTGCGAGGCCAGACTGACCGGTGCGCGGGCGCCGGGCTTGCGCGCCCACGGGGAGTCGATGAAGAGCACGGACGACCGCCCGCTCGCCAGGATCGGTGAGGAGGTCGCGGCCTCCCGAGCCCTGGAGGAGCTGTCCCGCAAGCTGCGGGCGCAGGCCACCGGGGAGATCGACGACGAAGGACACCGCCCGGGGTACCTGATCTACTGACCCCCGCCCCCGTCGGCCGTCCCGCGCTCGCACGGGACGGCCCGGGACCACGCGGACGTCAGGACCAGGGGTTGGCCGGCTGGTCGTTGATCGCCGTCCAGAACCGGGTGCCCGCCGGGAGGGTGCCGGCTGCCCAGAGCGACCAGCCCTGCCCGTCGTGGAACTCGGCCATTCGCCAGCCGGCGCCGAAGGAGTCCTCGCAGAGCCCGTCGGCGTCGTCCCGGTTGCTCAGGTCGGACCCGGCCGTCGGGGCCGTCGCGGCGACCTCCCCGCCCGCCCAGCTGTGGAAGCCGGCGGTGGGGATCCCGGTGGGGGCCGGGCGGCCGTCCTGGTGGAGGCAGAGCACCGGCAGTTCGGTGTCGGCGGCGGTGTCCCCGAGGTAGGGGTTGCTGGCGCCGTCGGTGCCGACGTGCACCACACCGGCGCGCTGTTCCAGGGCGGTCCAGGTCAGCCCCGGGTGTTCGCCCGCCGAGGCGGCGACGGCCGGCCCGTCACGGTCCACGGCGGACGCGCTGCCCGGGGTGACGGCCAGCGCGGTGAGCGCGAGCACCGCCGCGGGGGCGAGGCGTCGGACGAACGCGGGCATGGCTGCTCCGTGAGGTGTGAGTGGGCCGACGTGGCGGTGTCAGCCTGCCAGCGCCAAGTCGAGTGCGGTACAAGGGATTTGGCGACGCTGGCGAGTTCGGGCCAATCCGTCGCCGGCGGCTTGTGCGCAGCGGCCGGGCAGGGCCGGTTCGCCGCGGGCGTGGCGCCCGTGCCGTCCGAACGGCCCTGCCGTCAGCCGCGGGGGGCGGCGAGGAATCCGGTCAGCCGGGCGTTGACCTCCGCCGCGCCCGCCATGGGCAGGTGGTGGTGCGAGAGGCCCGGCAGGACGGCGACCGTCGCCTCGGGTAGGGCGCGGCGGGCGGCCTCGGCGACCCGGGGGGCGTGGTGGGTGCGGCTGTGTTCGGCGAACAGGGCGAGGGTCGGGGTGGTGAGGGAGCGCAGCCGGTCGAGGCCGGGGCGGGGGCCGGTGACGACGCGGGTGGCGGGGAAGTCGGCGTATCCGAGGGCGTAGACCTCGCGCCAGCCGGGGTCCGGGCGGGGGCCGTCGCCGGCCTCCCAGTCGAGGTAGGCGCGGGCCCGGGCGGCGGTGCGGCGGGGGAGGAAGAGCGGCAGGGCGTGCAGCAGGTAGTCGGGGCGGAAGCCGGCGAAGCACTGGGTGGGATCGAGGAGGGCGAGTCGGCCGACCCGGGCGGGCGCGTGCAGGGCGTACTCCAGGGCGATCCAGCCGCCGTGGGAGTGGCCGCAGAAGTCGGCCCGGGGGAGGCCGAGTTGGTCGAGGACGGCGTCCAACCAGCCGAGCAGCCCGGGGACGCCGGCGAGCGGGGCGCCGTCGTGGACGCTGCGGCCCGGGTCGCCGATGAGGTCGGGGGCGAGGACGCGGTGCCCGGCGGCCGTCCACGCGGCGACGTTGGCGAACCACATGGTGGAGGTGGCGCCGCCGCCGTGCAGCAGGACGAGGGGGCGGCCGTCGGACGGGCCGCAGGCGTTGATCCGGGTGGTGCCGTGGGGCGTTCGGACGGTGAGGTGCTCGACCTGGACGGGCCAGCGGGCCAGCAGTGCGTCGTAGGCGGTGAGGAAGGCGGCGGTGCGGGCGGGGGAGGGCGTGGTGCGGGCGGACATGATGGGACTCCGCGGGGGTGAAGGCAGCGCCCGGCCGATCTGCGGGCGCTGATCCAACTGGTGGACGCCTCCCGGGCCGGCCGGGTGGTGACCCCGGCCGGCCCGGGGAGGCGTTGGGATCGAACTCGGCGGGCACCACCGGTCTGGGGGAGTGACCGGCGGGGTGTCAGAACCAGGTCTCGCCGTAGTGCGGCCCGGGGTGGTCCTCGCGCAGCAGGCAGATGTTGGGGTCGCGCGGCGGCTCCGGCCCCTCGTACGGGCCGACGGCCGGGCAGCGCGGCCCGACCTCGACCAGGTACTCGGGCCAGGACGCCCAGTGCAGGTCGAAGCCGACGCCCTGGACCAGCGCGGAATGGGTGCCGCCGTGCCCGCCGGCGAGGTCGCAGCGCAGGCGCGGATCGATCAGGAAGGCACCGCGCGGAACGGTGTTGTAGTGGTCCACGTCCGTCTGCGGCAGCGTGACGACGGACGGGCAGTGGTGGAACTCTGCGGAACGAAGGTCCGGTTGGCTCATGGGCGCCAGCATTCCACCGGGAGTCCGACGAGGGCCCCGGTTCCCCGCTTTTGTACGGCTCGCGGGGGACAGCTGTCGTGCCGTGTACGGGTGGTCGTCACCTCTCCGGAAGGCCTCGGCTACGCGGCGAGGGACCAGCTGATCACCGACAGGGTCGCCATCGACGCCAGGGTCGACCAGAGCACCGAGTCCCGGGCGAGCCCGGTGCCCTGGCCGTACTCGCGGGCGTAGACGTAGACGTTCTGCGCGGTGGGCAGGGCGGAGAAGAGCACCACGGTGAGGAGTTGGTGCGCGGGGAGGTGGAGCAGCGGGCCGGCCACCGCGAAGGCGACCAGCGGCTGTATCAGGGTCTTGACCGCGACGGTCAGCCCGACCTCGGCGTGGCGCGAACGGCCGGTGGCCGGCGGGCGGTTGTGCAGCGACATGCCGAGGGCGACCAGGGCGGTCGGCACGGCGGCGCCGCCGAGCAGTTCGCAGGAGCGGTTCAGCTCGGCGGGCAGGTGAAGCCCGCAGGCGGAGGCGGCGGCGCCGAGCGCGGTGGCCAACAGGATGGGGTTGCGCAGTGGCAGGGTGAGCAGGGCCCGGCGGCCGGCCGCGCCGCCGTCGAGGACGGTCAGCACCGCGGGCGTGACCACCAGGATCTGGAACAGCACCACCGGTGCGACGAAGGAGGCGTCACCGAGGAGCTGCATCGCCACCGGGATGCCGAGGTTGGCCGAGTTGACGTACCCGCAGGCCATCGCGCCGATCGCCAACTCGCCGGTCTTGCGCCGGAACAGCAGGCGCCCGGCGAGCAGCCCGAGGCCGATCGAGACGACGGTGCCGGCGGTGAAGGCGAGCATCGAGGGGTTGGCGAAGTGGTCCAGCGGGGTGCGGACGATCATCAGGAACAGTGAGGCCGGCATCGCCACGTGGAAGACGAACCGGTTGAGCACCGGCTCCGCGTGCGGCCCGAGCAGCCCGGTCCGGCCGACCAGGTAGCCGACCCCGGTCAGCGCCCAGATCGGGGCGAATCCGGACAGCAGGGGGTGCAGGGATGGCATGGTTCCTCGGATCGCTCGGACGGTCTGCCGGGTGGGCCGGGGGTCTCCCGCCCCGGGGCAGTAAACCAGTGAGCGTGAACGGGGAGACCACGGGCCTACGATGAGCCGATGGAGCCCGAGAACGCGCCGATGGAACCCGAGTACCTGAGCCTGGCCGAGGTGGAGGCGATCGCCCGGCGCGCGCACGAGGGGCAGGTCGACAAGAACGGCCACCCGTACGGCGAGCACATCGCGGCGGTCGCACACGGGACGGCCGCGCGCGGTGGCAGCGACGCCCAGATCGCGGCGGGCTGGCTGCACGACACCGTCGAGGACGACCGGTTGAGCCGGGAGTGGCTGGCGGGGGCCGCGTTGTCCGAGGCCACCAAGACGATCGTGGACGCGCTCACCCGCCGCCCCGACGAGCCGGTCGAGGCGTACACCGCGCGGGTCCTGGCCACGCCGGGCGCGTTGCTGGTCAAGCGTGCCGACCTCGCCCACAACTCGGACCCGGCCCGGCTGGCCGCGCTGGACGTCGCGACCGCCGAGCGCTTGGCCGCCAAGTACGCGCGGATGCGGGAACTGCTCGGGCTCACCGGCGAGCTCTGAGCGACGGGGCGCGGCCCGGGCGTCCGGACGAGCCGGGAGCGGGTCGGGCGAGGCGGGGGCGGGTCGGGCGAACCGGGAGCGGGCCGGGTGAGCCGGGAGCGGGCCGGGTGAGCCGGGGGCGGGTCGGGCGAACGGCGGGAGGCACCGCGCGACCCGCGAGAGGTGCGTGGGAACCACGAGAGGGCCCGGGCCACGCGGATCGCGCGGGCCCGGGCCCTCTGGGGTCACCCCGGTGATCCCTGTCCGACCCCCGGGGTGAGGGGGGAGTGGTCAGGATGCGGGTGGAGTCCGGTGAGCCGAGGTGGTCGGCTTAGTACCAGTGGTTGGCCTGCCAGAAGGTCCAGGCGGCGTTCGGGCTGCCGTAGCGGGAGTTCATGTAGTCCAGCGCCCACTTGATCTGGGTGGTCGCGTTGGTCTTCCAGTCGGAGCCGTGCGTCGCCATCTTGGAGCCCGGCAGCGCCTGGGCCAGGCCGTACGCGCCCGAGCTGGCGTTGGTCGCGGTCACGTTCCAGCTGGACTCGTGGGCGATGATCTGGCTGAAGGAGGCCAGCTGGTTCGCCGGGACGATCTGGGCGGCCACGGCCTGCGGGGACAGGGTGGCGGCGTTCGCGGTGGCGGGCAGCACACCCGCGCCCAGGGCGGTCAGACCGGCGGCGCCGGCGAGAATCGCGGCGGAAGTGCGCATACGGAGCTTGAAAGTGGGCATGAAGAACAGGACCTCAATCGGGTTGGGCCGGGTCACGCCCCGCCTTGGACCATGGCCGGACAGGGGCCGAAATGGTCGTGGGGCGTGACCTGGCAGTAAGTCGCTACCGGCGGGACAGGTGCCGGTGCGGCTGACGACTGAGCCATTGTTGGCATGCCGGATCGGGCGTCGCCAAGACCCCCTTGTTACGACCCCCGGTCGTACGGGGGGCGGCCGCCGTGGATTCGAAGGGTCGGTTGCGCGGAGCGCGCCGACCGGCGGTGACCTGCGCGAACGCCCCGTCGGCGGGGCGGGGCGCGGGTGCCCGGGACTTGCCACTATCGCCCGTCGTGGACCGCATTCCGGTGTGAGCGCACTCACCGTTTGGGCCGCTGAGGCCGTCACCCGCCGGTCTGCCGCCGGCACGTTGGGTACAGACGATCTCGCCGCCGTTGAGACCGGCGCCACACCCGTGGGGGCCCGGGGGAGACCGTCGGGCCCCGGCGGAGATCGGCGGGCCCCACCGGGGGTTCAGCGGAGGTCGCCGAGCCGGCGGTGACGCAGAGCCCGCGCCGCGAGGCGGTCCGGCTCCGGCAGCGCCGCCAGCCCGCCGAGCGCGGCACCGACCGCCCGTCCCAGCCGCGCGCAGAACGCCTCCGGCTCGTCCGCCGCGTCCGGCCGCTCCTCGACCACCTCGTCCACCAGCCCGACCTCCGCCAGGTGGCCCGCGCCGATGCCCTGGGAGCGGGCCAGCTCGGCGGCGTGCCCGCCGTCCCGGTGGACGATCGCGGACGCGCCCTCCGGTGGCAGCGGCGCCAGCCAGGCGTGCCCGGCGGCGAGCACCCGGTCGGCCGGGAGCAGCGCCAGCGCGCCGCCGCCCGAGCCCTGGCCGAGCAGCACCGCCAGGACGGGCGTGCGCAGCGCCAGCAGGGTGGTCAGGCAGTGCGCGATCTCGACCGCGATCCCGTCCAGCTCGGCCTGCGCGGACAGTTCGGCCCCGGCCGTGTCGACGACCGTGACCAGCGGCAGCCCCAGTTGCTCCGCCACCCGCGCGGTGCGCCGGACGGCCCGCAGGTCGGCGGCGGTGAACGGGCGCTCGTGCTCCGGGGTCTGCCGCTGCTGGCCGACCACCAGGACCGGCCGACCCCCGAGGACGGCGAGGGCGCGGACCAGCGCGCCGTCCCGCCCGCCGGGGGCGTCCAGCAGCACCAGTTCCTCGGCGGTGTGGCGCAGCAGCTCGCGGGTGCCCGGGCGGTCGGGGCGACGGGTGCGGCGGACGGAGTCCCAGGCGTCGGGGTGTTCGGCGGCCCCGTCGGGGGTGGGGTCGGGAGCGAGGCCGGGGCCGGGACCGGGGGCGCCGGTGCCGCTGGTGTCCGTGCTGCCCGGGGCGGGCGCGGTGGTGGCGAGGACGGCGAGCGTGCGGCGGACCAGTTCGCGCAGGTCCTGCGGCGGCACGACGGCGTCCACCAGGCCGCGTCCGGCGAGCGTCTCCGCCCGCTGCACGTCCGGGGGCAGTTCCACGCCGCGCAGTTCCTCGTACACGCGCGGGCCGAGGAAGCCGAGCCGGGCGCCCGGCTCGGCGAACACCAGCTGGCCGAGCGTGCCCCAGGAGGCGAAGACCCCGCCCATGGTCGGGTTCCGTAGATAGGTGAGATAGGGGAGACCGGCCGCGCGGTGCGCCTGGACGGCGGCGGTGATCCGCAGCATGCACAGGAAGGCCGCCGACCCCTCCTGCATGCGCGTCCCGCCGGAGACGGGCAGGGCGAGCAGTGGCAGCCGCTCGGCGGTGGCGCGCTCGACGGCGCGGGTGATCCGCTCGGCGGTGGCCACGCCGATCGAGCCGCCGAGGAAGCCGAACTCGGAGGCGACCAGCGCCACCGGCCGCCCGCCGACCAGGCCGGCACCGGTGAGGACGGCCTCGTCGAGACCGGTGCGTGCGCGGGCCCGGTCGAGCGAGGCGCGGTAGCCGGGGTCGGTCTGGTCGGTGGGCGGGTCGGCCGGCGGCTCGTCCCAGCCCTGGAAGGCGCCAGGGTCGACCAGCAGTCCGATCAGCTGCCGCGCGGTCAGCGGCGCGCCCGTGGCTGTGGCCGGGTGCGGTCCCGTGCCCGCGCTCGTGTTCGTCCCCGTGTTCATGCCCACCCCGTCAGCGGTCGTTCCGGTCCGACATGATCCGTCACTCTATGCGGCGCGACTGGAGCGGGGAGCGAACGTGAGGAAGCTGTGAGGAGCCGACAGCGGTCGGGTTGCTAGTTCGACGGCGGTCGACCCATGGGGTGTCCGGGCGGTTCGTGGGCGGCGCCGGCCGGGCTCGGGTCGGAGCTGGGATACGGCTCAAGTCGCTGGTCAGACAGGTGAGTTACCCGTCGGTTAATAGTTTGTCGCAGGGCTTCCGGAGTTGTCGGTGGCTGGTCACACTGGTGGACATGACCCGCACTCTACGCGCGTGGAAGACCCGCGCTGCCGCCGTCACCGCCGTCGCCCTGATGACCCTCGCGCCCGTCGCCGTCGCCACCGAGGCGCACGCCGACGTGAGCGGCACGGTGTGTCTGTCCGCCCTCCCGCCCGAGGCGACCGACACCCTCAACCTGATCGCCACCGACGGGCCGTTCCCGTACTCCCAGGACGGCGTCGTGTTCCAGAACAGGGAGCACGTCCTGCCCAGCCAGTCCAACGGCTACTACCACGAGTACACCGTCATCACGCCCGGTGCCCCGACCCGCGGCACCCGCCGGATCATCACCGGTCAGGCGACCCAGGAGGACTACTACACCGGTGACCACTACGTCACGTTCTCGCTGATCGACCAGGGCTGCTGACACGCGCCCCACGCCCCTCCCGGCCCCGGCGCACGTCTCCGCCGGGGCCGCCGGAACGACGGGCCCGCCGGATCGCCGAGGGGCGGCCCCCCGCCCGCCCCGGCGGCCCGCCGCGACCGGCCTCAGAGCTCGGACGGCCCCCAGGCGTCCACCACCAGCTCGTCCCCGACCCGCAGCGTGCCGGGCCGCAGCACCGCGAACTTGCTGCCGAACGCGACCCCGCCGACCGCCGCCCGGCGGTAGCCGGCCAGCGTCCGCAGCGGCTCCGGACCGGCCTTCGCGCCCGTCGACTGGTCGACCAGCGTCACCGAGCAGCGGATCGCGAGCTTGGCATAGGCCAACTCGGCGCCGCCCACGGTGATCCGGCGGGCCAGGTCCTCGGTGTGCGGTTCGTCCCAGCCGTCCACCACCAGGTTCGGGCGGAACCGGTCCGCCGGCACGGGGAGTCCGCCGCTCAGCGCGTTGAAGCGCTCCAGCGACGCGCGGGACAGCAGGTGCACCGCGCAGCTGTCGGCGTAGCCGGACGTGCCCGGCACCAGCCCGTCGGTCACCCGGTCGTGCTCCGGCGGCACCCGGACCAGCCGGCTGCGGACACCCAGCACCCCGGACAGCCAGCCGGCCACCTCCTCGCCCTGGTCGATCCCGAAGAACGGGGCGCCGAACAACTGCACCGCCCGGCGCGGACCCTCGGTGTCCACGGCGACGGTCACCGGCTCCACACCCGGGGCGTCGAGGGTCAGCCGGCGGCCGTCCTCCCCGACCGTCGGGCGGACCGTGGCCAGCAGGCGGTCCCGGCGTTGGGAGCGGAACACCCCGTCCTCGTCCACCACCATGAACGCCCGGTCGTGGGCCAGCCCCGCCGGAGTCAGCTCCGCCCGCGCCACCTCGACCCCGGCGCACCCCTTCACCGGGTAGTACCGCAACTCCACCACTTCGGCCATGGCCGCCCCCTCGACTCACCGCGGCCCCTCGCGAGCCGCTCCGGACCCCTCGCGGAATCAACGCCTCCGTAGGGTAGTTGACCGCCGCCCGACCACCCGCCCCCGGGATTGCTAGGGTCGGGACATGGCACCGAGCAGCGCGAACCCCCCGGGAAGGCTCCGGCGCGACGCCCAGCGCAACCGCGACCTGCTGCTCGCCGCCGCCCGCGGCATGTTCTCCCGGCACGGCCTCGACGTCCCGCTGGACCAGATCGCCAAGGAGGCCGGCGTCGGCAACGCCACCCTCTACCGCCACTTCCCGACCCGCGAGGCGCTGATCGGCGAGGTGTTCGCCGACGCCGCCGTCGGCCTGGCCGGGGCCGGCGAGGAAGCCCTCGCCGCCGAGGACGCCTGGACCGCGCTCGAACACTACTTCGAGCGCATCTTCGAACTCGTCGCCGCCGACCGGGGCATCAACGACCTCGTCACCCAGGCCATCCCCACCATCCCCGGCATGATCGAGATCAGCCGCCGGAACGCCGCCACCGTCGGCGCCCTCATCGCCCGCGCCCAGGACCAGGGCACCATGCGGCGCGACGTGGTCACCATGGACCTGCTCTTCCTGCTCGGCCCGCTCTGCCGCGCCCTGCCCGCCACCACCGACCTGCGCCCCGACCTCTGGCGCCGCTACCTCGCCCTGCTCCTCGACGGCTTCCGCACCCAGGCCACCCACCCGCTGCCGGTCCCCCCGATCGGCGAGGAACACCTGGACCGGATGTTCGCCGACCTCTGGGAAGCCGAACCACCGGAGGGATAGGCAAGCCGTTTCACACCGGGAAACGGTCGGCCTTCACCAGAGTGCCGTGACGAGGATGGAGGAGGATGTCCGGACTGCCCGTTGCGCTGCCGAGAGGTCACTGACGATGGCTGCGTACGTGCTGATTCCCGGGGCCGCGTCCGGCCCGTGGTACCGGCACCTGCTGGAGGCCGAACTGCGCCGGCGGGGCCACGACGTGGTGGCGGTGATGCCCGGTGACCACTGCCCCATGCCCGGCCACCCCGCAGAGCTGGCCGACCACCTGGAGGCGTACCGGACCGCGTCGTAGCGACCCCGGGGCATCAGGGACACGTACGGAACACCCGCGCGCGCGTCAGAGGCGTGTCAACGGGCGCCGGAGGTGCGGTGCCGGCCCGCTTTGCTGGAGGACGACAGCACAGCACGGCGGTACGGACCGAGAGGCGGGGCGCACCATGGCGGACAGCGAGATATCCGGCGCGGACGAGGCAGCGGAGCGGGCCGGCCGCGCGGGCCGGATCGTCGTCGGCGTCAGCGGCTCGCTCGGCAGCCTCGCCGCCCTCCACCACGCCGTCGCCGAAGCCCACCGCACCGACGCCGAGGTCCTCGCCCTCCTCTGCTGGACCTCACCCGGCGAAGAGATCGGCTACCGCCGCACACCCTGCCCGGCCGCCATCACCGCCGGCCGCGACGCCGCCGTCGCCCGGCTCCGGCAAGCCCTCGACGAGGCCTTCGCCGGCCGCTACGCCGGAGTCCGGCTGCGCTGCCAGGCCGTCCGCGGCGACACCGGACACACCCTGGTCCGCTTCGCCGACCACCCCGACGACCTGCTCGTCCTCGGCGCGGGCAGCAGCCGCGGCTGCCTCTCCCGGGCGCTGCGCCCCTCCGTCACCGCCTACTGCGTCCGGCACGCGAGCTGCCCCGTCCTGGCCGTCCCCCGGCCGCCGCTGCAGCGCGACCTGGAGGCCATGGAACGCGGCCACGGCCTGCGCTCCCTCGTCGCGGGGCGGTAGGCCGCGCCCTGCCTGTGGTGCCGCTACCTACGACAGCCCGGCGGCCTCGGCGAGGACGGCGGCGGTCCGGCGGCCGGCGCGCAGCACCGCTTCGGCGGTGGTGGGGAGGCAGCGGTCCGCCTCGGCGTCGTACACGGTCATGATGACGCCCGCGTGGTCGGTGGCGGGTTCGAGAACCCGTACCGCGGACATCTGCTTTGTCAGAGCAGCGCTCAGTTGCCGGGTGTGCTCGATGTCCAGCACCCCGTCCTCCGTGCCGTGGACCAGCCAGAGCGGGACGGGGGAGGGCTGCTCGGCCAGCAGGTCGAGAGGGGCGTCCCCGGTGGTGATCGCCGGCCGGGCGTAGCTGGAGGAGATGCCGACGGCGGCGATGGGACGCCGCTCGGCGGGGGTGTCGGGGTGGGTGGCCACGGCTATGGCCTCCCGGCCGCCCAGCGACCAGCCGGCCAGGATCAGGCGGTCCGGGTCCCCGCCGTACGCGGCGGCGGTGCGGCGGGCGTGGGCGAGCGAGGCGAGCAGCTCGGCGCGGCCGCCGTCAGGCCGGTCGGAGCGCCAGTCCGGGACGAGCACCAGCAGGCCGAGCCCGGCGGCCTCCCGGGCGAGCGGCCGCAGCACGTCGCGCTCGTCGGGGCCCCGGCCGTGCCACAGCAGTACGACGGGCGCGGGCCCGGCGGTGCCGGCGGACGGGCGGTGCACGTCCATGAGCCGTCCGTCGGCGTACGGGGTGGCCTCGGGTTGAGCGCTCGTCATGCGGGGTTCGCCTCCGGTTCGGTGACTGATCACGGAGCTGGTACTGTACTTCTCGTCGCGAGGGAGATGATTCCTCGTCAGGCGTCAGTGGTGCTACCAGAGCACGTCCTACTTTCAGTAGGAAGAGTCCGTGCGATCCGGGCCTGGCG